>PMPX01000150.1 GCA_003169235.1 Acidimicrobiaceae bacterium | reverse complement strand
CGCAGCCGGTGCAATGAGTCCCGGTGTGAGTCCCGGTGTGAGTCCCGGTGTGAGTCCCGGTGTGAGTCCCAGTGTGAGCTCCAAGGTCAGCTCCGCTGCCCCGGGGTGAGTTTGGGGTTCCGGGCACGGGGCGGGGTGGGAGTGGTCTCCGGTCGGCGGTGTCAGATGGCCGCGGTGAGGGCGCCGATCGGCATACGAAGGTCCTCGAGCATCTGGAAGTCCTCGTCGGCGGAGCGGCCGAGCGTCGTCAGGTAGTTCCCGACGATCAGGGCATTGATGCCGGCCGTCATGCCGATGGCCTGCAGGTCGCGCAGCGTCACCTCGCGCCCGCCGGCGTAGCGCAGGATCACCGATGGCAGCGCGAGGCGGAACAGCGCGATCCAGCGGATGGCGTCCCAGGCACCGAGGATCGGACGGTCGCCCAGGGGTGTCCCGGGCCGAGGATTGAGGAAGTTGATCGGGACCTCGGTCGGGTCGAGCTCCTGGAGCTGGGCCAGCAACTCGACGCGCTGGTCGTCCGACTCGCCCACGTTGATGAGCGCACCGCAGCACAGCTCCATCCCGTGCGCCTTGACGAGCCGGCACGTCTCCGCCCGCTCGTCCCACGAGTGGGTCGAGACGATGGAAGGGAAGTACGACCGGGCGGTCTCGACGTTGTGGTTGTACCGGTGCACCCCGCCCTCGGCCAGGCGACGCGCCTGGTCCTCGGTCAGGATGCCGGCGCTCACTGCGACGTTGAGCCCGGTCTCGTCGTGGATGAGGGGGACGAGCTCGAGGATCCGCTGGATGGTGCGCTCGTCAGGCCCGCGGACGGCGAGAACGATGCAGAACTCCGACGCACCGAGGTCGGCGGTCTCGCGGGCGGCGGCCAGGACCTCGTGTCGGTCCAGGAACGGCGTGGCCTTCACCGGCGTGTCGAAGCGCGATGACTGCGAGCAGAAATGGCAGTCCTCGGGGCAGCCGCCGGTCTTGGCCGACAGGATCCCCTCGATCTCGACCTCCGGCCCGCACCACGCGAGGCGCACCTGGTGGGCGAGCGAGGCCAACGCCATCACGGCACCGTCGGGTAGCGCGGCGAGTGCGGCCAGTTCGTCCCTGGTGAGAGTCCGGCGATCGTCGAGGAGGGCGTGCTCGGCGGCGGCGATGACGGCCCGCTCCGCCCCACTCAGGGCGACCTGGGGAGGGGGCGGTGGGCTGCCCTGGGGGCTGCCCTGGGGATATCCCGGGGTGTCGCCGTCGGATCGGGGCGGCGAAGAGGTCGATGATGCGGCGTTGCGGAAGCTGACGTGGCTCGTGGTGGTCACGGCGCCCACGGTAGTGGCAGGGTGGGGGCCGCCGGTAGCTGAGCCGGCGGCAGGGAGGAGCGGTCATGGCCTGGGATTTCTCGACGGAGCCCGAGTTCGAGGAGAAGTTGGAATGGATGCGTGGCTTCGTGCGGGAGGAGGTCTTCCCCCTCGAGACGCTGGACCTCACCTACGACCAGTTGCTCCAGGTGATGCGGCCCCTCCAGGAGCAGGTCAAGGCCGAGGGCCTGTGGGCGGCGCACCTGCCGCCCTCGTTGGGCGGGATGGGGTTCGGGCAGGTGAAGTTGGGGCTGATGCACGAGATCCTCGGGCAGTCGCCGCTGGGCCCGGTGGTGTTCGGCAACAATGCACCGGACTCGGGCAATGCGGAGTTGCTGGCGGTGGGTATCGAGGAGACGGGGGATGAGGTGCAGCGGGAGCGGTGGCTTCAGCCGCTGTTGGATGGTGAGCTGCGATCCGCCTTCTCCATGACCGAGCCCAACACCGCTGGATCCGATCCGACGCTGTTGACGACGTCCGCCGTGCGGGACGGCGACGAGTGGGTGATCAACGGGCACAAGTGGTTCACGACCAACGGATCCGTGGCGGACTTCCTGATCGTGATGGCGGTGACCAATCCAGACGTCCATCCGTACCAGGGGTCGTCCATGATCATCGTCCCGGTCGAGACGCCCGGGGTGGACATCATCCGGGACGTGGCGACGATGGAAGATCCGCACACCCCGTACGGGCGCTTCGGGAACCACGCCGAGATCGAGTACGTGGATGTGCGGGTGCCGGCCGGGAATCTCGTCGGCCGAGAGGGCTCGGGGTTCGCGCTGGCACAGCACCGGCTGGGCCCAGGCCGGATCCATCACTGCATGCGCTGGCTCGGGCAGTCCTGCCGCGCCTTCGACATGCTGTGCGAGCGCGCGGTGTCGCGCTACGCACACGGCTCGACGCTGGCGGAGAAGCAGACCATCCAGAACTGGGTGGCGGACTCGATGGCCGAGATGGCGGCTGCCCGGCTCATGACGTTGCAGGCCGCCTGGAAGATGGATCAGGAAGGGGCGGCGGCGGCCAGGATCGAGATCGCCATGATCAAGTACTTCGGGGCGAAGGTGCTCTACGACGTCATCGACCGCTCCATCCAGGTGCACGGGGCGCTCGGCTTCTCGTGCGACCTGCCGCTCGAGTCGATGTACCGGGCGGCCCGGGCGGCCCGGCTCTACGACGGCCCCGACGAGGTGCACCGCCAGACGGTGGCCCGACGGGTGCTGAAGGGGTACGTGGCGCACGAGGTGCCGACCGAGCACATCCCGACGCGGCGGGCGGAGGCGCAACGACGCTTCGCCGACCTGCTCGACGACCTGACCGTCGACGCGTAACCGATGACGGGGGTGCTTGGCGGGGGAGGCCGGGTGCGGCGGCAGCGGACGGTGTGGTGCGTGGGGCTCGGTTTGACGGGGCTGGTGGTGATGGCGGGGTGCGGCACCACATCCAGGGCGGACTCCACGTCGGCCACCACGTCGGCGCCGACCTCGACGTCCACGTCGGCCGCGAGGTCCCATCCAGTGACGAGGTCGAGCTCGAGCTCGCCGCCTGGTTCGACGACGCCGTCGGCCCCGACATCGACACCGACATCGACATCGCGCAGAGCCGCACCGCAGGCCTCGATCACGGCGACGCTGCCGGTCGTGCCCTGCCCGACGTCCTTCGCCGTCACACCTTCACCGACGGTGGTGCCGCTTCCCACCTCGGAGGTGGTGAGCGTGCCCGCCGGCGACGCAGCGGGGCTGGCCGTCTTCAGCGACGACGCCGGCTTCATGATGCTGGTGGGTCCCGCCACCTGGACGTGCCACGGGTTGTACGGAGCGGACGGCAGTGGGGGGCTGTTGATCTCGCCTGGCGGGGAATCCGTCCCATCCGACCCCGATCCGGGATGGCACCTCTCCACATCGTCGTCTGAGGAGGCGATCGTCGGCTACGAGACCGGGGCGAGCCCGGTGCAAGGGGCGGCGCTGGCGTGCCCGTTGTTCCCGTCGGCGGCGACGGCGACGAGGCAGGATCTCGGTGAGGGCTGTGCCGTGGCGCCTCCCTCGCAGGAATCCACCACCCCCTCGGGGAGCAACGTGGTGTTCGAGGACCCGGTCGGCGTCGCCGGGGACGGCATTCCGTCGGGCGGCTTGAACCCGGCGAACGGAGTGATGCTCTACCTGCCCGCACAGGGGAGGTCCAGTGCGTATCTCGCCACGTGCACGTTGCCAGAGGCCCAGCACGACGTGTGCACTGCGGTGCTCGACCACTTCGTGGCGCAGTACGGCTGAGCCGACCCCTCCTTCGTCCTGGTTCGTAGCGTCCGACGGCATCCGGCGTCCGGCGTCCGGCGTCCGGCGTCCGGCATCCGGCGTCCGGCGTCGTTTTCGGCTATTCGGGAGAGTGGCTGACCGCCTCGACGTTGTTCCCGTCCGGATCGCGCACGAACGCCCCGTAGTAGTCGGCGTGGTACTCGGGCCAGAGCCGGGGCTCGTAGAGCACATCGGCTCCCGCTTCCCGGGCCGCTTCGAAGAAGGCCCGTACCGCGGCCCGGTCGGCTGCGGCGAACGCGATGTGCGTCTCGCGGAAGCCTTCACCCGTCTGCTGTTGCCCTATCCAGAACGTCGGTCGGGGAGGAATGCCGTATCCAATGGCGGGGCCGAATTCCATGACCCGCTCGCCGCCAAGGGGCGCGAGGACGGCGTCGTAGAAGGCTGCGCTCTTGGCGAAGTCGGCGCACTGAATGGAGATGTGATCGAGCATGGGAAGAGTCTGCCAGCTGGATGCAATCGCCCGCGTCCCGGATCTGCACCGTGCTTCTATGGGGTGCCGGGGCTTGAACCAGCACGTATAGTCATCGCATCCCGGATCAGCGGTCGCGGCTACGGGCGGAGGCCTCGCAGCAGGGACTGGCACATGCGGTCGTATCCAGCGGTCTGGTCCTCGACGAATCCGATGCCGAGCAGTTCGAGGGAAACCCAGCCGTGGATGGAGGCCCAGATGAGCTGCGCCGTCTCGGCGGGGGAGGAGTCGACGATGACGTTGGCGGCCATTGCCCGTTCCACGGCGGCCACGAGGCTGTCGAAAGCCCGGGCGGCGATCTCGAGGGCGGCGACGCTCGGTACGAACCCGGGGACGGGCCGCAGGAACATCACCTGGTACACCATCGGATGGGCCAGAGCGAGGGCGCGGTAGCGACGCCCGGCCTCACGGAGCGCCTTGTAGGGATCGGGGATGTCTCCAATGGTGGCCATCGCTTCCCCGAGCCGTTCGAAGCCCTGGATGAAGAGTGCATCGATGATCCCGAACTTGGAATCGAAGTGGTTGTACACGCCCATCGGCGCGACGTGGGCGGCGGCGGCGATCCGGCGGACCGACAGGCCGTCGGGGCCCTCGGTCTCGAGTATCTGGGCGGCCGAGGCGAGCAGTGCCGCCTCCATCCCGGCGCTGGGAGTCCTGGTCCGCCGGTTTTCTGTCACACCTCTCGCGTACTGAAGAACATCGTGCTATAACTTTAGCACACTGTTCTACAACCAGGGTGTCTCGCCATCCCCCCGATCCAAAGGAGCCATCCACCATGCCTGGACCCTTGCCCGAGCTCACGGATGTCACGACCGCCGCCAAGATTCCGGCGGCGCAGGGCGGCGGTGCACCCGACGTCTCCGCACCCAAGGACCGCCGCTGGATAGTGCTGGCCGTCCTGTGCCTCTCGGTCTTCCTGGTCGTGGTCGACAACACCATCGTCAACGTCGCCCTGCCGACCCTGAACCGGACGCTGGGAGCATCCATCACCTCGCTCCAGTGGATCGTCGACGCCTACAGCCTGGCCTTCGCCGGCCTGCTCCTCGCCGGCGGCGGAATCGGGGACCGTCTGGGGCGCAAGGGCACGATGCAGACGGGTCTCGTCTTCTTCGGTCTCTTCTCCGCCGCGGCCGCCTGGTCGCACACGACGGGAGGGCTCATCACCACCAGGGCACTGATGGGTGTGGCGGCCGCGTTCATCTTCCCGGCGAGCCTGGCCATCTTGACCAGCGTGTTCTCCGACCCGTCCGAGCGGCAGAAGGCCCTCGGCATCTGGGGGGCGACGTCGGGCATCGCGGTGGCGTTCGGGCCGATCACGGGTGGGGCGCTGCTCGAGCACTTCTGGTACGGATCGATCTTCCTCGTCAACGTGCCCATCGTCATGATCACCTTCATTGCCGGAGGCTTCCTGATCCCCAAGCTGCCCAAGGTGGCCCAACACTCCTTCGACTTCCGGGGCGTGGTGCTGTCGACGGTGGGTGTCACCGCCCTCGTTTTGGCCATCATCGAGGGGCCCCAGTGGGGTTGGGCCTCGGCTGGCACGTTGGCGTGTTTCGCGACGTCGGCCGTGCTGCTGACCGTCTTCACGGTGCTGGAGCTGCGCACGGAGGGCCCCCTGCTCGACGTCCGGGTCTTCAGGATCCCGCGTTTCACCGGAGGCGCACTGTCCATCTCGGTCGCGTTCTTCTGCCTCTTCGGCTTCATCTTCTTGATCACGCAGTACTTCCAGTTCGTCAAGGGCTACTCGACGCTCTCGGCCGGCGTGCACACGCTGCCGTTCGCCATCGTGGCGGCCATCGCCACGCCGATCGCCGCCGTGGTGGCGCTCAAGGTGGGCACGCGGCTCGTCGTGACGGCCGGGCTGTTGCTCATGGGTGGCGGTCTCGTGGTGGCGGCGTTCAACTCGCAGGCGAACACCTCCTACTTCGGACCCATCATCCTGGCCATGGTGCTCCTGGCCCTTGGATTGTCGTCCATCACCGCCCCGACCGCCGAGGCGGTGATGGGATCGGTGGCCGACGACCAGCGGGGAGCCGCCGCGGGGGTCAACAACACGACGAGGGAGCTCGGCGGAACGCTCGGTGTCGCGGTCTTCGGCTCCTTCTTCGCCTCGTCCTTCGCCCCCAGGATCACCAGCGCCTTCCGCTCGCTGCCCATCCCGGCAGGACCGAAGGCCGAAGCCCACCAATCCATGGCGGCGGCGCTGGTCGTGGCGGCCCACGCGCCCCGTGCGGCGCAGCCCGCCCTGCAGTCCATCGCCTTCACGGCGTTCCACAGCGGCCTGCAGGTGGCGTGTATCGCCGGCGCCGGCGTCGCTGTGGTCGGCGCCCTGGTTGCGTTGAAGCTGTTGCCTGGACGCGGCGCCGCCGAGGTGGAGGTGGCCCAGGATCTTGCGGCATGCCCGGGTGATCTGACGCTCGCGACAGCCTGAGGCCGGGACGGGCCGGGCCGGACCCGGACCCGGACCCGGACGAGTCCTATCCGAACACCAGCGGGGCGTGCCGCACGCCGGCGATGACCGGGCTGGCGGTTCGCTCGACCGGTCCTGCCGGCTCCAGCGATTCGAAGCGGTCCAGGAGCTGGTCCAGCACGACGCGGGCCTCCAGGCGAGCGAGCGCCGCCCCGAGGCAGAAGTGGGGCCCGAAGCCGAAGGCGACGTGTGGATTGGGGTGACGGTCGATGCGGAACTGGTCGGCGTCGTCGCCGAAGACGGCCTCGTCTCGGTTGGCGGACGCGTAGACGAGCAAGACGGGGTCCCCCTCGGCGACCGCCTGTCCCCGGATGGTGGTGGGAGCGGTCGCCGTCCGCATGAACGAGATGACCGGCGTCGTCCAGCGCAGCAGCTCCTCGACGGCACTCGGGATCAACGTTCGGTCGGCGCGCAGAGCGGCCCACTGGTCAGGTCGCTCGGAGAGGGCGACCAGGCCGCCCGAGATCAGATTCCTGGTGGTCTCGTTCCCGGCCACCAGCAGCTGGATCAGGAACATCGCCAGCTCGGCCTCACTGAGACGATCGCCGCCGCCACCGTCGCCACCATCGCCCCCAACATTGGCCAGCACCGACACCAGGTCATCGGCCGGCGCCGACCGCCGCGCCTCGGCGACCGCGATCAGGTACTCCCACATCTCGATCTGCAGGAGCCCGCGCTCTTCCTCCGACCGCTCGCTCTCCCCGGGGATCACCGCCTCGGACCACTCGAAGAAGCGGGGCCACTGCGAGCCGTCCACCCCGAGCAATTCGCAGATCACCTGGAGCGGGAAGGGGACGGAGAGCTCCTGCACGACGTCGAGCGCCACCCCCGCCTGGATGGGGTCGATCAGAGCCCTCGCCTTCGCCGTCACCCCCGCCTCCATCAGCCGCACCATCGACGGCTTGAACCCGGGCTGGACCAGCCGCCGGTAGCGGGTGTGCTGCGGCGGATCTGTGTGCATCATCGTGGGCGGGGCGTCGTACGTCGTCCCGATCTCGTCGATCAGGATCCCCCGCGACGAGCAGAACCCCACCGGGTCGGCCCCGATGGAGGACACCTCCGGATGCGTCGTGACGGCCCAGAAGCCGCCGCCCTCCCGGTCGACCCAGCACACGGGCGCACTCCGTCGCAGTTCGGCATACAGCTCGAACGGGTCGCCGCCCGAGTACAGGGACGGATCGGTGAGGCGGCCTGCATCGGCCGTGGCGGCGGGTTCGGCTGTCATCGGACTCGAACGCTCATGTGCTCAGACGATGATGCCGTTGGGGCGCGGGTCGCCCTGCGCCTCGAGAAGCGCGTAGTAGGCCTCGAGGGTGCCGGGCCCGTCGGAGACCGACTCAACCGATCCGTCCGCAGCCAGGTTCAGCAGCGCCCCCTCGATGATGAAGCACACGTCCGTGTCCTCGGTGTTGTCCTCGGGCACGTGCAGCGTGTGCACCGAGTTGGCCGGCTCGTACAGGTAGGAGCCGGCCGTCACGTAGAAGTCGTACTCGAGATAGTGCCACCGCCCCGCCGAGGTGAAGGCATCCACCGATCCAGTGTGGCGGTGGGTCTGCAGCTGCACCCCCGGCTGGAAGCGGTTGAGGATGACCCACGTGCCGTGCTGGGAGTCGAAGCGCACGACCTTCAGCAGCACGCCCGTCCCGGTGTCGGCCCACGGGGCGTCCTCTTCGCCGACCAGTCGGACGGCGTCGGCCGGATGGGCGGGTGTGGTGATCGACATGGGATGGGCTCCTTTTGCTCGTGCTCGTGCTCGTGTTCGGATTGGTTCGTGGGGATCGGTTGGATGGGGCGGGATCGGTTGGATGGGTAGGGATCGGTTGGATCAGTTCGGCAGGGGAGCGAGCGTATCGAGGTCGAGGGCGGCCTCGAGGGCCGCGGCGGTGCGCAGGACGACGAGGTCACCGTGCTGGGGGCCCACGAGTTGCAGGCCG
>PMPX01000291.1 GCA_003169235.1 Acidimicrobiaceae bacterium | reverse complement strand
ATGATCGGCGAGATCGGCGGCTCCGAAGAGGAGCGCGCCGCGGACTTCATCGCCACCAGCATGACCAAGCCGGTGGCGGCGTACATCGCCGGCGTCACGGCCCCCCCGGGACGCAAGATGGGCCACGCCGGCGCCATCATCTCGGGCTCCCAGGGCACGGCCCAGGCCAAGATGGACGCGCTGTCCGCCGCCGGCGTGGCGGTGGCCCAGAACCCGACCGAGTGCGGGGAGAAGATGGTCGAGATCGTGCGGGGCCTCGTCTCCTGACCCGAGGCTCGGGGCATACGCGGCTCACGGTGCGCGCGCCCGGCTGTGGCACCTCGTAGCGTCGGGCCCATGGAGAGCGGGCGCCCATCGGACGGACAGCCGGAGGGAGTGCGCCGCGTCCGCCGGCGCCGCCCTGCCGCCACGCCGCTCCGGCTGGCGGACCTGGAGCCCGGCCCGCGGCGGCTGGCCATGGTGCAGGCGGTGCTCACGATCGCCCTCTCCTGGGTGCTGATCGTCGGCGCGTACTTCCTGCTGCCCATCGGCCACGAGTCGGGCCTGCGGGCGCTGCTCCGGCTGGGTGCCGACATCGCGCTGATCGGCGCCGTGTTCGCCTGGCAGATCGGGCGCATCAACTCGGCCGAGCTGCCCGAGCTGCGCGCCGTGGAGGCGCTCGGCATCGTGATCGCGCTCTTCCTGGTCCTGTTCTCCGCCATCTACCTCGCCATGGCCCACGGGAACAAGTTCACCTTCACGCAGGACCTCGACCACGCCAAGGCGCTGTACTTCACGATCACGATCTTCTCGACGGTCGGCTTCGGCGACATCACGCCACGCACCGACGCGTCGCGCCTGATCGTCTCTGCGCAGATGCTGCTGGACCTCGCCATCATCGGTGTCGTCGTCCGGCTGCTCCTCAACGCGGCCAAGAGCAGGGTCGCTCCCGCCGGGGACTCGCCGGCCGGCCAGGGGTCGTAGGTTCGCTGCCTTCGCGCCGCCGCCACGGCTCCTCCGCACTACCTCCCCGGCCCCTTCCGCGGGGAGGGGCCGCCCGTCGCAGGCCTCTGCCGCGTCCCACTAGCGAGGATGGGAGCACGGGGGTAGGGTGCCCCCGGGGGTGAGCAGTCGAAGAGAACGGGGGCCGGTCGTGGCCTCCGACTGCGAAGGAGGGGCCATGCGAATGGACCGGTCCGTTACCCGCACCCGGACGCGCCGCCCTGCGGCCCGGTCAGGACTCAGGGCGCTGCTTCCCGCACTCGCCGGCGTGATCGTGCTGCTCAGCGGCGTGGCCGCCGTGGTCACCCCGCCGGCACCGGCGGGGGCCGTCACCCCGCCGGCTCCGGGATGGACGACGGTCGAGGCCCCGCTGCCTACCGACGCCGGCAACGGCAGCACGAACCCTGACGTCTACACCTCGTCGTCCGTCTGCCCCGCCGCCAACGGCTGCGTGACCGTCGGCTGGTACAAGGACACCGCCGGCAAGGCGTGGGGGCTCATCGAGTCCCAGAGCGGGACCACCTGGACGGAGACCGAGGCCCCGCAGCCGAACAATGCCGGGAGCGGTTCGGACCAGGGCCTCTGGATCGGCTCTCAGAATTGCGGCATCTTCCAGCCCTGTCACGCCGTGTCCTGTCCCAGCGCGACGTCCTGCGTTGCCGTGGGGCAGTACCTCGACACGGCCGGTTACTCCGAGCCGGTGGTCGAGACGTTGTCCGGCGGGAGCTGGAGCGCCACCGAAGCCCCGCTGCCGTCGGATACCGCGACCGACACGGGCCCGGTCTTCCCCGACGCCTTCCTCTTCTCGGTCTCCTGCGCGTCCACCACCTCGTGCGTGGCCGTGGGCTCGTACCGGAACACGAGCAACCACGACGTGCCGTTCATCGACACGCTGTCGGGAACGACCTGGAGCTCACAGGTGTCGCCCCTGCCCTCGAACGCCATGGCGGAGACCTCGTCGTTCCCCACCTTCCTCAACAGCGTGTCGTGCGCCTCGGCCTCGGTCTGCACCGCCGCCGGGTTCTTCCAGGACACCAGCTCGGGCATCAACGGCCTGCTCGTGACGCTGGCCAACGGCAGCTGGACGGCGCAGACCGCGCCGCAGCCCTCCGACTCGGGCAGCGACGGCGATGGGCTCCAGGACACCTTCGTCACGGGTCTTTCGTGCGCCTCGGCGACGGCGTGCACGGCGGTCGGCACGTACGTCGACACCACTGATCACAGCCACGGCCTGATCGACTCCTTCAACGGGAGCGCGTGGACGGCCGCCACCGCGCCGGTCCCGTCCAACGCGGGCAACAGCAGCGTTTTCGATGAGCTCGACGCCGTGTCGTGCCCGTCGCCCACATCCTGCGCCGCCGTCGGGCTGTACACCGACACCGGCGGCCAGAGCTGGGGTTGGCTCGTCACCCTGGCCGGCGGCACCTGGACGGCGACCCAGGCGCCGCAGCCCTCCAATGCGTCGCCCGAGGCGAGTCAATCCGCCGTGCTCTACGACGTCTCGTGCCCGACGCCGGCCTTCTGCATGGCCGCAGGCGTCTACAACGCCGCGTACGGCGGCGGCTCCAGCAACCTCGATACGGGCTACGTCGAGACCTTGTCGGCCGGGACGTGGAGCACCATGGAGGCAGCGGTGCCGTCGAACGCGACCGCTGGCGGCAGCACGTACTCCGTGGCCCGGACAGCCGCGTGCTACTCACCGGTGGCGTGCGCGATCGGCGGGTACTACACGGACCCCGGGAACACGCAGGGCTTCCTCGATACGTTCACCGGCCTCCAGGGCTACTGGCTCGGCGCCTCCGACGGAGGGGTCTTCACCTACCCCAACGCGCAGTTCCACGGCTCGGCGGGCAGCCTGCTCCTCAACAAGCCGGTCGTCGGGATGGCGGCCACCGCTGACGGCGGCGGTTACTGGCTCGTCGCCTCCGACGGGGG
>PMPX01000318.1 GCA_003169235.1 Acidimicrobiaceae bacterium | reverse complement strand
GATGGCGGTGAACGTCAGCTGCTGGCCCAGACGGCCCTTGACCGCGTCGAGCTGGGTGACGGTGAGGTTGACCGTCACCCCGTGGGTCACGACGGGGACGCTGAGCGAGTAGCCGGTGACTCCGGGGCCGAACGCGGTGGGGTCGATGGCCGACACGAGCGGCGTGCCGATGCTCACGTCCTTCGGCGTCTTGCCGAAGAGCTTGGCCTTGAGTGGGCCCGAGGCGAGGGTGGTCATGCAGCCGGCGAGCTTCGGGTTGGCGCCGATGGCGAGCTCGGCCGCGGCGTTCTTCGCCGACGGGAAGACGGTCACGTTGTCGTTCACGATCAGCGTGCTCTGTCTGTCCTGGAACTGCGGGCTGTTCACCGAGGGCGGGTTCTCCGCGATGAGCGAGGTGGCGACCCCGAGGCAGCGGGCCAGCTGCCCGTCGCCCACGGTGGTGTTGCCGGTGTTGGTGTCCTTGGCGGTGACCCACCCGGCGGGCAGGTCCGAGAGCGCCAGCAGCGCCTTGCGGGCCTGGGCCAGGGAGACCGAGCCGGCGCCCGAGCTCGCTCCCGCCGAAGCCGCCGGGCCCAGCACGCTCCCGAGCNNCCCTGCGCCGGCCGGCGCAGGGCGCCGAACGCACCCGTGCACGCTACGCGAGCGCAGGCGCGCGGTCGCGTCAGAGCCGGCCGAGCGCCACCGAGTCGAGGTGCGTGGCCAGCGAGGCCGGGAAGGAGGCGCCGTAGGCGTCGTAGGTGATCGACTGGGCGAGCCGTCCCCTGATCGCATTGACGGAGACGATCTCGGTGCTCACGCTCAACCCTTGATACGTGATGGGGACCGTCATGACGATGCCCACCACGTTGGGGCCGAACGCCTGGGCCGTGAGCGGGGCCACGGTGACGGTGCCCACCGTCGCCCCCTTGTCGCCCTTCCCCTCGAACAGCGACTTCCCGGACCCGTTCATGTAGGTGGCCACGCAGGCCGGGGTCTTGGCGTTGGCCATGGCGCCGAGCTCCTTGCGGGCGAACGCCGCCGAGGGGTAGACGGTGATGCTGTCCTGGACCTCGAGCGACTGGTCCTTGTTCTGGTAGTAGGGGCCGTCGGCGCTCGGCGAGTTGTCGTCGACGATGCTGGCAGGGACGCCGATGCAGGCGGCGAGCTGGCTGCCCCCCGGGAGACCTCCCGACGATCCCCCTCCCGAGCCACCGGTGCCCTTCTCGGCCGCCCAGCCCCGGGGCAGGTCGGCCAGCACCAGCAGGTGCGTCTTGGCCTGGGCCACGCTCGGCGAGGTCCCGGCCCAGGCCGGTGCCCCCAGGAGCGAGAGGCTCAGGCCCCCGACGACCAGGACGGCCCCGCTGAGCCCGACCAGGCGCCCGGCGCCTCCGAATCTTCCTCCGGCCACTGTGGAACCTCCCCCTCGGGACGGACCGGGCCGCCCCGACCGTGCCGCTGAACTTTAGGGGCCGCGGGCTGCCGAGACCGCCCTTGCCAGCCCGCGGCAGGCCCGCTATCGTTGGCACTCACAACCTGAGAGTGCTAATCAGTGCCAAGGAGGCCCGTTCAACATGCCGAAGCTGCACCCCCTCGATGACCGGATCGTCGTCCGCCCCGGCGAGTCCGAGGAGACCACCGCGTCGGGCCTGGTCATCCCCGACACCGCCAAGGANNGACGTGCTGGCCAAGCTGGCCTGATCGGCCACCCGCATCCGGTTCTGCCCGCCGCCCCGGTGACCGCCGGGGCCGGCGCGGCAGCGCCACCCCTTTCCGTCTGACCCACCGAGAACTCGAGAGGAGTTCGACACAGTCATGCCCAAGATCCTGAAGTTCGACGAGGCCGCCCGCCGTGGCCTCGAGGCCGGCGTCAACAAGCTGGCCGACGTGGTCAAGGTGACCCTCGGGCCGAAAGGCCGCAACGTGGTCATCGAGAAGAAGTTCGGTGCCCCCACCATCACCAACGACGGCGTCTCCATCGCCCGGGAGGTCGAGCTCGACGACCCGTTCGAGAACATGGGCGCCCAGCTCGTCAAGGAAGTGGCCACCAAGACCAACGACGTCGCCGGTGACGGCACGACGACCGCCACCGTGCTGGCCCAGTCCCTCATCAGCGAGGGCCTGCGCAACGTGGCCGCCGGCGCCAGCCCGACCGGGCTGAAGAAGGGGATCGAGAAGGGCGTCGGCGCCGCCGTCGACAGCCTGGCCAAGCAGTCCAAGGACGTCGGTGGCAAGACCGAGATCGCCCAGGTGGCCTCCATCTCGGCCGCCGACACCGCCATCGGCGACGTGTTGGCCGACGCCATCGACAAGGTCGGCAAGGACGGCACCGTGACCGTCGAGGAGTCCAACACCTTCGGGATCGAGCTCGAGCTCACCGAGGGNNATGCAGTTCGACAAGGGCTTCCTGTCGCCGTACTTCGTGACCGACCCCGAGCGGCAGGAGGCGGTGCTCGACGAGCCCTACATCCTGTTCTACAACGGCAAGGTCAGCGCGGTGCACGACCTCGTGCCCGTGCTCGAGAAGATCATGCAGTCGGCCAAGCCGTTGCTGATCATCGCCGAGGACGTCGAGGGCGAGGCCCTGGCCACCCTCGTGGTCAACAAGATCCGCGGCACCTTCACCTCCGTGGCCGTCAAGGCCCCGGGCTTCGGCGAGCGCCGCAAGGAGATGCTCCAGGACATGGCCGTCCTCACCGGCGCCCAGGTCATCAGCGAGGAGATCGGGCTCAAGCTCGAGAACGCGACGATCGACCTCCTGGGCACCGCCCGCCGGGTCATCGTGACCAAGGACGACACCACGATCGTGGAGGGTGCGGGCACCGCCGAGGACGTCAAGGGCCGCGTGGCGCAGATCAAGCGCGCCATTGACGACACCGACTCGGATTGGGACCGCGAGAAGCTGCAGGAGCGCCTGGCCAAGCTGGCCGGCGGGGTGGCCGTGGTCAAGGTCGGGGCCGCCACCGAGGTGGAGCTCAAGGAGAAGAAGCACCGGATCGAGGACGCGCTGTCCGCCACCCGCGCCGCGGTGGAGGAGGGCATCGTGGCCGGCGGTGGCACCGCGCTGATCCGGGCCCGCAAGTCGGTCGTCGAGCTGGCCGACACGCTCGACGGTGACGAGGCGACGGGTGCCCGCATCGTGGCGCACGCGCTCGAGGCTCCGCTGCGCTGGATCGCCTTCAACGCCGGGCTCGAGGGCGCCGTGTGGGTGGCCCAGGTCGAGGCGGCCAAGGGCAACCACGGGCTCAACGCCGCCACCGGCGAGATGGAGGACCTGGTCAAGGCCGGCATCATCGACCCGGCCAAGGTGACCCGCTCCGCCCTGCAGAACGCCGCCTCCATCGCGGGGCTGCTGCTCACCACCGAGGCCCTCGTGGCCGACAAGCCGGAGAAGGTGGACGCCGCCGCGGCGGCCGCCGCCATGGCCGGCGGCATGGGTGGCATGGGTGGCATGGGCGGCATGATGTAGTTCCGCTGTGCCGTCGCCCCCGGCCGACGCCGGGGCGACGTTTTTGCCGACACGCCGAGCGCTACCGTTCGACCGTGTCGGGTTTCGCAGCCGGGCCTTCGGGCCCGGTTGCGGCGCGGTATGGGGCCGGGTGTCTAACGTGCCCGGGGTGATCGGGCCGGCGTGACTGACCTCCGTGACTGACCTCCGCGGAGACGAGACGCGAGACGGGCCTCCCGGCCCGGGCGCGGACCCGGCACCGGGGCGACCCGCCGCGACGCCCACGCCATCCCCCGGAGGCGCACCCACACCCCCGCCGTGGAACCGACGCCTGCAGGTGTGGCGCTCGCCGGCCGGCCAGCCGGCCTGGGCGCGTCCGGCCCTCCTCGTGGTCGCCGCGCTCGCCGCGCTCGCCTACAGCTGGCAGGTCGGGTCGACGATCGAGATCTTCTACGCGGCCGCCGTGCGCAGCATGACGCAGAGCTGGCACAACGTCCTCTTCGGCGCGTTCGACCCCGCCGGCACCATCACGGTCGACAAACTGCCGGGCGCCCTGTGGGTCCAGGCCCTGTCGGCCCGGCTGTTCGGCTTTCATGTCTGGTCGTTGATGCTGCCCCAGGCCGTCGAGGGGGTGCTCACCGTGTTGGTGCTCTACCGGGCGGTGCGCCGTCTGGCCGGACCATTGGCCGGTCTCACCGCGTCCGTCGTCGTCGCGGCCAGCCCCGCCACCATGACGCTCAACCGGGGCAACATCCCCGACTCCCTCATGATCCTCCTGCTGGTCCTGGCCGCCGACTCGACCGTGACGGCGATCGTCGGCGGCCGCTGGCGCAGCGTGGTCATGGTCGGGGTGTGGGTCGGGCTGGCCTTCCAGGCCAAGATGCTCGAGGCCTGGGTGGTGCTGCCGGCCCTCGGCCTCGCCTACCTGGTGGCGGCGGGCGGGACGACCCGGGCGCGTGTCGGCCGGCTGGTGGCGATCGGAGCGGTCACCGCCGTTGTCTCGCTCTCGTACATGACCTTCGTCTCCCTCACCCCGGCCTCGCAACGGCCCTACGTGGACGGCAGCACGAGCAACTCCATCTACCAGCAGGTCTTCGACTACAACGGCTTCTCCCGGGTGGGCCAGGCGTCGCCCAATCAGCTGCTCGGCCGGACCCTCGGGACCCCGCTGTTCACCCAGGCCGAGCCGCCACCGGCGTGGAACCGGCTGCTCACCCGGAGCTACGGCCGCGACACCGGCTGGCTCCTGCCGGCGGCCGTCGTCGCCGCGGCGGCCGTCCTCGTGGCGCGGCGCCGCAAGCCGCGCACGGACCTCCCGCGCGCCGGCGCGCTGCTGTGGGGGACGTGGCTCCTCGTGCTGGCCGTGCTGTTCAGCGTCAGCACCACCATGAACTCGTACTACGCGGGCGCGCTGTCACCCGCGGTGGCCGGCCTCCTCGGTATTGGGTCCGCGCTGGCGTGGGAGCGCCGCGGCGAGGCACGGGTGGCGGTGGTGACCGCGGGCACCGTCCTCATCACCGTGGGCTATGCCACCTGGCTCCTGCCGACCGGGGGCACGGGCCTCCCCACCGGGCTCGGCGCCGCAGCCATCGTGCTCGGTCTGGTTGCCGCGCTGGCGCTCATGTGGAGCGCACTGCGCCAGAGGCGACGGACGGGGCCGGCGCCGGAGGCGGCGATCGCGGTCGCCCTGGCCGGTGCCGCGCTCCTCCTCGTCCCGGCGGTGGCCAGCGCCTCGGTGGTGGCGCAGGGGCTCGGTCCCTTCGACACACCGTTCCAGTCGGCCGGCGTGACCAGGTTCGTCCACACGGTGTTCGCCCCGCAGCCCTCGCCACCCGCCCTGGCCGACATCGAGGCCGCTCGCCGGGGCGCACCCTTCCTGATGGCGGCGCAGACGTCGGCCGTCGCCGCGCCGTACATCTACGCCACCGGCGAGGAGGTGCTCCCCCTCGGGGGGTACACCGGCACCATTCCGACGCCGACCACCGCGGCCACGCAGGCGATGGTCGCCGCCGGCGATTTCCACCTGGCGCTCGTGGCGTCGCCGGGCGCCACCCAGAGCGCCCTCTTCATCGCCCGTCACTGCCTCCGTGTGGCGCCGTCGGGGAACAACGCGTCCGTCGCGCCGCGGCTCAGGATCTACTTCTGTACCCGGTCATCCGGCTGAGGGTCCGTCCGCCCTTGCAGTCGAGGTAACCCGCTCAGCGAGTCCACTCGTACGTGGAGGAGGCATCTCCGTCGGTGAAGACGACGGCACTGGGCCTGGTCCGTCGGCGAGTTCGAGGGTTTGAGAACCCGTGACGCATTGGTTCGAGGCGCACGAACCAATCGAGTTGCTCGGCCCTGACTGAAGTCCCGGTCTTCATGGAGACTTGAGAGTTGAACTCTCGGGAGGGGCGCTGATGCGCAGAAGGGGCCCGAAGGCCCCTTCGCACGACTGCATTCCACTGACAATTTGGAGGGTACCAGTCGATCTCGGACTGGCGGCGACCCGTTCTTCGAAAGCGCCCTGGGTCTCAATGACTGCATTCCACTGACCACGCGATGGCACCGGGGATGTTCGATTCCCGGCCGGGGCGCCCCCACCCGAGGGTCGGGCTGCT
>PMPX01000125.1 GCA_003169235.1 Acidimicrobiaceae bacterium | reverse complement strand
CGAGCTCGGTGGGTGTCCCATCCACAAGGGGGACTCCGTCATGATCATGCTGGGGTCGGCCAACACGGACGAGACCGAGTTCCCCGATGCCGACGAGGTGCGTTTCGACCGTGAAGTCAACCGTCACATCGCCTTCGGCGGCGGCGTCCATCGCTGCCTGGGATCCAACCTGGCCCGGCTCGAGTTGCGGGTCGCACTGCGGGAGTGGCACAAGCGGATACCCGAGTACGAGGTCGAGCCCGGCCACACCCTCGTCTACACGCCGTCCATCCGCTCCATCGAGCACTTCCCGATGCGCTTCACGGCGTCGGAATAAGCGCCTCGGAGCTCCGCCGACCGCCATCGCCGACGTGCTCGGTCCAGCGCCCGTCGTGCCAGTAGCGCTGCTCGTGCCGTCCCGAGGGATCGGGGTACCAGCCCGAAGGAGGGACCCCGTGAGTCCCGTCGGAGGCGACGGGCGACCGCGGACTGCTCAGCCGGGCCACCCGGCTGAGCTCGGAGAGCTCCTCGACCAGGCGATCCGCCTCGGCCACCTCGCGGTCCCTGAACTCGGCCCGCGCTCGCTTCCCGGCCACGTCGACGTGCACGGTGGCGAGCCCGAGGGGGCGCTGCAGCGGTCCCTGGACGCGCCGGATGCTCTGTGACTTCTCGAGCGGGACCCAGGTGGTCGCCCGATTGATCCTCCCGGTCACGCAGACCGCGTGCGTGCCGTCGTGGCCGGCGGCGAGGAAGTGGAAGCTCAGCGGTGCCTTGAGCTTGGCCCGCCGCGGTGGCGGAGTCCGCTCCGGGTCGGGAGCGCCCAGGAGGCGGGCCAGCAGGTGCCAGGAGTCCTGCTGCGAGCCGACGGGGAGCAGGGCCTTGCGCACCACGGCGGTGCCTTCACCGCGCTGGTTGCGCGCGGTCGCCCCCGCGATGTCCACCTCGAGCCGGCACCACCCGAAGGGCCGCCACAGGAGGGGTTCGACCTGGCGCACGGCCTGGATCCGCGCGTAGGGGACGGTCTCGGAGATCGTCTGCAGGAGCCCGCGCCGTATGCGGACGCCTTCAGGACCCTCGACCGCGATGAACGCGTACTGGCCCGAGAGCCTCCTCCAGACCACGCCGGCGAAGCTCAGGAGGTAGACGGCCAGGAAGCCGGCCATGGCCGCCGCGGTCCTGGGCTCGAACTGGTCGAGGACTGCCAGCGTCGCCACGGTGCCCATCAAGATGATGCTGACGAGGGAGAGCAGGACCGAGCCGAGCAGGCGGCTCGTCGTCACCATCGCCATCGGGAGCCCCGTGTTGGCGGACGCCGCCACCACGGGGTCGTGGTGCCCGGCCAGCAGCATCAGCCGGAGCTCGGCTGCCTGGGACTCGGCCAGGTAGGCGAGCTTGCCGTCGGTCGACCCCGATCCGGCGACCCGGATCCGCAGCTCCGACACGCCGAGGATGCGGGCGAGCAGGGGCCGGACGATGTCGACCGCCTGAATGCGCGCCAGCGGGAGGCGGCGCGAGTCCTTCCGGATGAGCCCGGTCTCTATCCGCAGCGTGTCCCCCTCGAAGCGCCAGCGGGTGACCATCCAGTGCACGTAGCCGTACACGGCGGAGGCCAGTGTGATCAGGACCAGGTAGTCCGTCTCGGCGCGCCCGTTCTCCGCCTTCGAGTGGACGGTGGAGACCAGGAACAGCAGCACCAGCGCCGGCACGAGCCGCCCCACGCGCGCCAGCGGTGAGAGCGGATGGAGGCGCTGCCACCCGTCGTCGGGAGTCTCTGGGCTGGGGTTGTCCGTCGTCACATGCCCGCCGCCATGGACTCGCCCAGCTCGGTGAGCCGGTCCCGCAGTCGCGCCGCCTCACCGAGCTCGAGACCGGGGATGCGGGCGTCGCTGGCCGCCGCGGCCGTGTGCAGCTTGACCGTCGACAGGTGGAAGAGCCGTTCAATCGGGCCCGCCGTCACCTCGACGAACTGCATCCTCCCGTAGGGCACGACCGAGAGGCGCTGCACCATGACGCCGCGGGCCACGAGGAGGTCCTCGTGGCGCGCTTGGTAGCGCCACGCCCGGTAGCGGCGTCGCACGAACCACGAGAACCCGGCGCCGAGCGCGAGCAGGACGACGACGCTGACCAGCCCCGCCGTCGCCCCGGCCGCGGCAAGGAAGACGAGGCCGAAGAATGCGGCGAGCACGGCCGTGCTCGTCACGACCTCGGCGCGCCGCATCCGCCACAGCCCCGGAGAGGGGCGGAGCCAGGCCTGATCCTCCGACATGGTCATGGTGAAACGTTACGGGGAGCGCCGCCGGCGTAGGGTGGCAATTGTGCCTGAGTTGCTGGGCTCCAGGACAAGAAGGTTGGCCATGGCCCTCGAGCCCGTCGCCGGCCAGGTCTACTTCTCCCCCGAATGCCACGCGGCCTACGCCGCGCTCGGGTTCTCACCCAGCCCGGGCACGCTCGGCGGCGGCGTGCAGCTGCCGGACGGTCCGGCGTACTTCACCAGCCGCGGCTCGGTCATGGGGCAGGTCCCCGGCCAGGTCGTCGCGGCCGCCTTCGCGGTGTTCAATCCCGACGCCGTCGTGCCGTCCGTGGAGCTCGGATGGACCAGGGTGGACGCACCCACCATCTGCGCCGCCCGCACCAGGGGGGCGGTGGGACAGCTCGTGCGCGTCCTGGGTGCCGAACCGGACGGGCTCGCACGGGCGACCGAGTTGTTGGCCGACGCGGCGGCGCCGCTACGACCGGAGGGCAAACCCCTCTTCGCCGGGCTCCTCAGCCTCGGCCTGCCGGGTGATCCGATGGGCGACCTGTGGCGCCTGGCCGACCTGCTGCGGGAGTACCGGGGCGACGCGCACACCGCGGCGTGGACGTCGGCCGGCCTCCATGCCACCGAGATCGGCTTGCTGACCGAGCTCTACTGGGGTCTCCCCATGCGCAGCTACATCCGGACCCGCGCCTGGTCGGACCGCCAGCTCGACGAGGCCGAGGCCAGTCTGGAGGCGAGGGGCCTGGTGACCGCGGGTGGGCTCACCGAGACCGGCCGGGGGCTGCGGGAGGCGGTCGAGGTTGCTACCGATGCCCAGTGCGAGGTCATGGTCGACGCGCTCGGTGAGCGGTTCGACGAGCTCATGGGGATGCTGGGCCCCTGGGGAAGGGCCGTCCGTGACGCTGGCGGCTACCCGCCGCAGGGTCCGCACGACCTGGCACCGTTGCGCTGAGCCTCGGGAGAGCTCAGCCTCAGGCGGGCTGAGCCTCAGTAGAGCGGCGACCACTCGGCGCTGCGGAGGAGTCGGCTCTCCCACTGGTCGCGGACGGCGAGGGCGTCGTGCATCCACGTGCCGGGAGCGGACGCAGTCGGCGGCAGGTCGTTACCCAGCATCCAGAGCAGCGCCTTGTGGTTGACCACCCGTTGCCACAGGATCACCTCGGTGGTGCGGTGGCTGCCGTACACGGGTTGGAAGGCCGCCTCGAGCTCGATGATGCCCGTGCCCTGCTTCTTCTGGGAGCCGAGCGTCCCGTCGGCGTACAAGGTGCCGGCCTTGTCGAGGTAGGCCTGCAGCCCACCAGGAAACGGCCAGGCCGTGTCCTCCATGAACAGGCTGAGCTCGTGCGATGCTCCCGTCGTCGGGACCGTCGCGAAGTCGATCTGTTGCAAGGGCGACCACGAGACCGGCGTCAGGATCTTTGCCTCGTGGGCGTGCCGCATCGTGTCCACCTCGGCCGACCAGGCGGCCAGGTCACCGACGCGCACGCGCTCGGCGAGCTCGCCCCACGCGGCAGCATCGCGGCAGCCGGTGATCGTGATGATGGTGTACGCCGGCCCACTCCCGTGTGCCACCCGGAGGAACCACAGCAGGCGGCTGGCCTCGCTCTGCGCCAGGGCCGGGATGAACCGGTCCCGGTAGGCCGCCTCGAACGCTTCTTCGCTCGCCCCGGCGACCCGGTGGACTTCATGGAGCAACAGCATGGTGAACCCCCTTGTGTTCCGTCTACCGGGTGGTGGAGATGCCCCCGTCGACCGGGATGACGGCACCGGTCAGATAGGCACCTGCCCGTGAGGACAGGAAGATCGCGGCACCGGCCATGTCGTCTGGCCGCCCAATGCGCTTGAGCGGGGCACCCGCCTCGATCTGGTCGCGGAATGCGTCGAGCGTGGCCGCCATCATCTTGGACTCGAAGGGGCCGGGTGCGATCGCGTTCACCGTGATGGTGGGGGCCAGCCGCTTGGCCAGGTGGCGGGTCATGTGGTGCACCGCCGCCTTGGACGCCGAGTACGAGTAGGTCTCCAGCGCCGGGACGCCGATGCCGTCGATGGACCCGATGTTGATGACCCGGGCGGGCTCCTCCTGGGTGCCGGCCTTCTCCAGGAGCGGGACGAGGAACTTGGTGAGGTGGAAGACGCCCTTGACGTTCAGAGCGAGGACACGTTCGAAGGCCGCCTCGTCGAAGTCGGCCAGGGGAGCGCCCCAGGTGGCCCCGGCATTGTTGACCAGGATGTCGAGCTGGTCGACGCGCGACGCCATCTCGCCCGCCAGGCGGCGGCACTCCGTCTCCGACGAGAGGTCGGCCGGGATCGCGACGCACGTGCCCTTCTTCGAGAGCTCCGCGGCCACCTGCTCGCACACGTCCGCCTTGCGCGACGAGATGTACACCGTCACCCCGGCGTCGACGAAGCCCTCGGCGATCATCAGCCCGATGCCCCGGCTCCCGCCGGTCACGAGTGCCGTCTTACCGGAGATGTCGAAGAGGTCGGACGCGGTCATCGGCCCATTGTTGTCGCTGGGCTCATGGTGCGGCCAGCGCCAGTGCGCTGCGCACCATGACGCTCGCCCCCACCCGCAGGGACCCGTCCTCGACGAAGAAGCGGGGGCTGTGGTGCATGCCGCTCGACCCGTCCGCCGCTGCCCCGCCCACGAAGAAGTAACAGCCGGGCAGGTGGCGCAGGAACTCGCTGACGTCGTCGCTCGGCGCCGAGGGAGGCATGCGGAAGACCAGGTGGTCGGCCCCGAGGACGGCCCGGGCCTCCCTTTCCACGAGGTCGGTCACGGCACCGTCGTTGACGACGGCAGGGGTGCGCTCGGGCAGCTCGAGCTCAATGGTCACCTCGTGGCTCACGGCCAGCGCGGCGCACAGCGCTCGCAGGCGCTCGAGCGCCGTCTCCCTCTGCGCGTCGGTGAAGGTGCGCAGAGTGCCCGTGATCCTGGCCGAGGTCGGCACGACGTTGACCGCGGTGCCCGCCTGCAGTGTTCCGGCGCTGCACACGCAGTTGACGTCCTCGTAGTGCAGACCTTCCGTCACTCCGGAGAGCTGGCCCACCAGGTCGGCCACCGCAGCGATGACGTTGCCCGTGGCCGAGGGCATGGCCCCGTGGCCGCCCGGGCCCGAGAGGGTGATGCGCAGCGAGTGGGCCTCCGACATGGTGGTGCCGCTGCGCACGGCGAGCATGCCGGTGGGGAGGACCGACGTCACGTGGAAGCCGACCAGGCTCGAGCCCTCCAGGACGCGCAGGGCCCCGGCGTCGAGCATGGAGCGGGCGCCACAGAGGGCCTCCTCGGCCGGCTGGAACAGGAAGACGTAGCGACCGGGCAGGTCTTCACGCCGCGAGGCCAGGGCGGTGGCCGCCCCGAGAAGGGCAGCCACGTGGACGTCGTGCCCGCAGGCGTGCATCACGCCCTCGATCTCGGAATGGACGGCCCGTGCCGGATCCTCGTGGACCGGAAGCGCGTCGATGTCCGCCCGCAGCACCACGCTGCGTCCCGGCCGGCCGCCCTCCATTGCGAAGATGCCGCCGGTGCCGCCGGTCTCGAAGACCTGCTCGATCCCGAGCCCGCCCATGTGGCCCTTGACGAGCGCCGTGGTGGCGTGCTCGTCGAAGGCCAGCTCGGGCCGGCGGTGCACGGCCCGGCGCAGGTCGACCATCTCGTCGTAGACGGTCTCGCCCGGCGCCTGCCCGAGCAGGTCTCTGGCCGCGGTCACGACGCCGTCACCGCCCGAGGAGGTCCCGCGCGATGTGGGTCACCTGGATCTCGTCGGTGCCGGC
>PMPX01000182.1 GCA_003169235.1 Acidimicrobiaceae bacterium | reverse complement strand
CAGCTGTATGAGCGCGACTGTCAGAATGAAACGGCGCGAGGCACCCAACGTTTTCATCAGCGCAACCACATCCAGGCGCGAACGAACGTAGCTGCGTGCGCTGATGGCCACCGCCACGGCACACAGCAGCACCGCCACCAGGCTGGCCAGTGCCAGGAAGCGACCGGCGCGCCGCGAGGCATCGCCGATCTGCGGGCTGGCATCGGCCACATCCATCAGGCGCTCGCCCGCAACGCGCGTGCTGCGAAATACTTCGCGATAGCGCGCTAGCGCCGCATTGTTACCGGCCAGCAGCAAGGCATAGCGCGCACGACTCGCGGGCTGGATGAGCTTGGTGCTGGCAAGATCCGCGTCGTTGATCAGCAGCGCCGGCGCGAAGTCGACGAACGCCGAACCCTGATCCGGGCGCGAGATCAGGATGTGCGCAAGACGCAAGGTCCGTGCGCCCACCGATAGGCTCTCGCCGGTATTCACACCAAGCGCGGCAGCCAGACGCGAATCAGCCCACACCTCCCCCGGTGCCGGAATCTCCGCGGTGGCGCTGCCTGTGGCAAAGGGCAGATCAGCAATGCTGAGCGCGCCACGCAGCGGATAGCCGCTGGTGACCGCGCGGATGTTGGCCAGCTGGCTGGCATTGCCGTGAAAAACCACCGAGAGCGTGCTGGTGATACGCGCCGTGCGCAACCCGGCGCCCGCGGCAGTCGCCTGAGTCCCTGCAGTGAGCGCGCTGTCGGACTCCAGGCGCATGTCGGCAGCCAGCACTTCGCGTGCCTGGAGCTGCACCGCATGATCGATGCGATCCACCAGGAAGCCAACACCAGTCAGCGCACCAACCGACACCGTCAGCGATAACAGCAGCACCGCCAGTTCTCCCGAGCGCCACTCGCGCGCCAGGAAGCGCAGCGCTAAAGTCAGGGCGCGCAGCATGACTGCCTCACGTGATTGCTCCGGCATCCATGTTAAGCACCCGCCCGCAGCGATCGGCGAGGGCCCGATCGTGCGTCACCAGCACCAGTGTCGTATTGACATGCGCATTGAGCTCGAAGCACAGCTCGATGATGCGCGCGCCGGTGGCCGAGTCCAGATTGCCGGTCGGTTCATCGGCGAACAAAACGGTTGGCTCGCCGACCGAGGCGCGCGCCAGCGCGACGCGCTGCTGCTCACCGCCGGAGAGCTCGCTCGGGAGATTGTCCCGCTTGCCGGCCAGGCCGACCAGGTCGAGCACCTGGGGAACCTGGTTGGCCACGACGTGCCGGGGCCGACCGATGACCTCGAGCGCGAAGGCCACGTTCTCGAACACGGTCTTGTTGGGCAGGAGGCGGAAGTCCTGGAAGACGCAGCCGATGTTGCGGCGCAGGTAGGGCACCCGCCACTTGGGCAGCTCGACGATGTTCCGTCCGGCTTCGAGGATCTGTCCCGAGTCGGGGAGCTCCTCCCGGAGCAGGAGGCGGATGAACGTCGTCTTACCCGAACCGGACGCGCCGACGAGGAAGACGAACTCGCCCTTCTCGATCTCGACGGTGATGTCGCGCAACGCGACGGTCGAGCCCTTGTAGGTCTTGGTGACGTTTTCGAATCGGATCATCAGTGGGAGAGTGGTCGCCCCGAGAGTGGACGGGGAACCCCCCCGATCCTACCGACTCTCCATGACCGTTTCGGGTCACCGGCTTCGGTGCAGGTCACAGACCTCCCCGCCGTCCCCCGGCGCGCGGCCGCCGACATGAGCACCGGGTGGCCCGTCGTCCGTCCCTCTGACGCGGTCGACGCCACGGCGGGAGGGGCGCGATCGCGTGGGCTCCCTAGGCCCCGACCTCGCGCTGGCGGCGCAGCTCGGCCTCCATGAACGGGTCGAGGTCCCCGTCGAGCACGGCGTCCACGTTGCCCGTCTCGTAGTTGGTGCGCAGGTCCTTCACCAGTTGGTACGGGGCCATGACGTAGGAGCGGATCTGGTTGCCCCAGGCGTTGTCGACCCGCTCGCCGCTCAGCGCGTCGAGCTCGGCCCGGCGCTCCAGGCGGGCGCGCTCAGCCAGCTTGGCCCCGAGGATCTGCATCGCCTTCGCCTTGTTCTGGTGCTGGCTGCGCTCGTTCTGGCAGGACACCACGATGCCCGTCGGCAGGTGGGTCAGGCGCACGGCGGAGTCCGTCTTGTTGACGTGCTGCCCGCCGGCACCCGACGAGCGGTAGGTGTCGATGCGGAGGTCCTTCTCGTCGATCTCCACCTCTGACGAGACGTCTTCGAGGAACGGGGTCACGTCCATGGAGGCGAAGCTCGTCTGGCGCCGGTGCTGTGAATCGAAGGGCGACATGCGGACGAGGCGGTGCACGCCGCGCTCGGTGGCGAGCAGCCCGTAGGCGAAGCGACCGTGCACGATGAAGGTGGCCGAGAGCAGTCCCGCCTCCTGTCCCTCGGTCGCCTCGTCCACCTCGACGGTGAAGCCCCGCCGCTCGGCCCAACGCTGGTACATGCGTAGCATCACTTCGGTCCAGTCCTGCGCGTCGGTGCCGCCGGCCCCGGCGTGCACTTCGCACACCGCGTCGAGCTCGTCGTACTCACCCGAGAAGAGCGACTGCAGCTCGAGTGCCCCGAGCCGCGTGCCCACGGTGTCGACGGTCTCGACCAGCTCCGCGTCGAGCGCGGCATCGTGCTCACCCTCGGCGGCCGACTCCTCGGTCAGCTCGAGCAGGGCGTGGGCGTCGTCGAGCGCGGCGCGGAGGGCGTCGAGCTGGTCGAGATCGGCCGAGATCCGCCCCAGCTCCCTAGTGACGGAGCGCGCGTTGTCGGGGTCGTCCCATAGGTCGGGCTTGGCCGCCTCGGCCTCCAGCTCGTCCCTCCTGGCCTGGAGTTTCTCCCGGCCAAGGTACCGCTCGGCCTCGGCCAACCGCTCCCCCAGCGCTTCGAGCTCGGATGTGAAGTCGCGGGGTACCTCGGCCGCCGGGCCGTCAGGCGGCGCCATGGCAGAGCTTGAACTTCTTGCCGCTCCCGCACCAGCAAGGGTCGTTGCGTCCCAACTTCTCGTGCTGCTCCTTCACGATGGGCACGAGGGCGTTCGGGTCCGGAGGGTTGGGCCGCTTGATCTGCGCCTTGCCGTTGCCGCTGCCGTTGCCGGTGGCGGCGGGGGCGGGGGCGTTGAGGACGCTCTGCTGCGGAGCGACGTTCGCCCCCTGCTCGGCGAGGAGGGCGGAGGCGAGCGCGCTCGTCTCGGCGACGGGATCCTCGGCGGCCGCGTAGACGGCGCGGTCCAGGTCGGGCTCGGCGGCGGGCTGCTGCACCGCCTCGACGTGGAGGATGTAACGCAGGTAGTCGTTGTCGATGACTTCCAACAGCTGGCCGAACATGGAGTAGCCCTCCTGCTGCCAGGCGTTGAGGGGATCGGCCTGGACGGTCCAGCGCAGGTGGATGCCGTCCTTGAGGTTGTCCATCTCCGAGAGGTGGTCGCGCCAGCGGGCGTCCATGATCTGGAGGTACACGTCGCGCTCAATCTGGCGCATCATCTCCGCGCCGCCCGGCATGGACTCCGAGTGCTTCTCGTAGTACTCGAGCGCCTCCTCGACGATGGACTCGACCAGGTCCTCGGTCGTGGCCGCCTGCTCGAGATCGGCCACGGTGAACCCGGTCGGATAGAACTGCATCAGCCCGTCGATGAGCGACTTGAGGTCCCAGTCCTCCTCGAAGTCCGTCGGGCAGTGCTCGGCGACGAGCTTCTCGGCCGCCCCGGCCAGCAGGTCCTCGGTGTGCTCCTCGAGGTCGTCCCCGTCGATGATCTGCAGGCGGCGCTCGTAGATCACCTTGCGCTGCTGGTCCATGACCTCGTCGTACTTGAGGGCGTCCTTGCGCTGCTCCGCGTTGCGGGCCTCGACCGTGTTCTGCGCCCGCTCAATCGCCTTGGCCACCGTCTTGGACTCGATCGGCACGTCCTCGGGCAGCGTGCGACCCATGACCCAGCTCATGGCGCCCGTGGCGAAGAGGCGGAGCAGCTCGTCGTCGAGGCTCAGGTAGAAGCGGCTNNGGCCGCCGAGCTTGCGCACCTCCTCGCCCTCGGCCCGGCAGCGCGCCTCAATGGAGGACTGGCGGTGCTCCAGCTCGGCCCGCCCCTCGTCGCTCTCGGGATCGATCCCCTCGGCGGCCATCTCGTGGCCGGCCAGCAGCTCGGGGTTGCCGCCCAGGATGATGTCGACGCCGCGACCGGCCATGTTGGTGGCCACCGTCACCGCGCCCTTGCGCCCGGCCTGGGCGACGACCTCGGCCTCGCGGAAGTGCTGTTTGGCGTTGAGGACGTTGTGGCGCACGCCGCGCTTGTCCAGCAGGCGCGACAGGACCTCGGACTTGGCCACCGAGGCGGTGCCGATCAGCATCGGCTGGCCCAGCTCGTGCCGCTCGACGATGTCGTCGACCACGGCGTTGAACTTCGCCTCCTCGCTCTTGAACACGAGGTCGGGCTGGTCGTTGCGAACCATCTCCTTGTTGGTCGGGATGGGGACCACCGAGAGGCCGTAGGTGGCGGCGAACTCGCCGGCCTCGGTCTCGGCCGTGCCGGTCATCCCGGACAGCTTCTCGTACATGCGGAAGTAGTTCTGGAGCGTCACCGTGGCCCAGGTGTGGTTCTCCTCCTTGATGGCCACCCGCTCCTTCGCCTCGACGGCCTGGTGGAGACCGTCGGACCACCGCCGGCCCTCCAGCGTGCGGCCGGTGAACTCGTCGATGATCTTCACCTCGCCGTCGGCGACGAGGTAATCCTTGTCCCGCTTGTACAGGTCCTTGGCCGTCAGCGCCTTGGTCAGCTGGTGCACGTAGTTGACCGAGACGGCGTCGTAGATGTTCTCGACGCCGACCGCCTTCTCGACCTTCTCGATCCCCGCCTCGAGTGGGACGACGGTCTTCTTCTCCTCGTCGACCTCGTAGTCCTCGTCGCGCTTGAGCGTCCGGGCGATGGAGGCGAACTGGTAGTAGAGCTGGGCCGCCTCGTCGGCCGGGCCCGAGATGATGAGGGGCGTCCGTGCCTCGTCGATCAGGATGGAGTCCACCTCGTCGACGATGGCGAAGACGTGCCCCCGTTGCGCCATCGTCTCGCGCGAGCGGGCCATGTTGTCGCGCAGGTAGTCGAAGCCGAACTCGTTGTTGGTCCCGTAGGTGATGTCCGCCGCGTAGGCGGCCCGCTTGCGGAAGGGGTCGTCGATGTCCGACCCGATGCGGCCGACGGAGAGCCCGAGCCAGCGGTGGACGCGGCCCATCCACTCGGAGTCACGGGTGGCGAGGTACTCGTTCACGGTCACCATGTGCACGCCGCCGCCGTCCAGGGCGTTCAGGTAGGCGGGGAGCGTGGAGACGAGCGTCTTGCCCTCACCGGTCTTCATCTCGGCGATCCAGCCGAAGTGCAGCGCCATGCCGCCCATGAGCTGGACGTCGAAGTGGCGCTGGCCGAGCACGCGCCAGGCCGCCTCGCGCACGACGGCGTAGGACTCCACGAGGAGGTCGTCGAGGCTCTCGCCCGCCTCGAGCCGCTCCTTGAACTCCACCGTCTTGTGGGCGAGCGCGTCGTCGCCCAGGCCCTGCATCTCGGGCTCGAGGGCGCCGATGAGGGGCACCAGCTCAGCCAACCGCCTGACCTTCTTGCCCTCGCCGGCGCGCAGGACCTTCGTGAACACGCTCATGGAGGTCCGATCCTACCGGTCCCGGGACCGGGTGGGCCGACAGGCGCGCCAGACGGGCAGTCGGGCTGCGTGCGGCTGACCTGGTCTTTGACCCCACACTCGCCTGCCGCGAGGGTGACGCGCCGGCACCGGCGGCACGGCGTTGCCGCCGTACCCAACGGCGCCAGGATGGCGCGCATCGCCTCGTCTCCGCCCGCCCCCGACAGCCGGGGACGCAGCGGGCAGGGCTTACCTCTAAGCCGCACCATGCTCAGCGACCACAAGTCGCCTTACGTGGGTCGTTTTGCCTGCGACTGGCCTCGACTTTCAACCACAGACCCGCACGCAGCCCAGACCCATGCTAGGGCCGCCGGCGCTCTACTGACCCGGGACGCTGGGCCCCGCCGAGCCCGAGGCGCTGCCGGTGCCGGCCGACCCGGTGCCTCCGAGCACCGTGAGGTCGGAGACCTCCAGACGCTGCCCACCCGCCGGAGGTCGGCCGCGAGCCGGACCACGTGGGCCCGGGGCCGTGGGGATCTTGTCGCTGACGTCGGTTCGGTCGACGATGTCGTCGATCGACGCCGTCCCGGCCGCCTGATTCTCGGACTGCACCTCCAACAGGCGGATCGTCCCGTGTGACGTGAGACACCGTCTCGCGGGTGTCACCACCACCGTCCACACGCAGGTTTCGCCGGCGCCGGTTGGGGAATCGTCAACTTTGTTGACGAAAACCTCCCCAAGCTCATTCGGGGAAATTTGTTGCTGGCGCCGCTTTCAACCACCGCGGGGTCTGGACATAATGTGACCAGTCTCCTCACCGGAGGCATCACGCGCGGGGGGAGGAACCGGAACATTGGCGCTCCGCCAAGACGAGCTCACGAGCCTTTGCGACGACGTCGATCTCGATCGTGATCGTGCGTTGGTCGAGCGCTGCCAGGCCGGCGACTCCACGGCGTTCGGCAACCTCTACACGCGGTACTACGAGCGACTGCTGCGCTTCTGCATGCGGCGGCTCAACGATCGCCACGAGGCCGAGGACGCGGCGCAGGAGGCCTTCGCCCGCGCCTGGAAGGCGTTGCCACGCTTCGCCGGCGAGCGCCGCTTCTACCCGTGGCTGACCGTGATCGCCGGAAACATCTGCACCGACATGTTGCGCCGCCGTTCGCGCAGCACCCCGACCGACGACCTGGAGCTCTCCGCGCGGCATCCCCTCGGCGTGGTGGGTGAGGACACGTCCGAAGACATCGTCCTCGCTTCGGTCGACGGCGAGTTGGTGAACCGCGCGCTCGACCGTCTCTCGACGCGCCACCGACACGTGCTCGCCATGCGCGAGGGCTCGGGATGGACCTACCAGCAGATCGCCGACCACGAGGGCGTCGAGATCGGGACGATCGAGACGCTGCTGTGGCGGGCCCGCCAGGCACTCAAGCGCGAGTTCGCCGTCGTGTCCGAATCGAAGGAGGCGTTGGCCGGCTTCCTCATCGCGACCGGCGCGCTCTTCCGCCGCGCCTTCTTCCGGGTGGCACACCGCAGCGCGACCGTGCAACAGCAGGGCGCGGCCACCGGTGGCCTGCGCAACGCGGTGGCCGGTGTCGCGGTCACCGGCGCAGCCGTCGCAGCCGCGTTCATCGCGCCGCACGCGCTGTCGGGCAGCCCGAGCCGGGCGGCGGTCGGCTCGGCCGGCTCGGCGCTCGCCGCACCAGCCCTGACCCTGGGTGACCCGGTCCCCGTCGCAACCGGTGCAGGGACCACTGCCGGCGGCGGCAGTGCAACGTCGTCGGGCAGCGGCTCCGGCCCTGGCGCATCGGCCGGTCAGCCGGCGACCGCGGCCTCCTCGAGCAGCGGCGGTACGGGTCGGTCAGGCGGGTCCGGAGTCACGAGCTCGCCCATCGGCGGCGCGCCCGGAGGTGGCTCGTCGAGCGGCGGCGTTGCCGGCGGCGTCGCCGGCGGGCTGGACCAGGCTGCCGGTGGGCTGAGCGGCACGGTGAACGGCGTGACCGGCGGCCTCACCAACACGGTCAGCGGCGTGACGAGCGGTTTGAGCGGCACGGTCGGCGGCGTCACCGGTGGGGTGAGCGGCGCGGTCGGCGGCGTCACGAACACCCTGGGCCTTGGTGGCGTGCTGGGTGGCGGTGGGTCGTCGTCCTCGGGCTCGGCGACGGGATCGGGCGCCGGTGGCACGCCGGCCGCCACGACCACCACGACCACCAATCCGGTCCAGGGGGTCGTCGGCGGCGTCACCAAGACCGTCGGCTCCCTGCTCGGAGGCGGCTGAGCCGATGGGACCACCGGCTCGGCGCAAGCCGGGACCCGGGTATGGATGCTCCTCGTATGGACCCCACGAGGAGCAAGACCCGTCGCCCTGGATCGCCCCCGGCGAGCCGATCACCTCCCTGCGTGGGGTCACGAAGTCGTTGGGCTCCCATCACCGTGCTCGAGGACATCACCTTCGACGTGCCCAAGGGCCGGATCACCGTCAGCCTCGGCCCGTCGCGTACGACAACATCGCCTTCCCGTGAGGAGGAAGTCTGCACAAAGAGAAACGCCGCCAGCCTCGGGTGGTGCGACCCGAAGCCGGCGGCGTTTCCGATCAGGCGTGCCTCAGTCGCCGGCGGCGGCTCCGCACACGGTCTCGACCATCAGGCCGCTCACCACATAGGGGTCCATGTTGGCGTTGGGTCGACGGTCCTCGAGCCACCCCTTCTTGTTCTTGGCCGTCTGCCACGGGATTCGGATGGAAGCCCCGCGATCGGAGGTGCCGTAGCTGAACTTGGTGAAGTGCGCCGTCTCGTGTGCGCCGGTCAGCCGGTTCTCGATACCGATGCCGTAGTTGGAGACGTGCTCGTCGACCCGCTTCCCGAGCGCCTCGCAGCCGGCGATGATGGCATCCCAGCCACCGTCCTCGCGCATGGCCTTGGTCGAGAAGTTGGTGTGCGCCCCGGCGCCGTTCCAGTCACCGAGCACCGGCTTGGGCTCGAGCGTGGCGAAGGTGTCGAAGTCCTCCGCGATGCGGAAGAGCAGCCAGCGGGCGACCCACAGCTGGTCACCGATGAGCGGTGGTGGCAGGACGCCGATCTGGAACTCCCACTGTCCCATCATCACCTCGGCGTTGGTGCCCTCGATGCCGAGGCCGGCCTTCAGGCAGGCCGAGGTGTGACGCTCGACGATCTCGCGGCCGGGCATCTTGTCGCCGCCGACGCCGCAGTAGTACGGGCCCTGCGGGGCGGGGAACCCCGCCTCGGGCCACCCCAGAGGGCGGCCGTACTGGAAGAAGGTGTACTCCTGCTCGATCCCGAACCACGGCTCCTGGTCGGCGTACTTCTCCGCCAACTCGGCCGACTTGCGCCGGGTGTTCGTGCTGTGGGGCGTCATGTCGGGGTGCAGCACCTCACACATGACCAGCTTGTCGCCCTCCGCCCGCAGGGGGTCGGGGCAGGCGAAGACCGGCTGGAGCACGCAGTCAGAGTCGCTGCCCTCGGCCTGGTTGGTGCTGGACCCGTCGAAGCCCCAGATCGGGGGCTCCTTGCCGTCCTCGACGATCTTGGTCTTGCTGCGGAGCAGCGGGGTGGGCTCCGTCCCGTCGATCCAGATGTACTCGGCCTGGTAGCTCATGAATTCTCCTGTGTTCCCCTTCTTCTCTCCGTGGACAAGGTGCGTGTCGCACTGGCTGAGCCGGGAACCCGTGGGGCACGGCGCTCCCAGTGCGGTTTCAGTCTCCTCGGACCCTATTTCGCCGCCGTATCGGTTATGTGAACCAATGATGAAATCACCCCGCCCTGGGGCGCAGCCCCATGGACCGGTCTCACAACCCACACGGGCGCCAGCTGACCCAGGACCCGATGGAAGTCCAGGTAGATGGGTAGAAGCTGTCCCTGGGCGGACTCGACGGCACCGAGCTCTCCACGACGGGGGCGTTCGGGGTCGCACGGGCCCGGACGCGGCGGAGGGCTGGATCGAATCGACCCAGCCCTCCCCATTGCCCTTTCGCTACCGCTGTGCGGGCTGACCGCCCGCCCTTCGGACTAGCAGTTTGCAGCGTTGCCCACGCAGGAGTTCGCGGAGCTGAACAGGTTGGAGATGCCCCCACCCAGTGCAGCCACCGCCACCACGGCGACGACGGCGATCAGACCGACGAGCAGTGCGTACTCCACCATGGAAGCGCCCCGCTCGGTGCGAGCCCGCTCGAGCAGATTGCTGTGGAAGCCACGCACCGCGAAAAACGCATTGAAGAACAACTCAGTCATCTCTACATTCCCCTCTCTTACCCCTTGCTCCCGGACCTTCTGCCCGAGCCCATTTGGAGTTCCCAGGAACATTCTCCAGGATGGCAACAGGGCACTCCATAGGCTTTATGGACCAATTGCCAGCCGAGAATCAACGGGTTCCCGCCGAGTGACAACCGGCGAACCGCGTGCCCCTATTCGATGGTGACGAGGCCCATGACGACGGCACGCACGAGGGCATGGGTGCGGTTCGTCACATCGAGCTTCTGGAAGATGGCCGCCAGATGGTTCTTGGTCGTCTTGGGGCTGATGTAGAGCCGTTGTGAGATCTCGCCATTGGTGGAGCCCTCGGCGAGGAGCTGGAGCACTTCGAGCTCCCGCTGCGTCAGCGACCACGGTCCCCACTGCCGGTCGTCCTCACGGCGCGCCGTCACCTCAGGATCGCGGTAGTCGTCGTCCGAGGTGTCGGCTTCCGGGTCCCGCGTCAGCGACGCCCGGCCCCCGCGCAGGCTCTCACTGCGGTGCACCGTCGTACTGACCGAGGGCCCTGAGACCGAGACCTGCGTGTAGAAGGCCCACTCGGCCCGGCTGTCGATCTCGACGGCCGACGCGAGCGCGCTGGGCCACAGGATCGCCGATGCTGTGTTCGACATTCCTCCCCCTCATTCTGCAACCGGATGCGTGTCCGGAGCAGCTCCACTCCCACCGAGTTCGGCGAGAAATCCCAGGTCATTGTACGCCTCGACTCTCAAACGACAGTCGCAGCCAGATTGCGGGTCGGGTGCGGGGGCACTGATGCACGCGCCGCCGAGACGGACGAGAGGCGGTCGCTCAGGCCTGGTGGAACGCGTGCATGATCGGACCCACGATGGGGCCGATGACGACGATCAGGATCGCCGGCAGGAAGCAGAGCGCCAGCGGGAAGAGGATCTTCACGGGCACCTTGGCCGCCTTCTCCCGCGCCCGCTGACGCCGCTTGTCACGCATCTCGTCGGCCTGCGCCTGCAGCACGCGTCCGATCGGCAGTCCCAGCGCATCCGCCTGGGAGAGCACCACTGCGAACGTGACGAGATCGTCGATGTCGGTGCGCAGCTTCATGTTCTCGAGGGCGTCGTGCCGCGAGAGTCCCAGTTCCATCTCCCTCAGGGTGAGGCGCAGCTCATGACAGACCGGGGACTCGAAGCGGGCGCAGGAGACCTGCATGGCCTGCTCCAGGCCGAGGCCGGCAGCCACCGAGATCGTCATCAGGTCCAGGAGGTCAGGGAGGTCGTTGGTCACCTGGTCGCGTCTCGCCTTGATGCGGTGCCGCAGCCACCAGCTGGGCGCCAGGCCACCGAGCATGGGCAGGATGAACACGATGGCCAGGCCGGTCTTGACGCTGACCACACCGCTCACCAGCGCCACGAGGCCCACGCCGATGCCGAGCATGACGGCACCCACCTGCACCGCGACGAACTCCTCCGCACGCACCGATCCGGTCAATCCGGCCTTGAGCAGATCGGCGTGCACGCGGTCGATGTCGCTCGACGGATACAGGCGCGACAGGTTGTGACGCAGGCCACGCCTGGCCGGGCCGAACATGCGCTCGAGCAGCGGAGTCTGCACACGCTCAATGACCGGTGGCCCGGTAGCGGCGTACACCTCCGCCTCCGCACCGAGGGAACGGATGAAGTCGAGCCGGCTCTGCGTCTTGTGTGAACGCCAGGCCGCGACGCCGACCCCGATGAGGCCGACGGCCATCAGCGTGATGCCCACCAGCGGAACGAAGTATGTGGCGTTCATGTGATCAACCCCTCGACGTCAGACCTTGATGTTGACCATGCGTCGCACGATCCAAAAGCCCAGCCCCATGAGCCCGGCCGTCCCGATCAGGACGATGAGCCCGACACCGTGGAGCATCGGCTGGAGATACCCGGGGTCCTTCATTTCGAGCGCCACCACGAGGAAGAGCGGGATGGCGAACAGCACGTATCCCGACATGCGCCCTTCGGCCGAGAGCGTCTGGACCTCCCGTCGGACCTCCTGCCGGGTGCGCATGAAGTCGGCCAGCGTGTGGAGGATCGGGGCCAGCCGCCCACCGGTGGACTGCTGAATCCGCACGGCCTCGACCGCCCACTTGAGGTCCTCGACCCCGGAGCGCTCGGCCATGTTCTCCAGCGCGACGACGAGGTCGGAGCCGACGGCCACCTCCGCCATGACCCGGTCGAGCTCGTCCGACAGAGGGGGGCGGGCGTCACGACGGTACATGTCGATGGAGCGCTGGAACGTCTGCCCTCCTTCGACCGAGGCCGCCATGAGGGCCAGCGCATCGGGGAGCTGCTCCTGCATCTGCTTGATCCGCTTGGCGGCGCGGCGTGATGGCAGGTACCAGGCGATGCTGGCCACCAGAGCGATCGCGATGACCGAGCCGATGGGCGAACCGATCATCACCCCGACCGCCACGGCCAGCATGCCGGCGATGGCCGCGGTGATCACGATGTACTCGCCTGACCGCAGCGGTATGGCGGCCCGTTCGAGGCGTTGCTCGAGTGCGCCGCTGGTGTCCATGCGGCCGAAGATGCCCGCAATGCGGACCGTGACCGCCGAGAGCTCACCCCGCTCGGGCGACTCGCTGACGACCTCCACGGGGACCTGGGCCGTTCCCATGGTGTCATCGAGGATCTCGGCCAGGGTGCGCTGCTTGGTTCGCACCCGCATGATGGCGGCCACCACGGCCAGCGCCAGGCCCCCGCCGACGAGGACCGCGGCGACGAACGCTCCGGCCTGGGTACTCAGCTGAACGGACCCGAGCAAGGTCCCGCTCACTTCCCCGCCTCGCGGCGACGGGCGAGGATCTCGTAGAGCTCATCGGATGGGGGCTCCACCACGCGACCGGGCCGGGCAGGCCGGTGGTGGCGGCCGCCGCCGTTCTCCCGCCGGGCCGAGCCGGCCAGCGCGTCGGAGTCGGCGCGAAAGATGTGGGGCGGGACCTCCACCCCCGCGAGCGACAGCTCGTCGAGGATCTTGGGCCGCAATCCGGTCGGGACCAGACGCCCCATTCCCTGCGCCGTGTCCACCCGGTGGAAGATGTCCTGGAGCAGGACGGTGTCACCCTCCATGCCCTGGATCTCGGTGATGGAGTGCACCACGCGAGGGCCCTCGGCGGTGCGCTGGAGCTGGACCAGGATGCCGACCGCCATGACGATCTGCTCCCGGATGGCCCGCTGTGGCAGCTCGACCCCGCCCATCATGACCATCGTCTCGAGTCGTCCGAGCAGCTCGCGCGGCGTGTTGGCGTGCACGGTGGTCATCGACCCGGCGTGACCGGTGTTCATGGCCTGGAGCATGTCGAGTGTCTCGGAACCACGGCACTCACCGACGATGATCCGGTCGGGCCGCATCCGCAACGAGTTGCGCACGAGGTCACGGATGCGGACCTCGCCCGTCCCTTCCGCGTTGGAAGGACGGGTCTCGAGCGTCACGACGTGGGCCCCCTGAATCTGCAGCTCGGCCGACTCCTCAATGGTGATGAGCCGTTCGCCGTCGGGGATGAAGTTGGACAGGACGTTGAGCATGGTGGTCTTTCCGGTGCCCGTCCCGCCGACGACGACCATGCTGATCTTGCCCCGGACCAGGGCTTCGAGGAAGACCGCCGAGTCCATGGTCAGCGACCCCATGTTGATGAGGTCCTGCATGAGGAAGGCGCGCTCGGGGAACTTTCGGATCGTGAGCACCGGGCCGCGCAGCGCGAGCGGCGGCACGATGGCGTTGATGCGGGAGCCGTCGGCCAGGCGGGCGTCCACCATGGGGGAGGACTCGTCGACTCGCCGGCCCACTCCGTGCACCATGCGGTCGATGATGCGCCGGTACTGATTGGGCGTGGTGAACACGACCTCGCTGCGCTCGATCCGTCCCTTGCGCTCGATCCAGACCTCGTCGTATGCGTTGCACATGATTTCGGTGATGGTGTTGTCGGCCAGCAGTGCCTCGAGCGGTCCGTACCCGAGGGAGTCCTCGAGCATCTCCTCCACGAAGCGCTGACGTTCAATGGGGGAGATGGAGATCCCGATGTCCTCACGATCGAGGATCTCGTTGACCGAGGAGCGCACCTTCTCGCGCAGCTCGTCCGGCGAGAGGTTCGCCGAGGTCGGCGCGATCTCCGCCAGCACCTTGGCCTGGACCTTCTGCTTGGACTGCTTCCAGGCCTCGTCGAGGGCCGGGCGGTCGGAAGTCCGCCGGAGCGGGTGCTTGCCCGGACCCGGGCTCGTTCCGGTTCCCCGCCTCTCGATCCCGCCGGGAGGACCTCGCCTCTCTCCGGAGGCCGCGGCTCCGTCGGCCTCGCTGGGTCGACTGGTGCGCGCCGGGGCCCCGTCGCCCGGTGGCGGTTCGGGACCGTCGGCGGCAGCGAGCTTCTCAGACAGGTTCATGGCGATCAGGCCCTCTCGAGCTCAGGCACCTTGCTGGTGCGACCCTTCCTCCTTCGCCAGAAACCACGCGCCTCGCTGATCTCCGCCGTGTTCGCGCTGGTCCCGAGGACAGGTGTGACGTCACCCGACAGGAACTGGTGCATACCCCCGGCCAGCTTCTTGCCGATTTCGGAATTGGCAGCCGAGATGAGGGCCGGGCTTCCCTTGTTGATCGACTTCATGACCTCTCTGGAGTACGGGAGGACCGAGACGATCTTGTTGTCGAGCACCTCCTGCACGTCGCCGATGTTGATGCCGATGTCGTCCTCCACCTTGTTCAGTACGACGCCGATGGCGTCGCTGCTGATGCGCAACTTCTGGAGCGTGGTCAGGAAGACCCGCATGTTCCGGATGCTCGGCAGGTCCAGCGTGACCATGCACAGCACACGGGTGGAGTGGTCGAACGCCGCCAGGACGATCTCGGAGAGCTGCGCCGGCGTGTCGACCACGATGTAATCGAAGTGCCGGCGCAGCGAGCCCATCACCTTGTAGACGTCCTTCGGCGCGATCATGTCGGCGTCAGCCGGACTGAACGGGGCGGCGAGCACCGAGAACCCGAGCTCGTGCTCCTCGAGGTACTCCTCGACGTGCTCGTCGAGGTCGTCGTCGTCGACGGGCTCCCGGGACAGCAGGTCCGAGATCGTGAACCGCGGCCGGAGGTGCAGCGCGGTGGAGACCTCGCCGAACTGCAGGTCCAGATCGACCAGGCACACGCGCTGGCCCGTCTGGGCGGCGAGGTAGCACGCCAGGTTGGTGGCGTAGAACGTCTTGCCGCAGCCACCGCTGGACGAGGCCACGGTGAACACCTCGGCGAATTGGGGACGATCGCCCACCACGCCCTGAGCCACGACGGGCGGGGCCGGGGCGGTGCCCGATTGCGAGACGTCGGCGATGTCGAAGGCCCGCTGCAGCGAGTTGGCGAGTTGGCGCTTGCTCGTCGGGTACTCGATCAGCTCCACCGCGCCGGTCCTGACGATGTCGCTCAAGCTCACCTTGGGCTTGGGGCCGAGGGCCAGGACCACCGCCGGGACGGCGGCCGCGGCGCGCAGGCCGGCGAGGCGCGCCATGCCGGCATGGCTGGCGAACACGGGGCCCGCGACGAGGACGTCGAAGGGACCCTGCTCGCGCACCTCGTCGGCGACGTCGATGACGTTGGTGCTCGAGACGACCTGGTACCCCGGGCCGAGCGAGGCCTGAATGGCCCGGCTCAGTGCGGGCGAACGGCTGATAACCAGGATCCGACGGGAGATCATGGCACCACCGACGTCTGGTTGGTGCCGATGCACACACCCACCGGCGGTGGGTTGGTGTCCTTCTGGGTCTGAACCACCGAGACCGTCTCGTTCTCGGCGAGGAACTCGAGGTTCCTCGTGTTCGAGGGGTTGACGGCCAACAGAAGAGTCTCGGAGCTCGGAATGGTACGGCCCGCGGAGCTCGGATGGCTCGAATAGGAAGCCTCGGTGCTCTGGACGTCGAGCACTTCGACGTTCGCCATGGAGAGCTCCGTGCACGGCAGCGGGAGGTTGGCGCTCGCCCCGACGGGAGCGTTGTTGATCTCCGACGGCTTCGTGATGTTGGCATAGACGTCGACCCGGCTACCGGGCTGAAGGTAGCCCGCCAACCCGTTCGTCCCCGTCAGAGTCACGGTCACCCCGTCCATGCCCGTCGGCAACGAGATGGAGGTGGTGCTGGCAGTCAGGTCCGTCGAGCTGACGGCGTGACCCTTGGTGACCGACGTCGTGAGGACCTCGTCGGTCAGCCCCGACAGCGACCCCAGGTCAGTCGATGTGTACGACTTCGTCGGGATCAGCTCAATGGCGACGAGGCCGCTGGACACCATGGCCTGACCGGTCGTGCCGGCCGGGATGTTCGCCTTGGCCACGACGGCCGACGTGCTCACCGGAGCCACGACGTTCGCACCGGACGATGCGTGCTTGCTGGCGCCCTCCACGCTGGCATACGCGATGGCGCTTCCGGCAATGAACAGGATCACTCCGATCATCACCAATATGAGCGTCTGTTTCTTCACAAGACCTTCCCCCCTCTCAACAGCCCGACAACAGGCGGTGACTCGTCACGCGGTCAACCCGCAGTTGGCTCGGTTCGAGGGTATGACGGGAAGAGCACGGCGTACATAGGTCCTTCTGACCATTCTCCGAACGAGCGTCCCTGGTCGGGGGCGCAAATGGTCCATATGACCTATGTACCGGCCGCGGCACGCGCTCCACAATCAACCCGGACGCATCACGCGACGACAAATGGCCGTTGGTCTGTCCATCGGCGCCGCTGCCGCAGAACCAGAGGAGGGGGTCCCGCGTTGAAGATGCGCACGTGGAGAATTCCGAGAGTGCTGAGGCGGCGGCGCGATGACGAGCACGGGGCCGAAATGGTGGAGTTCGCCTTCGTCGTGGTGCTCCTCATCGGGCTGCTCTACGGCATCATCACGTTCGGCCTGATCCTGGCGGCACAGGCGACCATCACGCAGGCAGCGGCGGACGGGGCACGGGCCGGCATCGTGATGTCGTCCGGGGGAGGTTCGGTCGGTCCACCGTGCACGACGACCGCTTGCGTGACAGCCGAAGCCCAAGCCGGCACCGACGTCGGGTGGATGAGCAAGGGCACGTGTGGGACCGCGAGCACGACCATCACGTGCGTGGCCACAGAGGCACCCTGCCCGTCGAATGCGAACAACGAGTGCCTGACAGTGAAAGTCACCTACAACTACAGTTCGAGCCCGCTCTTCCCAGAGATGCCCGGCCTCAGCATCGTCACCCCGTCGACCCTCACGTCGACCAACACGCTGCAGATCTCGACCCCGAGCTCCTAGGTGACGAACGTGACCGCGCGAAACCAGAACTGGTGGACCCACTGGGGACGTGAACGGGATGAGCGTGGCGCCACCATGATCCTCGTGGCGATCTGCATGGTGCTGCTCCTGTGGGGCGGTGCGTTCGGCGTCGACCTCGGACTCACGGTCGACGGCGGGCGACAGGTCCAGGCCATCGCCGACACCAGCGCCCTGGACATGGTCCGCTACATCAGCGTCACGGAATGGCCGCCGTACTCCAGCCAGTTCGCCGCCAACAACTACCTGATCGCGAAGCTCCCGTACGCCGACACCGACAACGGCTCGACGGCCGTGCTCACGCAGGTCCCGGGTGTGTGGCAGAACGGGACCTTCACCCCGAACCTGGGGACCGTCAACGGCAAGCAGGTCAAGTGCTGGTACTACTACCCGTCCAACGGCGCTCCTCCCTGCAACGCCATCAAGGTCACCGCCGCGCAATCGGTCCCGCAGATCTTCGTCGGCGGCCAGTCGTCGGTGACCAAGACCTCGATCGCGGCCGTCACTCCGGAGGCCGGGTTCTCCATCGGGTCGTACCTCGCCGGTGTCACCTCGCAGCAATCGGCCGTCCTCGACGCGGTGCTGGGCACACTGGGGACGTCCGTCAACATCAATGCGGTGGGATACATCGGGTTGGCCAACACGTCCGTGACGGTCAGCCAGTTGATCACGGCGTCCGGTGGCGCGCTCACTACGTCCAACGTCCTCACGGCGTCCCTCACGGGTGCCCAGTGGCTCGCCATCTGGAGCGATGCCGTGGCGAACCAGGTCGCCCAGCTGAACTGCGGTTCCACCCCGACGCCCGAGCAGTGCGGTGCCAGCACGGCGCTCGCCAGCCTGGACTTCTCCGGCGGCACCTCGGCGTCGCTGTGCCAGCTCGTCTCCATCAACGGGTCGGCCTGCAGCGGGAACCTGTCCACCCTCTCCACCTCCGAGCTGTCGGCCAGCCTCGACGCACTGCAGATCCTCACCACGGAGGCCGAGCTGGCCAACGGCACCAATGCCATCGACCTCGGGACCTCGCTCGGCCTCACCGGCGTCAGCGACGCCAAGCTCACGCTGAGCCTGGTCCAGATCCCCCAGGTCGGCTACGGACCGGTCGGCGCGACGGCGACGACGGCCCAGGTCAGCTCGAGCCTCCAGCTCAACGACATCGGCGTGGGCCTGATCACCATCCCGCTGTCGGCGGCGTCGGGCACGGCCACGCTGGCGTCGGTCACGTGCAGCGACAACTCGTTGAAATCCACCAACATCGCGGCAGTGATCACGGCGGCGTCGGGCACGATCAGCCTGAGTGTTGCCGGCGTCCCCAGCAACATCGCGACCGTGTCGGTCGCGGGGTACAACGGAACGTCGACGCCGTTCGGTTACGCGCCGCCGAACGTGCCGCCGACGGCCACCAGCGTCGCGAACGGCTCCAACCCCGAGACTGCCGGTGGCACACCGGTGCCCTCGGTCTCCGGTCTCAGCCCGAGCAGCCCGGCCCAGCCGGTGATCACCGCGGCGGGGCCCATCCTCGTCCCGATCATGCAAGCGGCGGGGGTGACGCTCGGCGCCGCCTCGGTGGCGGACCTCAGCACCAATTGCGGCGCCGTGGCGCTGGTGCAATGAGCACCGCCCTGACCTTCCTGGGTGGCGCCGCCATCGGTGTGGCGGCCGGCGCCGCACTGGTCCCGTTCACCCGCCGCGCCCTGGCCGCCTCGGTGGCCCGGTCGTCCGCACCGGCTTCGGAGTCGGCGGTGCTGACCGTCGTCGACACGACCCCGCCCCGCATCACGAGGAGCCAGTGGGTCGTCCTCGTCGCCGCCTCGGGACTGCTCTCGGCCACCGTGCTCTCCCGCGCCGGCTGGACCCTCAATGCCCTGCCGCCGCTGGTGCTCCTCATCGGGCTCATTCAGCTCGCCTACTGCGACCTCGTCCGGCGCCTGCTGCCCAGGACACTCGTGCACGCGCTGAGCGCAGCCGTGATCGCCAGCGGTTTGCTGGTCGCCGGCGTGATGGGCGAATGGCACCACCTGCTCGTCGCGTCGTTGTGCGCGGTCGCATTCTTCGCGCTCCTCTTCGGCATCAACCTGATGAACCCGCGTTGGATGGCCTTCGGCGACGTGCGGCTGTCTCCCGCGGTCGGCTTCGGGCTGGCCTGGGTGAGTCCGATCGCACTGCTCCAGGGGTTCGTGGTGGCCAACATCCTGGTGGCCGTGACCGGACTCGTGCTCATTGCCGCGCACAGGGCGGAGCGACGGTCCGCCGTGCCGTTCGGCCTCTACCTGGCCCTTGGCGCCGCGCTCGTCCTCGTCACTTCGAGCTAGGCCGAGCTCGGCCGCAGGCGCAGGTCCTCAGAGCACCTTCACGTTGAGGGCCTCGTCGCCCTTCTTGCCCGTGCCGACCGTGAACTCCACGGTCGTCCCGAGCGCGATGCCCCGGCTCACGTCACCCTCGACCTGCGAATGGTGCACGAAGAGATCTCCCCCGCCCTTGCGCTCCACGAACCCGTACCCCCGGGCGTTGTTGAAGAACTTCACCGTGCCCGTGAGCTTCTGGGTCTTCGGGCTCTTGCTCCTCGGGACTTTCGACGAACCGCCGTCCGCTCCCGACTCCTCCGGCCCGGGTGCCGTGGCCGAGAACGGAGCGAGCAGGACCGGCTCGAGCCCGAGCGCCCGCTGGACCCCGTGCACGTCCTGGCGCTGCTCGGGGGTGACGAGCGAGACGACGGTACCGGTGCGCCCGGCCCGGCCCGTGCGGCCGGACCGGTGCACGTAATCCACGTGGTCCGTGGGCGGATCGAAATGGACCACGCAAGGAAGGCCGTCGACATGGATGCCCCGCGCCACGACGTCGGTCGCGACCAGAGCGTCGGCCCGGCCCTTGGCGAAGGAATCCAGTGCACGCTCCCGCTGCCCCTGCGAGCGGTTCCCGTGCATGGGGACGGCGCGCACGCCGTGGGCCTGGAGCTGGCGGACGACCCGGTCGGCGCCGCGCTTGGTGCGGCAGAACACGAAGGCCTGCCCATGACGCTCGATCAACTTCGCCGTGATGGCGACCCGCTCGGCCCGGTCGACCTTCCAGAAGTGGTGATCCACGTCCCCCTTGGCCTCCGCCGTCGCCTCGATGGCCACCTTGACCGGGTCCCGCTGGTAGTTGCGGATGACCGACTCCACCTCTTTGCCGATGGTGGCCGAGAACAGCATGACCTGGCGGTTCGGCGCCGTCTGGTCCAGCAGACGGCGCACTGCGGGCAGGAAGCCCATGTCCGCCATGCGGTCCGCCTCGTCGAGCACGACGGTGCTGACGTCGTCGAGGCGGACGTCGCCCCGCTCGATCAGGTCCTCGAGGCGCCCGGGACACGCCACCACGATGTTGACGCCCTTCTGCAGGGCGCGCACCTGCTCGCGATAACCCGTACCGCCGAAGATCGACACGACGCGCTTGCGCTCGTGCCCGAGGAGGTCGCCGAGGACTTCGTGCACCTGCGAGGCCAGCTCGCGGGTCGGCACGAGCACCAGCGACTTGGGGCGGCGCGGCAGCGAACGCTCGGTGTTGACCACGAGGGGGATCCCGAACGCCAGCGTCTTGCCGGAGCCCGTGGGGGCCTTGCCACAGATGTCCCGCCGCTGCAGGGCGGCCGGGATGGTGGCGGTCTGGATGGTCAGCGGCTCGGTGATTCCCTGGCGGGAGAGGACCTCGTTGTAGGCCGCGGGGACGCCAAGGTCTGAAAAGGTAGAGATGAGAGACTCCGATCGGAAGAGGTGGCCTACTCGATCGGATTTCTCGAACGGGCCGCGCCGGGCGAATACCCGACGGCCCTCCAATGATAGCAGACGGCGCGGTTAACGTGCCGTCGTGGCACCTGGGTTGCTGACGCCCGACCTCAAGGAGCAGTGGGACACCGACGGATGGTGTGTCGTGCCCGGAGTCATCCCTCCCGGCCAGCTGGTGGCGGCGCAGGACGCCGTGCACCGCTATTTCCCCACCCCCGCCGAGATGGCCGGGCGGGGGGGTACCGAGGCCGGCCAGTGGCTCACGTGGGACGCGCCCTGGCCCGAATTCCCGTTCCACAGTTCGCGTCTCAACGCGCTCGTGCTCCACCCCCACGTCGTCGACCTCGCCGAGGGGCTGAGCGGCACGACCGACCTCGCGCTCTACATGGGCATCGTCACGGCCAAGTACGCACGCCAGGGCTCGGGCTACAACCAGTTGCTCCACGCCGACTATCCCAACCACATGCTGGTCGTGCCCCGCCACGACCCGGGCTACAAGCAGGTGGAGTTCTTCGTCTACCTCACGGACGTCACCACCGAGGACGGCGCCACCCGCTTCGTGTCGTGGCAGAAGACGAAGCACATCCCGGTCGAACAGCACACCCTGAACTACGTGGACCATGCCGACCTCTACGACGACCCGTCGGACGCGGCAGCACCAGCCGGCTCGGTCGTGGCCTATCGCCCCGACGTGTACCACCGCTCGGTCGACTTCACCGACGAGACCCGGTACCGGGTCATGCTCCACGTCTCGTTCCGCCACCGTGACGCCGGTTGGGGCGGGTACCAGGCGTGGCCCTTCCGGGGGTTCTCCCAAGAATTGAGCAAGTTCGTCCAGCAGGCCACGCCGCGCCAACTCGCCCTGATGGGGGTGCCCGAGCCCGGACACCCCTACTGGAACGAGGCGACGATCACCGGCGTGCAGGCCCGCTACCCCGGGCTCGACATGACGCCCTGGCGCGCTGCGCTGCGCACCCCTCAGAGCGGCGAGCCCGGCGCCACCTGAGGCCAGGGCATCTCGCGCTCCGCCACCAGCGCCAGGTCGAGCAACAGCTCCTCACGGTGGTGCCCCGCCAACACCTGCAGGCCGACGGGCAGCTCGTCGACCAGGCCGGCGGGGATGCTCACGGCCGGGCTGCCGTTGAGGTTGGACGCAGCGGTGAGCGCGGCGGTGTTCATGATGGCCCGGGCGAAGCCGACCTCGTGGATCAGGTCGTGGCCGGGGACCGTCGAGGGCGGTGGTCCCTCGGCTGCGAACGCCACGTCGGGATTGGTGGAGCAGAAGACGAAGTCCGCCCGGTCGAAGAGTTCGGCCATGGCCCCGTTGAGCTGGCGCCGGTAGCGCTCGACGGCGGCGGCCCGTTCCAGGTCGTATCGATCCTGGGCCGCCGTCAGGCCGGCTCGCATCTCCCGCGAGAGCCCCTCCAACCGGTCCGGATACGCGTCCCCCAGGTCCGCCACGAAGGCGGGCTGGTTGGCCANNTCGACGACCACGTCGGCCACCTCGTCACGCACGGTGGCGATGCCCAGGTCGACCACGATGGCCGCGGTCATCCCCGACAGGTCGTACGAGCCCAGTGCGGCCTCCCAGCCGCCCACGACCGGCAGGCTGAGCGGGTCCCGCCGGTCGAACCCGTTGCAGCAGTCGAAGTAGCGCGCCGTGTCGCGCACCGAGCGGGTGAGGCACCCGAGGACCGACGTCAGGGGCTCGATGCCGGCGTCGGGGCCCTTCGGCACCCGGCCGTAAGTGGCCTTGAGCCCGAACAGGCCGGCGAA
>PMPX01000118.1:5090-5218 GCA_003169235.1 Acidimicrobiaceae bacterium | reverse complement strand
CGGCCCTCGCCGTTCACCTCGATCTTCTCCGTCAGCGGGAAGGTGACGCCGTACGTGGCCGAGCAGAACTGCGCGATCTCCTCGGACGTGCCCGGCTCCTGGCCCATGAACTGGTTGCACGGGAAGCC
>PMPX01000118.1:0-4952 GCA_003169235.1 Acidimicrobiaceae bacterium | reverse complement strand
ATCCGGGACGGCCGGCTGTTCTGGGAGGAGCGGGAGGACCCCGTCGCCGGGGACACCGAGCTGCTCGTGGCGGTGCGGGGGGCCGGCATCAACAACGCGGACCTCGCACAACGGGCCGGACAGTATCCAGCGCCGCCGGGCTGGCCGCAGGACATCCCCGGCATGGACCTTGCGGGCGAGGTGGTCGGCGTCGGGCGCCAGGTGACGCTCTTCGCCCCGGGCGACCGGATCATGGCCGTGGTCGGTGGCGGGGCCCAGGCCACGCTCGCCCGCGTCGACGAGTCCCACGCCCTCGCCGTCCCCGACGACCTCTCGTGGCCCGAGGCCGGTGGCTTCCCCGAGGTCTTCACGACGGCCTACGACGCCCTCTTCACCCAGGCCGGGCTGCGGATGGGTGAGCGGGTGGTCGTGAGCGGGGCGGCCGGGGGCGTGGGGACGGCTGGCGTGCAGCTCGCCGCGGCGGCGGGAGCGATCGTCACGGCCACCGTGCGCGATGCGTCGCGTCGTGACGCGGTGGCGGCGCTGGGCGCGTCGGCGGTGCTCGAGCCCGGACACGAGGGTGACGGTGGCCCCTACGACGTCGTGCTCGAGCTGGTGGGGGCGCCCAGCGTCGAGGCGGTCCTGCCGCACTTGGCCACCGGCGCCCGCGTCGTGGTGATCGGCGTCGGCGGTGGGGCCCAGGTGGACCTCAACCTGTTCTCGCTCATGGGGACGCGGGCCCGCATCGGCGGCTCCACGCTGCGCGGCCGCAGCCGGAGCGAGAAGGCCGACGTAGCCGCCGCCATGGCGGCGCACGTCGTGCCGGCCCTGGCGGCGGGGCGCATCCGCGTCCCGGTGTGCGAGACCTTCCCCCTGTCCGAGGCGCAGGCGGCCTACGACCGCTTCGCCGAGGGCGCCAAGCTCGGCAAGGTCGTGCTCGTCGACGCGTCCGCCTGAGGCGGCGGTGATCCGGGCCGTCCTCTTCGACGGGGACCAGACGCTGTGGGACTTCGAGCGCGTCATGCGCGACGCGCTGGTGGCGGTGACGGACGAGCTGCGGGCGGCGCGGCCCGGGCTCTTCGCCGACGCGTTGTCCTGGCAGGATCTGCAGGACGACCGGACCGCCGCGGTGGCCGAGCATCCCGAGGTCTGGTCACTGGCCGAGCTGCGCGTGCACGGGTTCGCCCGCACGCTGGCCCGGCGCCGCGCCGTCGAGGGCGGTGACGAGCGGGAGGACGAGGCGCTGGCCGCGGCGTTGAGCGCCTCCTACTTCCACCATCGCGACCGGGACCCGGCGCTGTTCCCCGACACGGTGCCCGGCCTCGACGCGTTGCGCACCGACTACCGCCTCGGCCTGCTCTCCAACGGGAGCCGGCTACCCGAGACGGTGGGGCTCGCCGGCTACTTCGAGTCGGTGGTCTTCGCGCAGGACCACCGCGTCGCCAAACCGGACAAGGGGATCTTCGAGGTGGTCGAGCGCCAGCTGGGCGTGGGGCCGGAGTCGTGCGTGCTGGTAGGTGACCACCCCGTCAACGACGTCGCCGGGGCGCACGATGCGGGCTGGCGTTCGGTGTGGATCGACCGGGAGGGCGCGGAGCCCTTCCCCGACGACGGCCCGCAGCCCGATGCCGTGATCGCCTCCCTCCTGGATCTGCCGGGACTGCTCCCCCGGCTCGGCGACGACTGATCCCGCGCTACTGCGGGCGGGGGATCTGGAAGAAGCACGTGCCTCGGACCAGCATCGTGCCCTCTTCGTTCAGGATGCGCGCGTCGGCGATGGCCATCGCCCGGCCCTTGCGCACGATCTCACTGCGCACGGTGTAGGCGCCGCCGATCTGGACCGCGTGCAGGTACTCGACGTTCAGGGAGACGGTGGGCGCGGAGGGGGCGTCGATCAACGGCATCAGGGCCGCCCCGCACGATTCATCGATGACGGTGGCGATGATGCCTCCATGGACGCTGCCGAAGGGGTTCGCCATGTCGGGCGTCGGGGTCCAGGACATCTCGGCGTGCCCGTCCCGGGAGAAGAGGAACTCCCATCGACCGGGGCTGTCGGCGTACGGCGCTGGCATGTGTGTGTCTCGCTCCTACTCGGTCAGGGTTGTGGTCGGGGCGGCGGCGCACGAGGCGCCGCAGGTGGTTCACGTCTCGGGTGCGGCGATCAGCGGGTCAGGATCACCACGCCGGCATTGGCCCCCCGGCCGACCGTGTGCGACAGCGCCACGCGGGCGCCCTCGACCTGACGCGGCCCGCACTCGCCGCGCAGCTGGCGCACCAGCTCCACCACCTGTCCGAGCGCGGAGGCGCCGAGCGGCTCACCCTTGGAGAGCAGCCCCCCGCTCGGGTTGACGGGGAGACGGCCGCCGAGATGGGTGGCACCCGAACTCAGCAGCGCCGCCGACCCGCCGGGCTCGCAGAGCCCGAGCTCCTCGCACGACCCGAGCTCACGGGCGGCGTCGGTGTCCTGGCACTCGACGACGTGGAGGTCGGCCGGCCCGAGGCCCGCCTCCTCGTAGGCGGCGGTGGCCGACAACGTGGTCGGGGCCGGCGCGTCGTCGTGGACTAGGCCCGAGAGCGGTGTCGACTCGCTGAGGACCGAGCCCGGAATGTGGGAGCGCAGGACGGCCGCGGCGAGGGTGACGGGCGCAGGAGAGGAGGGCGACGTCACGAGGTCGGTGCGGCGCAGCACCAGCGCGGCCGCCCCCTCGTTGGGCGAGCACATCATGAAGAGGTGCAGCGGCTCGCAGACGACGCGCGAGGCCAGGACCTCTTCGACCGTCGTCTCCTTCTGGTACATGGCGTCGGGGTTGGCGGCGCCGTGGCGGCGGTTCTTCACCACCACACGGGCGAGGTGGTCCTTGGTGATGCCCGAGGTCTGGCAGAGCCGCTGGGCGCGCAGACCGAAGAAGGCGGGCGTCGAGGCCAGGCCCGCCTCCTCCTGCCAGGGCTCGAAGAACGAGGAGCGGATGATCCCCTTGGGCATCTTCTCGGTGCCGAACACGACGACCGTGTCGTACTGGCCGGCCCGGATGGCCGCCGCCGCCAGCATGAGCGCGGCGCTGCCGCTGGCGCAGCCGGCCTCGACGTCGACGATCGGCATCCCGGTCATGCCGAGGCGGCTCAGGACCTTGTGGCCGGTGGCCACCCCGCCGTAGGCCGTGCCGCAGAAGGCGGCCTGGAACCCGCCCTTGCCGACGCCCGCCTCGCGCAGAGCGGCCCGCACGGCCGCGACACCCATGTCGGTGGTGGAGACCCCGTCGAACCTCCCGAAGGGGTGCATGCCGACCCCGGTGACGGCGACGCCGGTCACGACGGGGCCGATGCCGACGGGGGTCCGAAGGCGTAGGTCACGACGTCGTTCCCGTCGTCGTCACGGTGGAGGGTGACGATGCGCAGCTCCATGGGCTGGCCGGTGGCCAGCGCGGCAGGGTCGCTCTCGGTCAGCCGGCCGATGACGCGCACCCCCTCGGGCAGCTCGACCACGCCCACGCCGAAGGGCACCTCGCCCCGGTAGCCCGGCGGCGGCGCGGTGACCGCCGTCCAGGCCCACAGCGTTCCCGGGCCGGAGAGGTCGACCGGCTCGGGGTCCTCGGTGGCGCAGTAGGTGCAGGCGTCGACGCGGGGGAACAGGACGTTGCCGCAATTGGTGCAGCGGCTGCCGAGGAGGGCGGGCGCGGGATCGGTGTCGGGGTCGGGGTCGGTGAACAGGCCCTCACGGACCATGACGCGCATGTGACTCAGCCCCCCAGCTCCACGAGCTCCAGCGCGTCGAACTCCCAGTAGGCCCGGAGCGAGGCGATCTTGCCGGCGCCGTCGGTGCGGTAGGTGTAGACGCCGTGGACGACGGCCTGGTGGGTGCCGCCGGCGAGCGTGGTGCGGATGATGCCGACGTCGGCCACCTCGTCGCCGCAGAGATAGGACTCGGCGATCTCGAACGTGATCGCCTCGCTGGACGCGATCACGGTGTCGTAGAAGGCGGCGATGGCGGCGCGCCCGTGGTGGCCCCTGCCCTCGGGGTCGAAGGCCGAGGGCCCGATCGGGTCCGCCACGATGGCGTCGTCGGCGAAGAGGGCCAGCCAACCCTCGCGGTCCCCGGCGGTGACGGCGGCCCGGGAGCGGATGCCGAGCTCGCGGGCGTTGGGCGGTTCGTCGGTCATATGAGGTCTCCCCTTCCCCTGATCCTCAGCGGACCTTGGCGATGACGTCGTCGGCGAAGCGGTTCAGGTTGTCGACCTTCGTCTGCAGGGTCTCGGTGTCCTGCTCCACCCCGTAGGGCCACCGGAAGCCGACGATCACGTCGGTGACGCCGAGCTCCTCCAGGTGATGCACGCCGTCGGGCGTGTACGCACTGAGCGAGATCACGTGCGTCTCGAACGGCTTGTCCTCGGTGCCGTGCTCGCGGCGCAGCTCGGCCAGGCGGGCCAGCAGGCCCGGAAGGTCGGCGGGGTCCCCTCCCCCGTGCAGCCAGCCGTCCCCGTCGACGGCGGCCCGTTTCAGGGCGGCCTCGTGGTGGCCGCCGATGAGGATCGGCACGGGACGGCTCGGCGTCGGGCAGATCTTGATGGACGGCACGTCGAAGACCTCGCCGTGGAACTCGAAGAACCCGCCGGCCATGAGGCCCCGCATGATGGCGATCTCCTCGTCCATCCGCTTGCCCCGGCGCTCCCACGGCACGCCGCAGATCTCGTAGTCCTCGGGCCAGGGGCTGGTCCCCACGCCGAGCAGGAGGCGGTTGTCGGTGAGGACCGCGGTGGAGCTGACCTGCTTGGTGATGAGGACGGGCTGGCGGATCGGCAGCTTGATCACGAAGGTGACGAAGCGGATGCGCTCGGTCACCGCCCCCATGGCCGGGATCAGGGAGAACGGCTCCAAGAAGGGCTTGTCCTCGAGGAATTCCCGGGTGCCGTCGGGGTTGAAGGGGTAGGTGGTGTCGGACACCTCGGGGTAGCAGATGCTGTCGGGGACGACCATGG
>PMPX01000072.1 GCA_003169235.1 Acidimicrobiaceae bacterium | reverse complement strand
CCCCCTGCGATTCCAGTTATCCCACTCAGGCCCTCAGCACGGGAATCAGCACGATCTGGGCAACCAGGATGACCACCAGGAAGGAGAAGTCCAGCCCCGCCATGGGGCGGATGATCTTCCGCACCGGGCGGAGGACCGGCTCGGTCGCCTGGTACAGGAAGTACTGGATCCGGGAGAGCGTCGTGTCCGGCCGGATCCGGAACCAGCTCAGGATCGCGTACGGGAACATGATCAGCCAGATGTAGGCCTCGATGAGCCACGCGAGGAGATGGAAGATGTTCACCAGCCTGTGAGGGTACTGGGATCAGTCGCGGCCGAAGCCGCGCTCAACCAGGCGCTGGCGCTCCTCGTCGGAGACCTTGACGTTNNCAGAAGTCGATCATCCGCCGCTGCAGGTCGCGATCGGCCATCTGCAGGTTCACGATCACGGGCCGGTTGTCCTTGAGACGGTCCGCGATCTCCTTGGCGTCGCCGAACCGCGAAGGCGCCACCACGTGCACCCGGGCCGACGACGGCGCCGACCCGGAGGGGCTGATGGAGGTGTCCACGGGCACGGCGCGCACCGAGCTCTGGCGCGGCGAGGGGTTGCTCGGTGCCGGCTTCGGCTGGGCGGGGACGGCCGACTCGCGGGGGATGGTCCGGACCCTGGTCATGCCGCCGCTGTACTGGGACTCCTCCGGCTGGTCGTAGTCCTGGCCCGGCCGGGGGTCGACCCTGGTGGCGGCCGAGAACCCGCGGGGTGCCCTGTCCTCCAGGTCGTCGTACTCGTCGTACTCGTCGTCGAGCAGGCCGAGATACACCATGGTCTTCTTCATGAACGAGGGTGACATACCTTCTCCTGTCGAGTGACAGCGTAGTGCCTGCTCGGCAACCCTGGCGGGCCTTGCGTGCCTGCGCCCGGCGACCTCCGCCCGCCCGGGCGCCCCCAGACGCCCCGCGTCCGCCTCACCCCGCGTGGCGTGGCGGCCGGTCGCCGAAGAGGGCACGCCCGACCCGGACCATGGTCGACCCCGCCGCCACGGCGGCCTCCAGGTCGTCGGTCATGCCCATGGAGCGCTCCTCGAGGCCCAATTGGTCGGCCAGCCGCCTCACCGCTTCGAAGGCCTCCTGTGCGGCGGCCGGACCGGGTGCCGCCACGGTCATGAGGCCCCGCACGTCGAGCCCCAGGCCCCCGAGCCGGGCCACCAGGTCACCCACCCCCGCCGGCGGGCAGCCGTTTCGGCCCGGCAGGCCCGTGGCCTCGACCTCCACGAGGACCCTGGCCCCGGGGGCGAACCGCGCGATCCGGGCGCCCTCGGCCTCCCGGGCGACGCTCTGCCACAGGCCGACGATCGGCGCCAGCTGCGCCACCTTGTTGCGCTGCACCGCCCCGAGGAAGTGCCAGACGACGCCGTCGGGCCGCGGGTCCGACGCCTTCGCCACGAGCTCGGCGGCGTAGTTCTCACCCACGTCGTGCAGTCCGACGTCGAGGGCGGCCCGGACCGCATCGATCCCGAACCCCTTCGTCACGGCGATCACCCGGACCCGGGCAGGGTCGCCACCGGCGCGCTCGATGCGCTGCCGGACGGCGTGCAGCCTCCGCGCGACCTCGTCGCTAGCGAAGGAAGGAGGGGACGTCGAAATCGTCGTCACCCAGGTCGAGCTCGTCCTCGGACCCCGTGGCGTCGGCGAAGATGTCCACCGGTTCGGGCGTGGCGAAGATCGACGAGGCCAGGTCGGCGGACTTCGAGGACGGCGCACCTTCGTCCCAGCGCTCGAAGCCGGCGGCGATCACGGTGACGCGGACCTCGTCGCCCATGTTGTCGTCGATCACGGCGCCGAAGATGATGTTGGCGTCGGGGTGGGCGACGGCGTGGATGATCTCCGCCGCCTCGTTCACCTCGAAGAGCCCGAGGTCCGAGCCGCCGGCGATGTTCAGGACCATGCCCCGGGCCCCTTCGATGGACGCCTCGAGCAGCGGCGACGTGATGGCCGCCCGGGCCGCGTTGGCCGCCCGGCCCTCGCCGATGGACGAGCCGATGCCCATGATCGCCGTGCCGGCGTTGGTCATGACCATCTTCACGTCGGCGAAGTCGGTGTTGATCAGCCCGGGCACCGTGATGAGGTCGGTGATGCCCCGCACGCCCTGCAGCAGGACCTCGTCCGCCATCTTGAAGGCGTTGACCATGCTGGTCTTGTCGTTGGACACGGTGAGCAGGCGGTCGTTCGGGATGACGATGAGCGTGTCGACCTTCTCCTTGAGGATCTGGATCCCCTTCTCGGCCTGCATGGCACGGCGCCGACCCTCGAACGTGAAGGGGCGGGTCACCACGCCGATGGTCAGGGCGCCCAGGCCCTTGGCGATCTCGGCGAAGACCGGTGCGGCGCCGGTCCCGGTGCCGCCGCCCTTGCCGGCGGTGATGAAGACCATGTCGGCGCCCTGGAGCGCCTCCTCTATGTCGGGCCGGTGCTCCTCGGCGGCCAGTCGCCCCACCTCGGGGTCGCTGCCCGCCCCGAGCCCGCGGGTCAGCTGGCGCCCGATGTCCAGCTTCAGGTCGGCGTCGCTCATCAGCAGCGCCTGCGCGTCGGTGTTGGCCGCGATGAACTCGACGTTGCGGAGGCCCGAGTCGATCATCCGGTTGACGGCATTGACGCCGCCGCCGCCGACCCCGACCACCTTGATGACTGCCAGGTAGTTGCCCTGGGAAGGCACGGTCGTCATGAACTCCCTCGTCCTCGGGTCGATCGCCGACCGTTCGCTCGCTGGTACGGACCGCCAGCCGTCACCGGGGACGTGAGTCCCATCACCCATCCCTGAACCTTTTGGGAAGGTTGATGTTCACAGTTCGGCAACGTGACCCCACCATAGGAGGGGTGTTCAGGCTGGTCAAGCATCCTAGGTCACCCGGGCGTCACCGTCGGGGCATCCGGCACGCTGACGTCGATGACATCGCCGTTGTGCAGGGTCGCGCCGGCCAAAATGGACGACACGTCCTCGTACTTGGCCGTGAGCTCGGTGGCCGAGCCGATGTCGACCAGGATCGGGGTCGTCATCGCCAGCTGGATCCAGCCCGCCGGCTCCACCGTGACCGCCGTGACCTGCGCGGCGAAGGAGGCGGGCAGGGTCGAGGCGACCCGGAGGCCCGGTTCGTCCCTGGCCGAGATCGCGCTGCCCGGCGCTCCCGGGGCCTGCGGCACCGTGAGGAGGATCAGCCCGGGCGGCCGGGAGGTCGACACGCTCAGCACCCGGCCGTCCGCGCTCACTGTGTCCCAGTGCCCATCCGGCTGACTCACGACGAGGCGCGGGACATCCTCGGTCACCTGAATCTGCACGCCGTCGGGCCACGAGACGTGCACCGTGGCCGAGCGCACCCAGGGCAGCTGCTCGACCGCCGACGCCGCCGCACCGGTGTTCACGTCGAGCAGCGGCGGGTGGCCGGCCAGGCCCGCCTGCGCCTCGACCTGCGCGGCGCTCTCGTGCACGTTCCCCGTGACCGTCAGGGAGCGGGCCGAGAAGAGCGACGAATGCAGGAGGAACCAGCCGGCCACGAGGCACCCGGTCCCGGCCAGGCCGATGACGACCACGCGCAGCCGGCGACGGCCTTTCTCCTTCGTGACGGCGGTCCGCCGGGCCGAGATGCGCGGGTCCATCCGGCCGCCGCCTCGCCCGGCGCCCTGCCTCCCCCGGCGGTCGGCGCTGCGGCTCGGACGCGACCCCTTGCCGGTCTCCGTGTCGACCGGTGTCATCGCGGCGCTCCGTGCACTGCGCCAGTCTTCCCGTCGCCGAAACCCAGAAGGCGGACCTCCGTGCGCAACGTGACCCCGCAGCGCTCGGCGACCACCCCCCGGACGTGCTCCATCAGCGCATGGACGTCGTCGGCCCGGCCGCCCTTGTCCGCCTGGATGAAGTTGGCGTGCTTCTCCGACACGTGCGCCGTGCCGAGCCGGAAGCCCTTCAGCCCCGCCGACTCGATCAGCCGCCCCGCCGAGTCATCCTCGGGGTTGGTGAACACCGAGCCCGCATTGGCGCCGCCGGGCTGGTGCTCGCGCCGCCATCTGACGATGGCGCTCACCGCCGCCTGCTCCACCTCCACCGATCCCGGCGTGACGCCGATGTCCGCCTCCACGACGAGCTGGGTGGGCGTGACCGAGGAGGTCCGGTAGGCGTAGGCCAGGCGGGCGGCGTCGTCGGTCCCCCCGGCGTCCCCGACGAGGTCGACCCAGCGGTACCGGACGAGGCACGAGGCCATGTCCGACCCGTGCCCACCGGCGTTCATGCGCACGGCGCCCCCGACCGATCCGGGCACGCCGACGGCCCACGACAGCCCCGACCAGCCGGCATCGGCCACCCGGCGGGCCAGGACCGGGAGCGCCAGGGCGGCCCCTGCCCGCACCACCGGAGCCGCACCGGCGGGGTCGGGCAGCTCGAGCCCGGCGAAACCGCTGCCGAGATGCAGGACGATCCCGTCGAAGCCCTCGTCGGACACCAGCAGGTTGGAGCCGCGCCCGATGACGAAGATCGGGGCCCACTCCCCCGCCGCCCGCTCCCGCAGGGCGGCGCGCACGACGTCCAGGTCGGCGGGGCCCTCGACCTCGACGTAGAGCGCAGCCGGGCCTCCGACGCCGTAGGTCGTCAGGGGGCCGAGCGGCCGCTCCAACGCGGCCCGCTCGCCCAGCGCACCGGCCAGGGCGCGCAGGTCGTCACTCGTGGTCACCACTGCGCCGATGCGAGGAGGTCGTCGGGGAGCGTGGTCAGGTCCCCCGCCCCCAGGGTGAGGCAGAGGTCACCCGGCTGGAGCACGGCGCTGACGGCCTGGTGCAGCTCCTCCCAACCGGGCGCGTAGGTGACGGGCAGCCTCGGGTCCTGCGCCCTGACCGCGTCGGCCACCAGGCGGCCCGAGACGCCGGGAACGGGCCGCTCCCCGGCGCTGTAGACGTCGGTCACCACCAGCTCGTCGGCATCGGCGAAGGCAGTCCCGAACTGCGTCGCCAACGCGGCGGTGCGCGAGAAGCGGTGGGGCTGGAACACCGCCACCACGCGCGACCAGCCACCGCTCTTCGCCGTGGCCAGGGCGGCCCGCACCTCGGTCGGGAGGTGGGCGTAGTCGTCCACGAAGGTGACGCCGCGGGATTCGCCCCGGAACTCGAAGCGGCGGGTGACGCCGGCGAAGCGGGCAAGGGCGGCCTGCGCCGCCTCGAAGGGCGCGCCGGCCCGGAGCGCGGCCACGGCGGCCACCGCGGCGTTCCGGGCGTTGTGCAGGCCGGGTACTCCGATGTGCAGGACACCCAGCTCCCCGTCGGGCCCGCGCAGGCTGAACGACACCGAGCTGCGCTGCGCGTCGAGGTCACCCATGGCGTACGTCGACCCTGGTGCGGATCCCACCGTGATGGCGCCGTGCTCCCGGCCGATGGCCGCCGCCTCGGGGTCGTCCGAGCACACGACCGCACCCCTGCCGGCGCCGGCCACGAAGGCCGAGAACGCGGTGCGCAGGGCCTCGAACGTGCCGTAGTAGTCGAGGTGGTCGGGCTCGACGTTCGTGAGCACGGCCAGGTCGGGGCTGATGGCCTGGAACGTCCCGTAGCTCTCGTCGGCCTCCACCACGAGCCACTCGCCCGAGTCCCAGACGGCGTTGGTGCCGATCTCGTTGACGTCGGCCCCGATCACGAAGGAAGGTCGCAGTCCCGCCTCGACGAGGATCAGCGACAGCATGGAGGCCGTCGTCGTCTTCCCGTGGGTGCCCGCCACGGCGAGGCAGCTCCGGGTGGCGCAGATGGCGGCCAGCATCACGGAGCGGGGGACGACCAGGATCCCGCGGGCGTGCGCCTCGACCAGTTCGGGGTTCTCCGGCGGCACTGCCGGCGAGAAGGTCAGGACGTCGGCATCGGCGACGTGCTCGGGCCGGTGCCCCACCGCCACCGACATGCCGTGGGACCGGAGGCGTTCCGCCACCGGTGAGTCCTTCAGGTCCGATCCCGAGACGGTGTGGCCCATCGCCCGCAGCACCAGCGCGATGGCGCTCATGCCGGCACCCCCGATGCCCACCACGTGGATGCGCCGCGGCGTCGCGAGGTCCAGCGGCGCCGGCCGGGCGCCGTCAGCGGGCATGGGCGTCGACCAGCTCGGCGACGCGGGCTGCCGCGTCGGGGTGCGCGTGGCCGCGGGCGGCCTCGCTCATGGCCCGGAGGCGCGCCGGATCGCCGAGCAGCGCATCGAGCTCCTCGGCCAGTCGCTCGCCGGTGCACTCGGGATCGGGGAGGTGCACGGCCACTCCCATGCGGACCATCGCCTCGGCATTGCGCGCCTGGTGGTCCCGCGGGGCGCCGGGGAGGGGCACGAGGATGGCCGGCACCCCTGCCACCAGCAACTCCGCCACCGTCATGGCCCCCGCCCGGGTCACGCACACGTCCGCTGCCGTGTACAGGTCGGGCATCCGGTCCTCGAAGGGCACCACGCGGTAGCACAGCCTCCCGTCGGCGCCGCGGCCGTCTCCACCGCCACCGTCACCGCCCTGGCCGTCACCGCCGCCACCCTGCGCCCCGGCGGGCACTGCGAACGTCTGGTAGTCCCGCCGACCGGTGACGTGGTACACCGAGCGCCCCTCGGACCCGGCCCAGGCCGAAGCGAGAGCCGACACGGCGCGGTTGATCCGCAGCGCGCCGAGCGACCCGCCCACGGCGGCGACCGTCTCGCGGTCACCGGGCAGGCCGAGCACCTCCCTGCTGTGGGCCCGGCCCTCCGGCGTGCGGTCCAAGGTCGAGAGCTCGGGGCGGACCGGGGTGCCGGTGACGTGCGCCCGAGGGAGGCCGGTCCCGGCGAACGCCACGGCGTTGGCCGCGGCGAAGCGGCCGAGCAGCCCGTTCACGGCGCCGGGAACCGCGTCGGTGTTCACGGACACGAGCGGGACCCTGGTGAGGACTGCCGCCAGGCCGGCGGGAAAGCTCGCATAGCCCCCGACGATGACGACGACCCGTGGCCGCCGGGACACGAAGGAACCCAGGGCGCGGGCGCAGGCCCACACGATCCCGGCCACGGCACCGGCGTTGGCCCACAAGGCGGCGGGGCGCATGCTCCGCCGCAGCCCGCGTCCGGGCAGCAGTGTGTAGGGGAACTCGAGCGCGGGCCAGGTGGTGGCCTCCTGCCCCCGCCGCGAGCCGTACAGCTCAATGGTGCCCGCCGGGTGCCCGCGCTCGACGAGCGCGCGTGCGATCTGCAGCGAGGGGACGACGTGACCGCCCGTCCCGCCGCCCGCGACCACCGTGCCGCGCCGTGCCCTCACCGACCTCGAGCGCCGGCCGGCCGGCGCGTCGACACGGCCCCGGCGCCTCCGCCTCGATGCCCGCCGTGGACGCTGCGCGCACCGTGCCCCGTCCGGTTGCGGTTCTTCGACCGTGTGGATGCGGGCCCGGCGAGCCGCAGGGTGCCCACGGCCTCGCCCTGACGCGCCACGTTGATGAGCACACCCGCCGCCGCCATGGTGATGACGAGCGACGAGCCCCCGAACGAGATGAACGGCAAGGGGATCCCGGTGACGGGCAGCACACCGACCACCGCACCGACGTTGATCAGCGTCTCGGCGCCCACCCAGGCCACCAACCCGAGCGAGAGCAGCGCCCCGAAGCGGTCGGGGGACTGCGTGGCGGCCCGGATGCCGAGCCACAGGAAGGTCCCGAGGAGCGCCAGCACCAGCACGGCGCCGGCGATGCCCAGCTCCTCGCCGATGACCGAGAAGATGAAGTCGGTGTGCGCGTTGGGCAGGAAGCCCCACTGCGCCTGCCCGCCGCCGAGGCCGGCGCCGTAGATGTGGCCCGACCCGAGGCCGATCAGCGACTGCATGACCTGGTACCCCGAGCCCGAACTGTGGGCCGACGGGTCCATGAAGGACAGCAGCCGGGCCCGACGGTAGGGCGAGGCCACCGCCACGATCAGGGCCAGGCCGGCCAGGGCGGCCATCACCTTCATGACGGGCCCGAGGCGCACACCGGAGACGAACAGGAGGGCGAGCGCGATGAAGCCGAGCACCATGGCCGTGCCCATGTCGGGCTGGGCCAGGATCAGCACGCACGCGAAGCCGGTCACGAGGAGGAGTGGCCCGATGATGCGACGGTCGGTCGCGTCCTCATCGAGGCGGCGTGAGATGAAGTCCGCTGCGAACAGTGCGAGGGCCAGCTTCATCAGCTCGGAGGGCTGGAGGCGGAACTGCCCGAAGCCGACCCAGCGGCTCGACCCCATGGCGTGCACGCCGAGGCCCGGGACCAGCACGACGAAGAGGAGCCCGAAGGTGACGAGGAGGAGCAGAGGGCTGAACCGGCGGAGCTTCCGGTAGTCGGCGCGCATGGCCAACCCCAGCGCCACCACGCCGATGGCCATCCACATGACCTCCCGGATCAGGATCGCCCACGGGGTGCCGTACGTGGAGATGGAGACCACCGAGGACGCGGTCCCGACCATCACGAGCCCGATGACGCAGAGCAGGGCCACGAGCACCAGCAGGGCCGTGGAGATCGCCAGCTGTCGCCCCCCGAGATGCAATCCGGCCGCCGTCGCCCGGCGGTGCCCGTTGCCGTTGCCGTTGCGGGGGCCGCCGTCGAGCGCGCCGGACCGTGCCGAGGTCACCACGGCTCCTCGTCCCGGGCGCGGGCGCGCCCCTCTGCCCGGTCCGACACCCGATGCATGGCGACAGTCTCCCGCACGGGGCGGCGCAAGTGGCGGAGGGTCACGTGAACTTCGCCACCGTGAGGAAGTCGCCGTAGAAGATGCCGAGGCCCAACGCGCAAAAGAGCCCGCCGAGGATCCAGAAGCGCACGATCACCGTGGTCTCGGGCCAGCCGCCGAGCTCGAAGTGATGGTGGATGGGGGCCATGCGGAAGATGCGCCGGTGGAACAGGCGGAAGCTGATGATCTGGAGGATCACCGACAGTGTCTCCATGACGAACAGCCCGCCGATGATGAGGAGGAGCAGGTCGAGGTTGAGCAGGAGGCACAGCGCGGCCAGGCCCGCACCGATGGCCAGTGACCCGGTGTCGCCCATGATGATCTTGGCCGGCGCCGCGTTCCACCAGAGGAACCCGATGCACGCGCCGGCGAGGGCGACGGCCACCAGCGAGAGGTCGATGGCCGACGCAGGGAGCACGTGGTAGATCGCCACGTGGCGGAAGATCCAGTACCCCATGATGGACAGGACGGCGAAGCAGAAGGTCCCCGACCCGGCCGCCAGGCCGTCGACGCCGTCGGTGATGTTCACCGCGTTGGACGAGCCCACCATGACGAGGACGGCGAAGACCACCCAGCCGACCTGCCCGAGGTTGATGCCGATGACGTCGGCACGGGTGAACGAGAGTGCGGTGGACGAATGGGCCCAGTGCACCGCCAGCTCTGCGAAGACCAGGGCGCACACCAGCTGGGCGGCCGACTTCCCCCGCTTGTTGAGCCCGAGGCTGCGCCGGTGGTGCACCTTGATGTAGTCGTCGAGGTACCCGATGAGCCCGAAGGCCACCACGGCGCCGACGGCGAGGTAGCCGGTCCGGGAAAAGCGGACCTCGGTGCCGACGTGGCCGACGGCGTATCCCAGCACCACCGCGCCGACGATGGCGATGCCGCCCATGGTCGGCGTGCCCGCCTTGGCGCTGTGCGTCGCCGGGCCGTCCTCCCGGATGTGCTGGCCCATCTGGCGGCTGCGGAAGTAGCGGATGAGAAACGGGGTCGAGAGGATGGCCACCCACATGGCGACGCCTCCCGAGACGAGCAGTCCGAGCACGTTCTGGTCAGGCCTCCGGGTGGGCGCTGCCGGACGTGGTGGTGGCGGCCGGCGTCGCGGCGGTCGCCGCGTTCGCCCACGTGGCGGGGTCGGATCCGTACCGGGCGGCCAGGGCCCGGCGCGCCTCGACGGCGTCGTCGAAGGGCAGCTGCCGGCCCGCCACCTCCTGGTACGTCTCGTGTCCCTTCCCCGCGATGACGACCACGTCCCCGGGGGCGGCCTCGTGGAGAGCACGGCGGATGGCAACCCGCCGGTCGGGCTCGACGACCACCCGAGGGTTGGTGCGACCCCCCGGGATGCCGCGCAGCACTTCCTCGATGATCTCGAGTGGATCCTCGTCGCGCGGGTTGTCCGACGTGACGAACGCGAGATCGCTCAGGCGCTCGGCCACACCACCCATGAGGGGCCGCTTCGAGCGGTCCCGGTTGCCGCCACACCCGAAGATGCTGAGCACTCGGCCGCCGGGCACGAGGGATCGCGCCTCGCCCAGGACCACGTCGAGCCCTGCGGGCGTGTGCGCGTAGTCGACGAGGACGGTGAACGGCGGCCGCTCGGCTGCCCTCGCCGCCTCCTGCGCGTAGGCGTCGGCGTGGGCGTGGGCCGGGACCTGGGTCTGCCGGTCCGATGCCGGTGCCGCGGGATCGGGCCCCGGGGGTGTGGCGATGACCTGGAGCCGCCCGGGAACCGGCGCGACGCGCCGAAAGGCGAGCGCGATCTCCTCCGGGCCCAGATGTGGCTCACCGAGCGCGAGCGCCGCCTCGGCGGCCAGCAAGGCGTTGTCGACGTTGATCGCTCCGGTCAGCGTCGTGATGATCCGCTGGCCACGCCAGGTGAACTCGGTGTGCCCCGGCCGCAACACCACGTCGGTGGCGTCGGCGTGGTGCACCGCGATGGTCGGGATCCGGGACCGCCCCAGAAGCCGACGGCCCCAGGAATCGTCGGCATTGACCACGCCGCGCAGGGCGTGCCGTGAGGTGAAGAGCGTCGCCTTCGCCTCGAAGTAGTCCTCCATCGTCCGGTGGTAGTCCAGATGATCGTGGCTCAGGTTGGTGAAGACGGCGACGTCGAAGTGGATGCCCTCCACGCGCGACTGCACCAGCGCGTGGCTCGACACCTCCATGGCGACCGCATGCCGGGCACCGTCGGACCTCTGCCGGTCCCGCACGCCGGCCAGCACCCGCTGGACCTCTGTCGCCTCGGGCGTGGTCCTCGCTCCCGACAGGGTGCCCATCACGTTGGTGGGACGCCCCGTCGCGCCGAGAACGTCACCGAGCAGCTGGGTCACGGTGGTCTTGCCGTTGGTGCCGGTCACTCCGATCATCAAGAGGTCCCGCGCCGGGTACGAGTAGAAGGACGCCGCCAATCGGGCCATGACCGTGCGCATCGTCCCCGGCGCGATCCGGGTCTGCACGATGTCGCCGCCGATCAGCTCGGGGATGAAGTGCTCGCACAGGAGCCCGACCGCACCGCGCTCGACCGCCTCCGCGGCATGCGCGTGGCCGTCGCTCAACTGGCCGGGGACGCAGCAGAACAGGTCCCCCGGCACCACCCTCCGGCTGTCGTGGGTGATGCCGCCGACGAGGACGGTGGAGGGGTCACCCACCGACTCGATCACTTCGATGTCGTCGAAGAGGAGGTTCATGGGCACGGTTCGCATGGTCGAACCGACAGCGTTGCATGCCTCGGACACCCCTGCGTCACGCCTGCAATGGGTGTGTGGGCAAGAGTCACGTGATGTCCTGGGCCTGACTCGTCGTCGATTCCGTCGGCGTCCCGGGCGTGGTCGTGGAGGTCTGCGCACCGGGAGTGGTGGGGATGTCGTACCGGTGCAGCGCATAGCTCATGATCTGGGAGAACACCGGGGCCGCCACCGTGCCGCCGAAGATCGGGGTCGGCCGGTCCAGCACGACGATCATGGAGAGCGTCGGGTTGGCGGCCGGTGCGAACCCGACGAAGGAGGCCATGTAGGCCCCTGTGACGTAGGAGTCATGGCCCTGCGTGGGGATCTGGGCCGTCCCGGTCTTGCCGGCCACGGTGTATCCCGGCACGGCGGCGCTCGTCCCGGTGCCGGTGTTCACGACCTGCTCGAGCATGGAGGTCAGCTCGGAGTCGACGGAGGGCGAGAAGACCTCGTGGGTGGCCGAGGGCGCGGTCTGCGTGAGCGCGCCCGACGGCGAGCCGGTGGCCTGCACGAGCTTCGGGGCCACGTAGACACCGCCGTTGGCCACCGCGTTGTAGGCGTCGAGCACCTGCAGTGCGCTGACCGCGTCCACCTGGCCGATCGGCAGCGAGACGTAGTCCGTCGGCTCCCACTGGGCGGCGGTGGCCAGCAGCCCGGGCGACTCCCCGGGGAAGTCCAGTCCGGTCGACTGCCCGAAACCGAGGGCCTTGACCTGGTTCAGCAACCGCTGCTCGCCGACACCCTGTGCGATCTCCGAGGTCCCGATGTTGGAGGACTGCGCCAGGATCTGCGTGGCGGTGAGCGACTCGGTCGGGTGCGGCTCGGCGTCGTGGAACGTCGAGCCGTCGAGCTGGATCTGGTCGGGCACGGTGAAGACGCTGTTCGGGTTGATGAGGCCGTCCTGCAGCGCGGCCGAGAAGGTCACGAGCTTGAACACGGAGCCCGGCTCGTAGAGCTGGGTCACGGCGAGGTTGTTCTGCGCCTCGTCGACGGCGTCGTGCGTTCCGATGGGGATGACCCCTGCGGCGTTCGACGCCGTCGTGCTGGTCGAGGTCGTTGCTCCCAGCGCGCTGGGGTGGGTGGCAGCGAGGTTGGCCATCGAGAGGATCTGACCCGTCTTGACGTCCATCACGACGGCCGTGCCGCTGACGGCGCCCGACGACTCGATCGCCTTGGCGAGCGCCTGCTCGGACTCGTACTGGAGCTGGGTGTCGAGCGTCAGCTCCAGTCCCGTGCCCGGGCTCGTCGACACCTGGTTCGTGACGGGGGACTGCGGCAACGCGACCCCGGCCGGAGACTGCATGATCGTCTCCTTCCCAGGCGTCCCGGCAAGCTGGCGGTTGTCGCCGTACTCGAGCCCGGCCGCGCCCTGACCGGCCGCGTTGGTGAAGCCGACGACGGGTGCGGCCAGGTTCCCGTTGGGCACCAGCCGCTTGGAGTCGTCGATGAGCGCGATGCCGGGGATGGCGTCCGCCGAGATCTTCTGGCCGGTGGTCTGGGGCAGCTGGCGGGCCAGGACCACGTAGCCCGACCGTTGGTGGAGCTGGGTGGCGAGCGTCGTGGCGGGGATGCCCAGCAGGGGTGACAACGCCAGGGCGGTCTGCACCGGATGGGCCACCTGGAAGTCGTCCGCCACGACGTCGTCGGTCGGAACGGACATCGCCAGGGGTGACCCGTCGCGGGCGAAGATCCCGCCCCGCACCGAGGGCAACGAGACCGAGATGGAGGACTCCCCGCGTGCCGCCGCCTCGTAGGCACCAGCGTGGAGGACCTGGACATCGCCCAGCCGCGCCACCAGGAGCAGCATGGCGGCCACGAGCACGAACCGGACGAGGCGGACCCGCCGGTGGAACCTGCCGCCGGCCCAGGACTCCTGCGAGCGGGACTTCGAGAGTCGAGCCGCTTTCGTCGCCGGGCGATGCGGCCGTGGGCTGGGACGAGAGCGCGGCGGTGCGCTTGCGCCGGTCGACGGGGCGGCGGCGCGGCGCGGCGCCGTTGCCTAGCGCTGGTGCTGGGCCGGTCGGGTCGGTCGGGCCGGTCGAGTCGCGCCCGCCGACCGGGCCCCGGCCGGCGCTGGCCGCCCCCGCATCGACGTCGTCGAGGGCTTGGCCGACCTTCCGGATGACGACCGCGCCGCTGGCTTGGCGGGCGCGGTGGGCGCCCCACGGTCCGTGAGGGCGCGCGCGCGGCGAGGCTCATGTCGGGTCGTGCCGCTCATGGCGTCGAAGTTGCCGTCGTCGTCGAAGCGGCCGACCCTGCTGCGCCCGTGGACGCGGCACCGGAGCCGGATCCCGACGTGGAGGTCGTGGCCGAGGCAGTCCCCGTCCCGGCTGTCGAAGTCGAAGTCGAGGTCGATGCCGGAGCAGGAGCCGGAGCAGGAGTGACCTTCGGAGTTGGCAGCGGAACCGACAGGGAGACGTAGGGCAGCTCGACCACGTTGGCGGGCCGGATCATTCCCTCACCGGTCGCGGCGGCGACGATGCGAGCGGGCGTCTCGAGCTGCGCGACGGCCAGCTCGGCCTGCCGGTGCGCGGCCTGCTCGAGTGTGAGCTCGTGCTGAAGCGTGGACATCCGGACCTGTCCGGTCGCAAGAAGCGCCTGGGCGACCACGACGGCCAGGAGCGCGGCCACCACGATGGAGACGGACAGGATGGTCAACACCCGCCCGCCGGCGACACGACGGGTTCGTGTCCCTGAACGGGTCCGACCCGGGATGACCCGGAGTGGTGCCCGGCGTGTCTCCGGTGCAGCTGCGCCCGATCCACGGCCCCAGCGACGGGACGGGCTCGGTCCGCCGGCAGCATGACGGCGAGCCGGCGCTGCCGTTGCCGCGGAAGGGGGGGCCATCAGCCCGCGTCCGTTCGCACGATGGCACGCAGGCGAGCGCTCTCTGCCCGCGGGTTCGCGGCGACCTCCGACGGGGATGGCTTGCGGGCGCCGCGGAAGACCAGCTGGTGCCTGGCGACCGCGCCGCAGACACACGGCAGGCCCGGCGGGCACACGCATCCCCCGGTTGCCGCCTCGGCAAAGGTCTGCTTGGTCAGGCGGTCCTCTCCCGAGTGGTAGCTGATGACGGCACACACGCCACCCACGGCAAGGTGTGCCAAGGCGGCCGGCAGTGCGGTGCGCAGCTGGCCCAGTTCGTCGTTGACCTCAATCCGCAGGGCCTGGAACACCCGGCGCGCGGGATGCCCCTTTCTGCGCACCGCAGCCGGTACCGCGGCCGCCACGACGTCGGCCAGCTGACCGGTTGTCGTCAATGGACGGGCCCGCACCACGGCGCGAGCGATGCGCCCGGACAGACGCCCCTCTCCGTTCTCACGAAACAGTGCCGCAAGCGCGTCTTCCGGGAGGCCGTTCACGAGATCCGCCGCCGTCACGCCGGCGGTGGGGTCCATCCGCATGTCGAGCGGCCCGTCGGAGCGGAACGAGAAGCCCCGCTCGGGACGGTCGATCTGAGGAGAGCTGACTCCGAGGTCGAGCAGCACGCCCGACAGGGGGCCGAGTCCGGCGGAGGTGATGACCTCCTCCAACGCCGAGAACGGGGACGGGATCAGCGTGACCCGGTCCCCGAACGAAACCAACCGGAGCTGCGCCGCCTCGAGCGCAACCGGATCGCGGTCCAAGCCGACCAGGCGAAGTCCTGGGTACGCCTCGAGCAGCGCCGCGGCGTGACCTCCCCCGCCGACGGTGGCGTCGACGAGGATGCCGGGCGGCACGGACGCGTAGAGCGACACCACTTCGTCGCGCAGCACGGGGATGTGTTCGAACGAGTGGGCCATCTGCAGCCCCTCGGCCAGCCGGTCGAGAGGGAGGTGGAGATCCGAACGACCAGCGAGGAAGTGGGTGGAGTGGCCTTCCATCATGCCGGTCGAGGAGCTGCACATGGTCCAGTGCGTTCCGTGTGACGTCGTCGTGGTCCTGTCGAATGTCCTTTCTCTTCCTGTCCCTGTTCTCCTGGTAGCGGTTCCCGGTGCTGTCCCGATGGTCCCGATCGCCGCTAGTTCTCGTCGGCCTCGAGGAGCCAGCTCTCCTCTGGCAGCACCCGCTCCGTCCATGCGGCGGGGTTCCACAGCTCGACCCGGTCGATGGCACCGTGCACGAGCACCTCGGCCTCCAGCCCGGCGAACGAGCGCAGGTGTGCCGGAATGGGCATCCGCCCCTGACGATCGATCTCGACCTCGGCTGAATTCGAGGCCCAGATCCGTGCCCGGTTTCGGTCGGACCGGCCGGCATCGGCCCTCTCCTGCATCGCCTGCATCTGCCGCTCGAACTCCCCGGGCGTCCAGAGCGCGAGGCAGCCCTCCGAGTTCTGGGTCAGGTAGCCGCCCCGCTCGAACTGGGCGCGGAACTTCGCGGGCAGGATCACCCTGCCCTTCGTGTCGAGCGAGTGCTCGTACCTCCCGACGAAGCCTGCCACCGGCTGTATCTCCCACGACGCTCCCTGGCCTGCGTCCTCTGACGCTCGGTTGCACCATTTCGAACCACTTTACGCCATTTCCCTCCACCTAACAACCACCATGAACCCCTGGCAACGCAAAAGCAACTGCCTCCCACCACAGGCCTCCACCCCGGGGGCGCGCCAGCAGCCGGATTCGGACGATTGGGACCCCTCCACCCGGACGGGACTCGGGACCCCCAGGAGGACCCGGCACGGGCAAAGGGCTCGGAAGAGGAGAAGACGGATCAGAACGACAAGAAGAGCGACAAGAAGAACGGCGGGGGCACGTGGAACGGGTTTGCGGCGAGAAGGCGCTACGAGACGCCCGGGACGTCGTCACCCTGGTGTGGTGGCACGCCCAGCGCGGCAAACGAACCCAGCAGCTCGTCCCGCACACGCCCCAAGTCCCCGACGGGCGGTTCCAGCTGGCCAAGGCCGACCGCCAGCGGCATCAGTCCCCGACCGAGCTCTCCCCGGGCGCGCTCGTCCACGCGGAGGAGATCGAGCAGCGGCTCCGGATCCCAATGGAGATAGGCGCACGAGGAGAAGAGCGCGCCCTGGCGAGAACGCCACTGCGACAGGCCGACCACCTTGCGGCCGCGGTGGAAGACCTCGCCGGGCCCCCGTCCGGCGAAGCACACGAGATCACCGAGCTCACCCGGCACGGAGCGACCGGTGTGCGTGTCGAGTCCGTGCTGCCCCAGGCGGCCCAATGCGTCCGTCCACCACGTGCCGACCCATTCCGCTGCGACCGAGACGTCGAGCAGCCACAGCGGATCGTCCCGCGGTATCCAGGCGTCCAGCCAGAGCTGACCGGCCGGCTCGAGATACACAGCGCCGCCGCCGCCACGACGCCGAGCCAATTCGACCGCGCGTCGCTGCAGCGCGAGAGGATCCGCCAGCTCCTCCCGTTGCGTGCTGCCGAGCACCAGGGTCGGCCGCTCCACCTCACGGGCCAGCGCCAAGCGCCGTGGTTCGGAGCGGAACTGCTCGACGTCGAAGAGCGGCGTGAACGGGGGCAACCTCAGGAGGCCGCGGCCAGATACGGCTCCCACAACGGGTCCACGTCCGACAGGTGACGCAGCCGCCACAGGTGGCCGTCGGGCGGCGCCGGCTTCACGCGCAACGTCCAGCCCAGCTCGGAGAGCAACTGGTCGGCTTTCTCCAGGTTGTCGCGCTTGCAGGCGGCAACGACGTTGGACCACTCGTGGGTGCCCCCACGGCTGCGCGGGATCACATGGTCGATCGTGTCGGCCGGCTGCGAGCAGTAGACGCACAGACCCCCGTCCCGGCGCAGGACGGACCGTCGTGTGACCGGCGGAGTGCGGGCCCACCGCGGGATGCGCACCATGTGGGCCAGTCGCACGATCGACGGCACCTCTATCTCCAGCCTCGCCGAGTGGAAGACCTTGCAGTCATCGCGGATGGCCACCGCCTCGGCCCGGCCCGCAAGCATCAAAACGACGGCACGGCGATCAGAGACGAGGGCGAGCGGCTCGTAGGTCGCGTTGAGGAGGAGCACCCGCTCCATACCCCTGAGAGGCTACCCGCGGCGGGGACGCGACCTCTGACACCAGCGCAGGTAGGCCACCACGTCGGACGGGGTCAACGTCTCGGCCTCCCCCTCGCCTCCATAGGCGGTGACCACCCGGAACCGCCAGTACGCCTCCCCCGGCAGCGGCACGAAGGGGGGACGACGCCACCAGCCCCGCCGCGCCAGGCGGTGCAGGGCCCCCAAGGACGCCCACCACAGCCCCGGATGGGGCAGCACGGCCCGCGCCACCACGGCGGCATCCCTCCCCCATCGGGCGCCACTCACGCGCCCATCCCTGCGCCGCGCCAGCCGACCCGGGCGGCGCCGACGAGCGGGCCACGGTCCCCGAGCCCACCGGGGACGACCCGGGCACCCCGCGCGAACTCCAGCCTGCACAGCCGGTCCATCTCCGCCTGCGCGGCCCCGAAGAAGGGGTCCCCGAACCCGAGGGCCACCGACCCGCTCACGACCGCGAGCGAGAGGTCGAGGAGGTTCACCACCGACGCGATGGCCCGACCCACCAGCGTCCCGGCCCGCTCCACGACGACGGCGGGGGCCAGTCGTGCCGGCTGTCCGGTGATGGCCGCCAACGCCGTCCCCGACGCCTCCGCCTCCAGGCAGCCACGGGCGCCGCATCGGCACTCCCGCCCCGCAGGCTCGACGATCACATGGCCGATGTGGCCGGCGTTGCCCAGACGCCCCTGCAGCAACCGTCCATCCAGCACGATGCCGCCGCCCACGCCGGTCGACACCACCATGGCGATGTAGTTGTCGCAGCCGGCGGCGGCCCCGACCCAGCCCTCACCGAGGGCGAGTGCCTTGGCGTCGTTGTCGACGAACACGGGCACTCCGGTCAACTCGGCGAGTCGCTCCCGCAGGGGGAACGACCGCCAAGCCCCGATGTTCAGTGGCGACACCTCGTCACCGCCGGGGCTCATCGGACCGCCGCAGCCGGCGCCGCAGACGACCACCCTGTCGCCGGCGCCCACGCCTGCGAGAACGCGCTGCACCAATCCGGCCAGGTCCCTCCACAGGAGGTCGCCAGGGTCGGCGGTCCCGGGGTCGACGACGGCGCCCGCGGGCGCCACGGCGGGGCCCGGACCCGAGGTCCCGATCTCCGGATCCGGTGAAACCCTGGTCGGCAGCATCGCCCGTCGAGTCAGGGATCCGTCCTGGGAGACCAGGCCGGCAGCCATTTTGGTGCCGCCGATGTCGACGGCGAGTGCAAGGTCTGCCACGGGCCGGAGCTACCTCGACGTCGGGACCGCGAGCCAGCGGGCCCCCGGACCACCCAGCGAGATGCTCAGTCCTCGCGCCGGTGGAAACGTGAGCGGAACCAGTCGCGCGCCTCGGTCACCGCGCCTTCGATCCCGTTCGAGGCGCCGGCGGACTTGGACTGCTCCCCGTCCTTCGCCCGCGTCAGGTCGTGCCAGCCCGCCCGACCCATCCGCCGGAGGTTCCGCTCGAACCAGACGGCGGAGGCGAACATGATGATGACGCCGAGGAAGCCGGCGATCACGGACTTGCTGTAGAACGCCACGAGGATCACCACCCCGAGGACGAAGGTCACGGCGGCCCACTTGCAGTAGCGCCCCGCGTGTCGGTACACGGTCTCCGACCTGACGCGCTCGGCAAACTCGGGGTCCTGGCGAACCAAGGACTCCTCGAGCTCGGCCAGGATTCGCTGTTCGTGGTCGGAAAGTGGCACTACCACCTGCCCCCTGGGATCTCCACATCCATCTGCGCCCCATGTTTGCACGCCAGGGCGGCGCGGACAATCAGACTGTCCTCGTTCGTTCCTGCCAACTCTGCCGTCTCCACCGCCGTTCAGCTTAGAACCCGGGCGGCGCAGGCAGCACGCGGTCATGGAGTTGCAATGATCGGCCTCAGGCCCAGCTCAGGAAGGCCCGACCGCCCGCCGGCACACCGCCGGGCGCCGGCGCCCGGGGCCCGGGCCGCTACGCCTTGGGCTTCCGCCGCATGATCAGCGCCGTGATCAGAGCCCCGAGCAGGCCCGAGATCACGATGACGAGGATGAGGGGCGCCTGCCGGTGGAAGACCCAGAAATCGATCCTGACCCGGCCCAGGTTGGCCACCGCGAACCAGACGAGCAGGATGGCCGCCACGGCGACCCCGACCAGCGTGGCCTGGTGCCGGCGGTCGGGCGCCTTGCCGCCTCCGCCATGGCCAGCGGTGCCGCCGAGGGAATCGGGGGGATCCGAGTGGACCGGGGGTTTCGCCACACGGCCATTCTGCCCCGCCCGGTGCCCGCCGTGACGACAACGCCCGGATACCTCCGTCGGCCATCGCCCGGGTCCACGGCCTCGGCCCCGGCACGCGGCCGGCACCTGCTATGAGAGGGGTCCCGAAAGGAGACGTCATGAGCACGAGCGACACCCTCACCGGCGCCCGCACCATGTGGGAGCTCGTCGACCGCCGCGCCCAGGCGTCGCCCAACCACCCCATGCTCATCGCGGCGGACGGCGAGACCGTCACCTTCGGAGCGTTCCGGGACCGGGCCGAGCGGGTGGCGGCCGGCCTGCAGGGCATGGGCGTCACCACCGGATCGGTCGTGTCGTGGCAGCTCCCCACGCGCATCGACACCGTGGTCCTCTCCATCGCCCTGTCGCGCCTCGGCGCCGTCCAGAACCCGATCATCCACCTCTACCGCGAGCGTGAAGTCGGCTTCGCCCTGCGCCAGACCGGCGCCTCGCTCTTCGTGATCCCGGGCACCTGGCGGGACGTCGATTTCGGCGCCATCGCCGACCGTGCGCTGGCCGGCGCCCCCACTCGGCCGACGGTCCTCTCCATTGATGCCGGCCTTCCGGAAGCCGACCCCGACGTCCTGCCCCCACCTCCCCCGGGGACCACACCCGACGATGCCCCGATCCGCTGGATCTACTACACGTCGGGCTCGACCGCCGACCCCAAGGGCGTGCAGCACACCGACCAGACGTTGATCGCCGGGGGCTGGGGTCTGGCCCGGGCGCTCGACATGGGTCCCGACGACGTCGGCTCCATCGCGTTCCCGTTCGCGCACATCGCCGGTCCCGACTACCTCGTCACCATGCTCTCGTTCGGGTTTCCGGCGATCCTGGTCGAGTCGTTCTCCGCCCCCGACGTCCTGCCCATCTTCCGCGCCCACGGGGCGACCATGGTGGGCGGGAGCACCGCGTTCTACGTCGCCTATCTCGGTGAGCAGCGCAAGACCCCCGGCGACCCGATCCTCCCGTCGCTGCGGCTCATGTCCGGTGGCGGCGCGGCCAAGCCGCCTGAGGTCCACTTCGAGGTCCGCGACGAGATCGGTGGACGCGGCGTGGTGCACGGCTACGGCATGACCGAGGTGCCGATGATCTCCAACGGCTCGCCCCACGACACCGACGAGCAACTGGCCAACACGGACGGCAAGCCGGTCGATGGCGCCGACGTCCGCATCGTCACCCTCGACGGTCGCATCGCCGGAGCCGACGAGGAAGGCGAGGTCCGGGTGAAGGGTCCGATGGTCTTCCACGGCTACACCGACCCGTCGCTCGACGCGGACGCCTTCGACGCCGACGGCTACTTCCGCACGGGCGACCTGGGCCGGCTCCGTGGCGACGGGCATCTCACCCTCACGGGTCGGCTGAAGGACGTCATCGTCCGCAAGGGGGAGAACATCAGCGCGAAGGAGATCGAGGACCTCCTCTACACCCACCCCAAGGTGGTCGAGGTGGCGGTCATCGGGCTCCCCGACCCGCAGCGTGGCGAGCGCGTCTGCGCGGTCGTCCAGCTCGCCGACGACGCCGACGGGCTCGAGCTCGCCGAGATCGTCGACTTCTGCGGCGCCGCCGGCCTCATGACGCAGAAGATCCCCGAGCAGCTCGAGGTCCGCACCGACTGGCCACGCGCCGGAACCGGCAAGATCGTGAAGAAGACGTTGCGCGACGAGTACGCGGGGGCCTGATGCCCCGCCTCGTCGTCCCTCCCGACCCCATCGGCGACCGCCCGTATCGCATCGTCTTCGTCTGCACCGGCAACATCTGCCGCTCCCCAATGGCCGAGGTCATCACCCGCGCCCTCGCGGGGTCGACGGCGCTCGGCGACGGCAGCCCGCTGACCGACCACCTGGACGTGCGGAGTGCCGGCACGGGCCCGTGGCACGAAGGGGAGCCGATGGACGAACGGGCCTCGGATGCGCTCGTACGGGCCGGCTACGCCCGCCACCGCCACGTCGCCCACCAGTTCTCGTCGTCGGAGCTCGGTCGGTTCGACCTGATGGTGGCCCTGGACCGTCGCCATCAGCAGACCCTGCGGGGCCTGGGCGCCGACCCGCAGCGGCTCGTCCTCCTCAGGGCCTTCGACGCGGCCTCGGGCGCCGCCGCGGACGTCCCCGACCCGTACTACGGGGACGGCGGCGCCTTCGACGAGTGCCGAGAGATGATCGCCGCTGCATGCACGGGCCTCGTGACCTCCCTGGCCGCCCATTGGGACTCCCTCTGGGCGGCGTAGCCCGGCCACGCGCCAACCGCGCGAAACGGCTGGTCAGCGCCGCACCCGCCCGGGGGCGGCATCCCAACGTGTGACATAGTGCCGTCGTGGTCTCACGAAGGGTCATGCGCCGGCGCCGGCAATTCGCCGTCGGGGGCGTGCTCGTCCTGCTCCTCCTGATCTACTTCGCCTTCTTCTCGGGTGGCGGTGGCAACTCGGGCACGTCGGGGAGCTCCACCACCTCGACCGCGCCCGGCCACCACGCCACGGTCGCCGCCGAGCACTTCCCGAGGCGGTCGCCGCTCAACCCGGACTGGAAGGGCAACGGCAAGACGGTGACCCTCGGATTCGGCGGGGACGTGCATTTCGCCGGGGTCGTCGGCGAGAACCTCGCCAAGAATCCCGCCACCGCACTGGGCACGACCATCCCCCAGCTCTTCTCCGGCGCACAGCTGCGCATGGTCAACCTGGAGACCGCGGTCACGGACGGCACCTGCCCCGAGCCTCAGTCCAAGCCGTACATCTTCGACGCACCCGCGTCGGCCGTCACGGCTCTCAAGAGCGCCTCCATCTCGCTGGCCACGGAGGCCAACGACCATGGTCTGGACTGCGGCCCGCAGGGGCTCTCTCAGAACCTGACCATCGCGCAACAGGCCAGCTACCCGATCGTCGGCATCGGCAACACGGCCGCCCAAGCGTTTGCCCCGTATCGCATCACCATCGACGGGCAACGCATCGCAGTCATCACGGCGACACAGGTCATCGCCGACAACCTGATGAGCACCTGGACCGCCACCGCCACCCAACCCGGCGTCGCCTCGGCCATCGACCCGACCGAGCTCGTGCGCGAGGTGCAACAGGTGCGTCGCACCGCTGACACCGTGATCGTCTACGTCCACTGGGGCACGGAGACCCAGGCCTGCCCGGACCCGCAGCAGGAGCCTCTGGCCCAGCAACTGGTGAAGGCCGGCGCCGACATCGTGATCGGCTCGGGCACGCACGTCCTCCTCGGGGGTGGCTACCTCGGCAGCGCCTACGTCGACTACGGGCTCGGCAACTTCGCCTTCTACGACAACTCGCCGCCCGAGAACGCCAGCGGCTCACTGGTGATCTCCGCCACGGGCCGGCACATCGACCAGGTCACCTGGCGCCCCGCCGAGATCGTCGACGACCTGCCCCAGCCCCTGGCCGGCGACGCCGCCACCGCGGCGCTGGCGGCCTGGAACCAGGCCCGCACGTGCACCAACGTGGCGGCGACCCCGGGCGCACCCGTGGCGACCGTGCAGACCGAGAGCTCGCCCGCGTCACCCACGGCGGTCCAGACGCTCTCAGTCGACTCGGGTTGACGGATCCCAGGTCACAGAGGGAGAGCGACCCCAGCAGGTAGACATATGCCATGAACGAGACCGCCGGGGACAACAGGCTGCGGGTCAACGGCGTGGAGCTCGCATGGTCGGAACGGGGGGCCGGCTTCGGGACGGCGCCCGCGCTCGTCCTCGTCCACGGCTTCACCGGTGCGTCGCACGACTTCGCGCTCGAGGTCGACGCCCTGGCCGCCCGCCGCCGCGTGGTCACGCTCGACCAGCGCGGCCACGGGCACTCGACGAGGACGGGCGTGATCGAGGACTACACCATCGACCAGCTGACCGCGGACCTGATCGCATTCCTCGACACGGTGAGTGGCGGGCCGGTCGATCTGCTGGGCCACTCCATGGGTGGCAGGGTCGTGATGGGCGTGGCCCTGCGCCGGCCCGACCTCGTGCACTCACTGATCCTGATGGACACCAGCGCCTGGTCGTTCATGCCCGACAACGACGAGCTCGCCACGCTCGCCCGTACCTTCATGGACGACTTCGACCCGTCGCGGGGCATGCCGGGCGCGTTGAGCCTCGGCGGCCCCGAGGACGCGCTGATCGCGGCGGCCGTCCCCGCGACGTGGCAGGAGAAGAAGGATGCCATCTTCGTCGGCATGGACCCCTACGCCGTCAAGAGTCTGGGCACGGAGCTCATGGCCGAGGACGTCGACGGGCGGACGTCGCGCCGCGCCGCGCTGTCGTCCATCACGTGCCCCACGACGGTGATCGTGGGGGAGCACGACCACCCGCTCGTCGACCAGGCCGCCGAGCTGGCGGCAGCGGTGGCCGATGGCAGGCTGTCCGTCATCGCCGGCGCCTACCACTCCCCGCAGCTGACGCATCCCGCCGACTGGCGTGCCGCCGTCGGGGCCCACCTGGCGTGGGCGGGCCCCTCGTGAGCGACCCGGTGGTGCCCCAGGCGAGCGACCGCATTCCGCTGGCCGGTTCGGACGTCTCCATCCCGCCCCTGGGTGTGGGCACCTGGGCCTGGGGCGACAAGGGCACGTGGGGCATGGGCGGCTACGACCAGTCGCTGACCGAGTCGTCCATCCGCGAGGCCTGGGAGGCGAGCATCGAGGCCGGCATCGTGCTCTTCGATACGGCCGAGATCTACGGGGGTGGTGAGAGCGAGCGCATCATCGGGCGCCTGCTCGCAGCCGATCCCGGCAGCCGGGAGCGGGTGGTCGTCGCCACCAAATTCATGCCGAGCCCATGGAAGGTGAACGTCCACTCGGCACTGCTCGCCGCGGCCCGCGGCTCCCTGGAGCGGCTCGGCATCGGGTCCATCGACCTCTACCAGATCCACGGTCCCATCTCCCTGCGTTCGCACGACGCCATGGCCGAGGCGCTCGCGGCCGCGCACGCCGAGGGTCTGGTCAAGGCCGTCGGCGTGTCCAACTACTCGGCCAAGGAGACCCGCGCCATCGACGGCGCACTGCGCCGCCGGGGCCTGCGGTTGGCGAGCAACCAGGTGGAGTTCTCGCTGCTGCGCACCATGCCGCAGCGCGTCGGGCTCCTCGACTGCTGCCGGGAGCTCGGCGTCGTTCCGCTCGCGTACTCGCCCCTCGGGCAGGGCCGTCTGAGCGGAAAGTACTCAGCTTCCAACCCGCCCCCGAAGGGCCGCACGTTCGGGGCCCATCCCATGGCCGAGGTCGACACGGTGGTGGCCGAGCTGCGCCGCATCGGCGAGGCGCACGGTGGCCGCACCCCGAGCCAGGTCGCATTGGCCTGGCTCGTCGCCAAAGGAGCCGTGCCCATCCCGGGGGCCAAGAACCGGGACCAGGCCGAGCAGAACGCCGGGGCCGTGGGCTGGCGCATGCTCGACGAGGAGCTGGCCCGCCTCGATGCGGCCGCCCTCTACGGCAAGCGGGGCATCCGCGAGCGCATTTGGCAGCACGGCTGAGCCCGGCGGTACCGTCTTGAGGTGATCGCCGCGCTCTACGACGCCGGGCTTCCGCCGTTGCGAGGCTCGCAGCTCCTCTCGACGCAATTCGACTTCGTTCCCGTGGCGATGATCCTCGCCGCCCTCGCCCTCTATCTCTGGGGTGTCCGGCGCAACAACGCCCTGCACCCGCGGCACCCGTGGTCGATCGGCAAGACGGTGGCGTGGATCGGTGCCCTGGTGACCACGGGCGTGGCCATCTTCAGCTTCGTCGGCGTCTACGACGGTGAGCTGTTCTGGGACCACATGGTCCAGCACCTCCTGCTGATCATGGTGGCCGCTCCGCTGTTCGCCATCGCCTCCCCCTTGGAGCTGACGTGGCGCTCCACGACCGGCACAGCCCACATCGTCGTCAGCGAGGTCCTGCGCTCGCGGGTGGCCAAGTTCCTCGGCCACCCCGTCGTCGCCTTCGTGGTCTACGCCGTCGTGATCCCGGTCAGCCATCTCACCGTCTGGTACAACTACACGCTCACCCACGAGAGCGTCCACAACGCCGAGCACCTGGTGTTCCTGCTCGTGGGCTACCTGTTCTGGCGCCAGATCTTCGGGAACGACCCGAACTGCTACCGCCTGCATCCTGCACTGCAGTTCTTCTACCTGTTCATGGCGATACCGATCGACACCTTCACCGGGCTCTCGTTGGCCGGCGCCACCAAGGAGATGTTCCCCGCCTACTTCGCCACCCACCGGACCTGGGGCCCGTCCTACGTGGTCGACCTCCACACGGGCGGCGACATCATGTGGGTCGTCGGCGACACCCTCATGCTGTGGCCGATGATCCCCGTGGCGCTGCGCTGGATGCACATGGACGAGCGCAGGGCCGTCCGCGTCGACCGCGAGCTCGACGCGCAGGCACTCACCGAGTCACAGGTCTGAGTGCCGGGGCCGGGTCCCGGCGGGGTCAGCCGCTGAGATCCATGAGCTCGACCCGGACCCCGTCGGGATCCGTGCAATAGACGAACTCGAGCGCCGTGCCATCGAAGTCGAGGATGGTCCGGCTCGATTCGACCACCGCACCCCCGAGCTCGACGATCCGGGCCGCCGTGGCCGCGACGTCCCGCACCCGGAAGGAGAGGTGGGTCAGCCCGAGCTGGTTGACGGCCCGGCGCTCACGCTCGCCGAACGGGGTGGGCTCGCTGAAGGCGAGGAGCTCTATGGCGGTCGGGCCCCGCCTGACGAACTGCGAGGTCACCGCGACGTCGGGCAGGTCCATGAGCCGGGCGAACTCGGTCCCGATGGCATGTGACTCGGCCTTCTCGAAGCCGAGGGCCCCGCAGTAGAAGGCGAGCGACCGGTCCAGGTCGCTCACGCAGATGCCGAAGTGCGAGAAGTGGGGTCCGGGGGCGTCGTCCATGGCCCGTAGTCTGCCCGCCCGGCACGCGCCGGCCCCGTTTTCCCCTCGGGTCCGGATCTCCCTAGCCTGTGGGCCGTGACACAGGAGAAGAAGGACCCCCAGGGCAGCCCCGAGCGCCGCACCGACTCGGGCATCGTGATCCACCCCGTCTACCGCGCCGGCGACCTGGAGGGCTGGGACGCCGACGCCCGGCTGGGGGAGCCGGGATCGTTTCCCTACACCCGCGGGGTCCATCCCGGGATGTACCGATCGAAGTTGTGGACCATGCGCCAGTACGCCGGGTTCGGCTCGGCCGAGGCGACGAACCAACGCTTCAAGTTCCTTCTCGACGCCGGTCAGACGGGCCTGTCGTGCGCCTTCGACCTCCCGACGCAGATGGGCTACGACTCGGACCACCCTCGCGCCGAGGGCGAGGTGGGCAAGGTGGGGGTGGCCATCGACTCGCTGGCCGACATGCGGCTTCTCATGGCCGACCTTCCGATGGACAAGGTCACGACGTCCATGACGATCAACGCGACCGGGGCCATCCTGCTGCTGCTGTACCAACTGGTGGCCGAGGAGCAGGGAGTGCCGGGGGAGAAGATCCGCGGCACCATTCAGAACGACATCCTGAAGGAGTACATCGCGCGGGGAACCTACATCTACCCGCCGCGACCCTCCATGCGTCTCATCGTCGACACGTTCGCCTACTGCGCCGCCAACCTTCCCAACTGGAACACCATCTCCATCTCCGGCTACCACATCCGTGAGGCCGGCTCGACCGCGGTCCAGGAGATCGCCTTCACGCTCGCCAACGGCATCGCGTACGTCGAAGCGGCCATTGCGGCCGGGATGGACATCGACGCGTTCGCCCCCCGGCTCTCGTTCTTCTGGAACGCGCACAACAACCTGTTCGAGGAGATCGCCAAGTACCGAGCGGCCCGTCGCATGTGGGCCCGCATCATGACCGAGCGCTTCGGAGCGAAGGACGAGCGCTCCAAGATGCTGCGGTTCCACACGCAGACGGGCGGATCCACCCTGACGGCGCAGCAGCCGGAGAACAACATCGTCCGGGTGACCGTCCAGAGCCTGGCCGCCGCGCTGGGCGGGACGCAGAGCCTGCACACGAACGGCTTCGACGAGGCGCTCGGGCTGCCCACGACCAGGGCGGCCAAGATCGCCCTGCGGACGCAGCAGATCGTCGGGTTCGAATCCGGCGTGGCCGACACCGTCGACCCGCTCGCGGGTTCGTACTTCGTGGAATCGCTGACCGACGAGGTGGAGGCGGCGGCCAACGACTACCTCGAGCGGATCGAGCAGCTGGGGGGAGCCGTGGCCGCCATTGAAGCCAGGTTCATGCAGGAGGAGATCGAGTCGGCCGCCTACAGCTTCGCCAAGGCGGTCGACGACGGTGAGAAGGTCGTGGTCGGCGTCAATCGCTTCACCGACGCCGAGGAGGAGCACACGGAGGTCTTCCCGATCGACGTGACGCTCCAGCAGCTTCAGATCGACCGCACCACGTCGGTGCGCGGGGCACGCGACCAGGCCGTGGTGGACCGGGCACTGGCCGACGTGGCCGAGACCGCGAAGGGGGAGGGCAACCTGCTCGTGCCGATGAAGGCTGCGCTCAAGGCGATGGCCACCCTCGGCGAGGTGGCCGACGTCTTGCGCGCCGAGTTCGGCGTGTACCAGCCCGGCGGGTGAGCGTGAGCGTCACGGACCGAGGCAGGGGCCTCGATCCTTCGGCGGCACGCACGCCCTGCTGTGAACCTGTGATCGCGTGATCCCCGAAGGGGGTGCCTCCGAGGCCGTCCTGACACGTGACCCCGACGTCGAGGAGCTGGCGCCGACGGTGACAAGCCCGGCGCCTCCCGAGGGACGGCGCCGGGGCCCCGGTGAGATCGCCGTGCTCGTGGCAGCAGGGCTGGCCGTGGTGTACGGGGTGCTGCTGCACGTCTGGCTGCTGGTGCACCTCCCCATCTGGGGCGACGAGGCCATCGTCGGCATCATGGCCCGCGCCATCGACTCGGGCCATTTTTCGGCCTTCTACTGGGGTCAGCACTACGGGGGACTGGAGCCGTACCTCGTCGCCCTGGGACTCAAGATCGGTGGAGGCGGTGAGCCTGCCCTCAACGCCACGCCGGCCGTGCTCGCCGCGATCGCGGCGGTCCTGGTGGCCGGCGTCACACAGGCGGCGGGGAAGAGCCGCATCGTGGCCCTGGCCGCGGGCGCCACCGTGTGGGTCTGGCCCTACGCCGTGATCTGGCAGTCGGTCCGCGAGGGGGGCTTCCGCTTCGCCACCCTGTGCTGCGGGCTCACCGCTGTGCTGTGCTGCATCCTGGCCTTCCAGCGCCGGGCCGGCGCCCTGGCCTGGCTGGTGTTGGGATTGGCCCTCGGCCTCGGGTGGTGGGCCTCCCCGGAGATCGCGTACTTCGCACTGCCCTGCCTGGTGCTGCTCGTCGCATGGTGGCGTGGCCCGCGGACCTCCGAGGTTGCCGGTGCAGTCCGGCCGGCGCGGGGTACGCCTCTGCTGCTGGCTGTCTTCGGAGCGGCCCTCGGATCGTTGCCCTGGTGGTATGCCAACGCGCACACGGGGTTCTCCTCCCTGCAGCGGAGCGCGCTCCCGGCAAACGGGAGCGTGACCTACGGCACGAAGCTGTCGGTGTTCTTCCATTACATGCTGCCGATGCAACTCGGCGTCCGCGCGCTGGTGAGCGGAGCGTGGCTCGGTGGCCCCGTGGTCGGTCAGACGCTCTATGTCCTCGTGCTCGTCCTCGTGGTCGGGGCGGTGGTGCGCGCCGTCTGGGCCTTCGCCCGTGACGCGAGCCGGCTCGTGCCGGTCGCGCTGGCGACCGGGGTGCTGGGCTACGCGTTCCTGTACGCGGCTGCTCCGGGCACGGGCTACTGGATCGACGGACGCTACGGGATCTACCTGCCCGCCCTCATCGTGGCCCTGTGCGGCTCGGTCCTGGCGCAGGAGGTCTCATGGCCGACGGCAGCGGAGCGACCGCCGCCGGATGCGGCGCAGGGTGCGCGTCGCCGCCGGTCCCGCCACGCGCCGCTCCAGGGGAGGATTTCCGTTCCGCTGGCCCTCGCGGTGCTGGGCGTCCTCGGCGCCCTGTGCCTCACCGTTGCGGCGGCCCACGCTACGGGCATCCCGGCGTCACCCGCGTTCTTCTCAGGTTGGCGCAGCGGCGACGCCCCCATGCAGCAGGCGGTGGACCTCATGCGGGCGCACCACATAGAGGATGCCTACGGCGACTACTGGACCGCGTACGACCTGGACTTCCTCAGCGGAGGTCGTCCACTCGTGAGCCCGAATCCCTCGCTCGACGTCAGCCGCTCGGCGAGCATCGCCGCCGGGGTGGCGGCCTCGTCAGATCCCGCCTGGCTGTTCTTCGCGCCCGGTGAGACCGCGCAGGCCTCAGCCGAGTTCCTGAACCCCCAGCCCGGCCCCGGTCCGTACACGGAGCAGACCTTTGAGCAACACCTGCAGCAGCTCGGGATCTCCTACCAGGTGGTGCACCTCGGGATCCTCGACGCCGTCGTGCCGTCCCGAAAGGTCACGGTGCCCTGACCGGCGCGCCTCAGCTCTGATTGTTCAAAGGGGAGTAGGCCCGACACGGTTCGCCCCGCAACGCGCCACACGCCGGCAATGTGGTGGTCGGTACGACGCCCTGGACCTCGTTGACGACCAGTGACGAGCCTCCGACCCCCTTGAGGGCGACGGTGTCGACCACCGAACCGTGTGTCGTCGGTGTGTCGAAGGTCCATGAAGGGCGATCCCCGCCCGGTGCGGAGATGACGATGCGGAGACGGGTGCCCGGGCGGAAGGTGTGGGCGATGGGGTCCACGGGGATGCGCACGAGCGTGAACCGGCCGCCGGGCAGGTCGCGACGATCCGATGCCAGGTAGGTCGGCACGGGGTCGAGAGGAGTCGAGGCGGACGACAACGTGCGGTCGCTGCTGCGGAGGAAGCCGGACGTGACGTATTCCTCCTGCGAGCCTCCGGAACGGACCTCGGTCACGGTCACCTGCAGATCGGTGACCCGCGCCGTCGACTTCAGCATCAGATTGAGGCTTGCCGGACCGACGATCGTCGTCGCCCTGGTGAAGACGGGGGTCTCGAACGCGAGTCCGTTGGCAGCCGGAACGGTGGTCCAGTCGTAGGGCGGCTGGGCCGCCCACGCGTTGGCGGAGGAGGCCAGGTCATCGGCCGGCCGGACGGTCGGGTCGGGCCGGAACGACGCCGTGGACGCCGTGGTCGGGTGACCGGTCTCGAGCGTGCCCCCGGGGCCGAGGGCGTAGTCGACGATGGTCCCCGAGGGCGGCCACGTCGAGAAGCCGGCTTCGTACGTCGGCTGAAGGGCTCCGGGCCCGAGGTTGCCGCCCCCGTTGTCGAAGAGCACCCGGACGCGCGGATCGTCCTTGGCGAACGCTGCTCTGGCCGCAGCGAGCGAGGGCGCCGTCGTGAAGCGGACGGCGGGAGATGGGGCGGACTTCGCCCCATTCGTGAGGTTGGCGTACAGCAGAGGTGCGAGCGAATTGAGGGTCGGGGACGGGCTGGGGACGCGCCCCGCCACGTAGATGTCGAGGAACTCCAGCCAGCGCGAGATCGTGTCCGGCCCCAGAGAGTCGGTATGGGTCCCGTTCATCATCGTGACGTAGACGTTCTTGTCGCGCTGCAACGCGGTCACCAGCGCGGGCCATTGGGGCCCCACCTGTTCGTCTTCGAGCGCGCCGACCAGGAAGACGGGCACCGTGATGTGCGAGGCCCACACCGTGGGCGAACGCTCGTCGAACAGCGACGGGGCCCTGGCCAGGTCCGGTCTCACCAGCGAGGCCAGGCTCTGTGCCTGGAGGTGAAGGCGCTGGTCGGCCAGGCACGTCGTGTCCCCGGTGGCGATCTCGGCTGCAGCCCACGGCTGGCCGCCCTGTGGCGCGGGCTCGGCGTCCGAGACACGTTGTGCGATCCACCCGGCGGCGAAGCCGTCGTTGTAGATCCCTCCGGGGTAGCCGGTCGAGTACAGGTCGTCGGTGGGGCTGAGGGGAGTGATGGCCGCCAGGTCCGGAGGGTCCGTGCCCGCCACCACGAGCTGGGAGAATCCCGAATAGGAGATCCCGACCATGCCGACCTTGTGGTGCAGAACCCAGGGCTGGGCCCCAACCGTCTGCACGATGTCGTAGCCGTCGTAGTCCGACGGCAGGCCGAACAGGTCGAAGGCGCCGCCCGAGCAACCGGTTCCCCGCATCTGGACGCTCACGGTGACGAAGCCGAGAAGAGGTGCGACCACAGAGCCGACCACGGTCGAGGTGTCGGGGAGCAAGGGGTCGGTCGAGGAGTCACTCCCCTCCAGCGCGTCGATCAAGCTATGGGGACCGGCCACCGCGTAGCCGGAGTACTCGATCACCGTGGGAAACGGACCATCGGCCAGGGTCTTGCCCGGAGGGAGGCGCACGGTGGCGGCGAGGAGGATCCCGTCACGCATCCGCACGTAGTTGAGGCCCGCGTGAAGGTGCTGGGAAGCGTAGAACGACGCGCGGGGCGTCGATGACGTGGACAGAACAGAGAAGGCCGCGGTGGTCCGCAGGTTCGCGCCCGTGCCTGTGTCGAAGCGGTACCCGGAACCCGGCGTGAGATTGCGCACGATGAGGCTGCCGAGCCGGTCGACCACTCCGGATCCCACCTTGTGCCCCGCCCCATTGACGACTGTCAGGCGGGAGCCCGGAGTGGCGCCGAGGGCGTAGGCCTCCTCGACCGATCCGTGCCCCTGGAACGGCAGCGGTGCCGGCGATCCTGACGCCACGCCGTTGGACGCGAGACAGCATGTGGCGATGAGTACGACCCATGCGCACAGGCCGAGGGCAGCGCGCTGAATCGTGGCGATCGTCCCCGTGTGCACCCGAAGATCTTGGTCGGCGACCATCCGTACAGCATGGCGTCCGGAGCCTGCTCCGTCAGTTCGCGCGGCGGGGCGGGACGCAGTCTGGGTGGACGAGGCANNCGAGGCCCCATTTGCCTGCGCCGTGGGGATCAGGCGGTGACGACCGTCTCGAAGTGCTCGACGACCGGGAAAGGGTCGTAGAAGTGGTGCAGGGCGGCGCGCCAGTCGTCGTACGCGGCCGAGCCCCGGAAGCCCTCGGTGTGGTCCTCCAGACGATCCCACTCGACCAGGAGCAGGAAACGGCTGGGGCGTTCCACACAGCGTTCCACCCGAAGCGAGACGAACCCCGGGCTGGCGGCGATGAGCGCCTTGGCCTGCTCCATCGACTCGACGAACGCGTCCTCGCGTCCGGGGACCACCTCGAGCACCGCGTGCTCGGTGATCATGCCCCGAGCAGCCGCTCGCGCAGGGCCGGGTCGGTGGCCGCGTCAATGGCCGTCCAGGCCAGCGCCACTGCACCGTCGCGCACCGCGGCGTCGGCCGAGGGCGTCACGCACGCGGCGGCGAACTCGTGCTGGTGGTTGNNTGACACGTTGGCCATGTCCGTGGAGAACGTCGGGAGCGGTGTGCCGGCATCGTCGGCGTCGAAGTGCCGGCCGAGTACCTCGGCGTTGGCGCGGTAGGCGCGCAGGAGGGCCGGGTCGGGCTCCATGTGCGAGTACTCGGGTGCCAGCTCCTCGTACTCGACCGAGCATCCGGTGGCCAACGCGCCCGCCTGGAAGCATGCGTTCACCCGGGGTCGCAGGGCGGCGAGGCCGGCGGC
>PMPX01000252.1 GCA_003169235.1 Acidimicrobiaceae bacterium | reverse complement strand
GTCGACTTCGGCGCCACCTTCGAGGGCTACCGCTCCGACATGACGCGCACCTTCTGCGTCGGTTCGGACCCCGAGGGCGAGCTGGCGCGCGTCTTCGCCGTGGTGGGCGAGTCCCAGGCGGCGGGCGCCGCCGCCGTCCGTCCGGGCATCAGCGCCAAGGAGGTCGACGACGTGTGCCGCCGGATCATCGCCGAGGCGGGCTGGGCCGAGCGCTTCGAGCACGGCACGGGGCACGGCGTCGGCCTCGACATCCACGAGGCGCCCACGGTCAGCCAACTGGGCACTGCTATCCTCGCCCCCGGCTTCGTCGTCACCGTCGAGCCCGGTGTCTACCTCCCCGGGCACGGAGGTGTCCGAGTCGAGGACACCCTGGTCGTGACGGAGGACGGCGCCCGCCCCCTGACCCGATTCACAAAGGACATCCATGGCAGTCTCGACCAATGACCTGAAGAACGGCATGAGCCTGGACCTCCCCGAGGGCCTGTTCAGCGTCGTCGAGTTCCAGCACGTCAAGCCGGGCAAGGGCGGCGCGTTCGTGCGCACCAAGCTCAAGAACGTGCGCAGCGGCGCCGTGATCGAACGCACCTATCGGGCCGACGAGAAGCTCGAGCAGGCGATCATCGACAAGCGCGACATGCAATTCCTCTACCGCGACGGCACCGACTTCGTCTTCATGGACACGACGAGCTACGAGCAGCTGCAGGTCCCGCCCGACGCGCTGGGCGAGGCGCCCAACTATCTGAAGGAGGGCGACGAGGCGAACGTGCAGATGTACAACAACGAGATCGTCGGCGTGGAGCTGCCGGCCGCCGTCGAGCTCACGGTCACCGAGACCGAGCCCGGCATGCAGGGCGACCGGGTCTCGGGCGCCCGCAAGCCCGCGACGCTGCAGACCGGCCACGTCGTGCAGGTGCCCCTGTTCGTCAACATCGGCGACGTCCTCAAGATCGACACCCGCTCCGGCGAGTACCTGACCCGGGCCTGAGGCCCGGCCGCCTCGACCCCCCGTGCGGGGCGCGGGCCGAGGCCAGGACCCAGACACCAGGACCGACCCACCATGACCGATACCGCCCCCCGCCACCAGCAGCGCGAGCGGGCGCTGTCGCTGCTCTACGAGGCCGAGCTCAAGGGGGAGAGCCCGCTCGTCGTCGTCGACGCCCTGCCCGTGCCGCCCGACCCCTTCGTGCGTTCCCTGGTGGCGCAGGCCGTCGCCACCTGGGAGGAGGCCGACCGCCGGATCGGCGCCGCCTCCGTGGGCTGGCCGCTCGATCGGATGGCCGTCATCGACCGGATCGTGCTCCGCCTCGCCGTGGCCGAGCTGCTGAGTCCCGACGGGCCGCCCGTGGCGGTGGTGATCGACGAAGCCGTCGAGCTGGTGAAGGAGTACTCGACCGACGAGTCGGGACGCTTCGTCAACGGGATCCTCTCGACGATCGCTGCCGACGTCGCGCCCGACGTCGCGCCCGGCGGGGCGCCCGCGCCCGCCGACCCGCCCGAAGCGGCGCCCCCCGCCCTGCCGCCGGGCTGACCCCCGGCCCACGTCCTCCGCCGGCGCGCTAGAGTCGTCCTCTGACCGTGAAGTGAGTCCCGTGAGGCTCACACGGCAGGAGGAGCAGTGGCCGAACGCGAGCGCAGTCATACGCGACCCCTCGGGGGAGTGTTCGTGGCCCACTCCCAGGTCCTGACCGCCACCGACGTCCAGCGCGCCCTGACGCGCATGTCGCACGAGGTCGTCGAGCGCAACGGCGGGGCGGACGACGTCGTCCTGGTCGGGCTCCAGACCGGTGGCGTCCCCCTGGCCATGAAGATGGCCGAGACACTGCGGCAGATCGACGGCACCCAGCGTCTCGACGTCGGCAGCCTCGACGTGGCCTTCTACCGCGACGACATCGGACTGCGCCCCGTCCTCCCCGAGGCCGTGACCGACATCCCGGTCGATCTGGCCGGGAGGGTGGTCGTGCTGGTCGACGACGTCCTCTTCACCGGCCGCACCATCCGGGCCGCGCTCAACGCCCTGAACGACTTCGGCCGGGCCCGGGCCGTCCAGCTCGCCGTCATGGTCGACCGCGGCCACCGTGAGCTGCCCATCCGCCCCGACTACGTCGGCAAGAACCTGCCGACGCGGCGCGAGGAGATGGTCGACGTCGGTGAGGACGGCGTCTGGATCGGCACCCTGGAGGACAAGTGAGCGGCTCGCGCCACCTCCTCTCGGTCTCCGACCTCGGCACGGACGGGATCGCCGAGGTCCTGCGCGTCGCCGAGGCCTTCGCCGAGGTGGAGCGCCGCTCGGTGCCCAAGGTCCCGACCCTGCGGGGCAAGGTGGTGGCGACCCTGTTCTTCGAGGAGTCGACCCGCACCCGGCTCTCGTTCGAAACGGCCGCCAAGCGGCTCTCGGCCGACGTGCTGTCCCTCGCCGTGGCCACCTCGTCGGTGAAGAAGGGCGAGAGCCTGCGCGACACGGTCGAGACCGTGGAGGCCATGGGCATCGATGCGGTCATCATCCGCCACTCGTCGGCCGGCGCCCCCCACCTGGTGGCTCGATGGGTCGAGCGGGCCCACGTCGTCAACGCGGGTGACGGCTGGCACGAGCACCCCACCCAGGCCCTGCTCGACTGCTTCACCGTGCGCCAGGTGCTGGCCGAGCGCAAGGGCGTCGCGCCCGACGAGCTCGGCATCGGGTGCTTCGAGGGTCTGCGCGTGCTCATCGTCGGCGACGTCCGTCACAGCCGGGTGGCCCGCTCCGAGGTGCTCGCCTACACCGCCCTGGGAGCCCACGTCACCCTGGCCGCGCCCGGCAGCCTGCTGCCGCCCTCACTCGAGGGCTGGCCGGTCGAGGTGGCCACCGACCTCGATGCCGCCCTCGGCGATGCCGACGTCGTCTCGCTCCTGCGGCTGCAGGCGGAGCGGGGGAGCGGGTCGTTCGTGCCCACCCTGCGCGAGTACACGGCGCGGTGGGGCCTGACGGCCCGCCGGGCGGCGCGGCTCGGGGAGGACGCCATCGTGACGCACCCCGGGCCGATGGTGCGCGGGGTCGAGATCGCCTCGGACGTGGCCGACCTGCCGCGCACGGTCGTGACCCAGCAGGTGGCCAACGGCGTGGCGGTGCGCATGGCCATCCTGTTCCTGCTCCTCGGGGGCGAGCTCCCGGGCACCGCGGAGGTGCCGGCCGTTGCCTGACGCCACGCTGGTCATCCGGGGCGGCACCGTGATCGGGCCCGAGCGCTCGGCCCGCCTCGACGTGGCCGTGCGCGACGGTGCGGTGGTCGGCCTGGCCGAGGCCATCGATCCGCCGCGGGGCGCGGCGGTGCTCGACGCCACCGGCTGCCTCGTCGGCCCGGGCCTGGTGGACCTGCACGCGCACCTGCGCCAGCCGGGTCGCGAGGAGGCCGAGACGATTGAGACGGGAGCCCGGGCCGCCGCGCTGGGCGGCTACACGGCGATCGTCGCCATGCCCAACACGGAGCCGGCGATCGATTCGGCCGGCGTGGCCGGCGAGGTCCTGGCGCTCGGTGCCGGCTGCACGGCGGAGGTCGCCGTCGCGGGCGCAATCACGGTGGGCCGGGCCGGTACCGCACTGGCCCCGCTCGGCGAGCTGGCCGCCCTCGGGGTGACCCTCTTCACCGACGACGGCGCCGGCGTGCAGGACGGCGCGCTCATGCGCCGCGCGCTGGACTACGCCAAGGGCCTCGGCGTCACGCTGGCCCAGCACTGCGAGGACGCCTGCCTGGCCGCGGGCGGCGCCATGCACGAGGGCAGCTGGTCGAGCCGGCTCGGCATCCCGGGCACGCCGGCGGCGGCCGAGGAGGCCATGGTGGCCCGCGACATCACGCTGGCCCGCCTGACCGGCGCGCCGGTCCATTTCCTGCACCTGTCGACCGCGGGCTCGGTGGAGCTCGTGCGGCGGGCCAAGGCCGAGGGACTGGCGGTGACGGCCGAGGCGGCGCCGCACCACATGCTCCTCACCCATGCCGCGGTGGCCGGGTACGACCCGGTCTTCCGGGTCAACCCGCCGCTGCGCACCGACGAGGACGTGGCGGCCGTCGTGGCCGGGCTGTGCGACGGCACCATCGACGCCGTGGCGACGGACCATGCCCCGCATGCCCCCGAGTCCAAGGAGGTGCCCTTCGACCAGGCCCCGCCGGGCATGCTCGGCCTGCAGACCGCGCTGCCCATCGCCTGGGAGGTCCTGTCGCCGCACCTCGCTCCCGAGCGGGTGTTTGCGCTCATGAGCGCGCAGCCGGCCGCCATCGCCAGGCTGACGGCCACCGACCCGCGGGTCGGTGGTCACAGCGCCCAGGGGGGGCCGGTCGAGCTGGGCGCGGTGGCCAACCTGTGCGTGTTCGACCCCGCCGCGACGACGGTGGTGGACCCGATGCAGCTGGCCAGCCGGAGCCGCAACACGCCCTACGCGGGCCGCACGCTCGCCGGCGCGGTGCGCCACACCGTGCTGCGGGGCGAGCCCGTCGTGATCGACGCCGTGGCGCAGCGGTGAGCGCCCCGGGCGCGCACGGAGACCGGGCGCCGGCGCTGCTGGTGACGGCCGACGGCGTCGTGTTCAGCGGGGAGGCGGCGGGGACGGTGGTCCCCGTGGCCACGGGCGAGCTCGTCTTCAACACGGCCATGAGCGGGTACCAGGAGGTCATCACCGACCCCTCCTACGCCGGGCAGGTGATCTCCTTCACGAGCACCCAGATCGGCAACTACGGCACCAACGCGGCAGACGACGAGGCCAGCGCCCCGCACTGCCGCGGGGTCGTGGTGTGCGACCTGGCCACCGAGCCGTCGAACTGGCGCGCCACCGAGGGCCTCGAGCCGTTCCTCCGCCGCCACGGCGTGCCGGCCATGACGGGGGTCGACACCCGGCGCCTGGCCCGCCACGTCCGCGACGCGGGTGCCGTGCCCTGCGCGTTCGGCACGGCCCCCGAGGCCGAGCTGCGGGCCGCCGCGGCGTCCGCGGTGGGCACCGACGGCATGGACCTGGTGTCGGGCGTCACGGCGACCGGGCCCAGCGTCCACCCCGCCACCGGCGCCGCCGCCGGCGCGGCGAGCGGCCTGCGCATCGTGGCCTACGACTTCGGCGTGAAGACCACCATGGTCAACCTCCTGACCACCCTCGGCACGGTGACGGTGGTGCCCGCGGGCACGACGGCGGCCGAGACCCTGGCGCTCGAGCCCGACGGCGTCTTCCTCTCCAACGGGCCGGGCGACCCGGCCGCGTTGCCCGGGCCCACGGCCGCCGTGGCCGACCTGGTGGGCCGGGTGCCCGTCTTCGGCATCTGCCTGGGCCACCAGGTCCTGGCCACCGCGCTGGGCGGCACGACCTACAAGCTGCCCTTCGGACACCACGGCGCCAACCACCCCGTGCAGCGGCTCGAGACGGGCGTGGTCGAGATCACGAGCCAGAACCACAACTACGCGGTCGCCGCGGGCTCCATCCCCGACGCCGAGACGACGCACGTGAACCTCAACGACGGCGTCATCGAGGGGTTCCGGTCGCTGACGGCGCCCGCCTTCTCGGTGCAGTACCACCCCGAGGCCGCTCCCGGCCCCCACGACGCCCGCTACCTCTTCGGCGCCTTCCGTGACCTGATGCTCGCCCACCCCGTCCGGCCCGGCGCCGGGACGCGCTGAGCGGGTCGGCGGAGACACCGACGTGCCGCGCCGCGACGACCTGCACTCGATCCTCGTGATCGGGTCGGGCCCGATCGTGATCGGTCAGGCCTGCGAGTTCGACTACTCGGGCACCCAGGCCTGCCGGGTCCTGGCCGAGGAGGGGTACCGGGTGATCCTGGCCAACTCCAACCCGGCCACGATCATGACGGACCCCGGCACGGCCGACCGCACCTACATCGAGCCGCTCGATCCCGAGGTGCTCGAGGCGATCATCGAGAAGGAGCGGCCGGACGCGCTGCTCCCCACCCTCGGCGGGCAGACCGCCCTCAACCTGACCATGCAGCTGGCCGAGAGCGGCGTGCTCGAGCGCTACGGCGTGGAGGTCATCGGCGCCCGGCCCGAGGCGATCACGACCGCGGAGGACCGGGACCAGTTCAAGTCCGCGATGCAGGAGATCGGTCTCGAGGTGCCGCGCTCGGGCTTCGCGCACTCGCTCGAGGAGGCCGAGGAGATCGCGGCGGACATCGGCTTCCCCATCATGGTGCGGCCGAGCTTCATCCTCGGCGGCAAGGGGACGGGCATCGCCGAGGACGCCGACCGGTTCGGGCAGCTCGCCGCCGAGGGCCTGGCCGCCAGCCCGGTGGGCCAGATCCTCGTGGAGCAGTCGATCGCGGGTTGGAAGGAGTTCGAGCTCGAGGTGATGCGCGATGCGGCGGACAACTGCGTCGTGGTGTGCTCCATCGAGAACTTCGACCCGATGGGTGTGCACACCGGCGACTCCATCACGGTGGCCCCGGCCCAGACGCTGACCGACGTCGAGTACCAGGCCATGCGCGACGACGCGTTCGCCTGCCTGCGCCGGGTGGGCGTCGAGACCGGCGGATCCAACGTGCAGTTCGCCGTCGACCCCGCCACGGGCCGCCGGATCATCATCGAGATGAACCCGCGGGTCTCGCGCTCCTCGGCCCTCGCCTCCAAGGCGACGGGGTTCCCCATCGCGAAGATCGCGGCCCGGCTCGCCGTGGGGTACCTGCTCAACGAGATCCCCAACGACATCACACGCGCGACACCGGCTTCCTTCGAACCGACGATCGACTACGTGGTCACCAAGGTGCCGCGGTGGGCCTTCGAGAAGCTCCCCGGCGCCGACGGTCGCCTCGGCACCCGCATGCAGTCGGTGGGCGAGGTNNTGATGGCCATCGGCCGCACCTTCTGCGAGTCGCTCCAGAAGGCGCTCCGCTCGCTCGAGCAGGGCAGGGCGGGCCTCAACGCCGATCCGGCCGAGGCCGAGCTCGAGGCGCTGCCCCTGGCGGACGTGCTGGAGCGGATCGGGATCGCCACCCCCGAGCGCGTCTACGAGGTGGAGTCGGCGCTGCGCCGCGGCGCGGGCGTCGACGAGGTGGTGGCCCGCACCGGCATCGACCCATGGTTCGTCCGCCAGCTCGAGCGGATCGCGGTGGAGCGGTGCAGGATCGCCACGGCGCCGTCGCTGGGTCGGGCCGAGTTCCGCCGGGCCAAGCGGCTCGGGTTCTCCGACGCCCAGCTGGCCTACCTGCGCGGCTCGACCGAGGCCGACATGCGGGCGGCGCGGCTGTCGCACGGCGTGCGGGCGACCTTCAAGACGGTCGACACCTGCGCGGCCGAGTTCGAGGCCTTCACGCCCTACCACTACGCCACCTACGAGGAGGAGGACGAGGTGCGCCCCTCCGAGCGCGCCCGCGTCATCATCCTGGGCTCGGGCCCGAACCGGATCGGCCAGGGGATCGAGTTCGACTACTGCTGCGTGCACGCCTCCATGTCGCTGCGCGCCGCCGGCTTCGAGACGGTGATGGTCAACTGCAACCCCGAGACCGTCTCCACCGACTACGACACCTCGGACCGCCTCTACTTCGAGCCGCTGACCGCCGAGGACGTGGCCAACGTGCTCGAGGCCGAGCAGGCCGCCGGTGGGACGGTGGCCGGGGTGATCGTGTCGCTCGGGGGGCAGACCCCCCTGAAGCTGGCCCACTCCCTGCCACCGGGCCTGGTGCTCGGCACGAGCCCGGCGTCCATCGACCTGGCCGAGGACCGCGAGCGTTGGAACGCGCTGTGCCACGAGCTGGCGATCCCCCAGCCGGCCGGGGGAACCGCCACGAGCACGGCCGAGGCGCTGTCCATCGCCGGGAGGGTGGGGTACCCGGTGCTGCTGCGCCCGAGCTACGTCCTGGGCGGCCGGGCCATGGAGATCGTCTACGACGACGACGGGGTGCGGCGGGTCATGCAGGCGATGACCACGGGCGCGCTCGCCCGGGAGGGTGGGGTCACCGCGGAGCGCCCCGTCCTGGTGGACCGCTTCCTCGAGGACGCCGTCGAGGTCGACGTCGACGCGGTGCGCGACAGCGCCGGTGAGTTCCTGATCGCGGGCGTCATGGAGCACGTGGAGGAGGCCGGGGTGCACTCGGGCGACTCGGCCTGCGCCCTGCCGCCGCAGACGTTGCGCGACGACGTCCTCGAGGCGCTCGAGCGCCACACCCGCTCGCTGGCCGAATCGCTGGAGGTGTGCGGCCTCATCAACGTGCAGTACGCGGTGAAGGACGGGCAGGTCTACGTGCTCGAGGCCAACCCGAGGGCCAGCCGGACGGTGCCCTTCGTGGCCAAGGCGACCGGCGTCCCCCTCGCCATGGTGGCCTCGCGGGTCATGGTCGGCCAGACGCTGGCCGAGCTGCGCACCGAGGGGCTGCTGCCCGCCGACGCCGTGGGCCGGGTGCCCGTGCTCGACCACGTGAGCGTCAAGGAGGCGGTGCTCCCGTTCGACCGCTTCCCGGGCGTCGACACGCTGCTCGGCCCCGAGATGCGATCGACCGGCGAGGTGATGGGCGTCGACATCACGTTCGGCCTCGCCTTCGCCAAGAGCCAGATGGCGGCCGGCATCCGCCTGCCCGACGCTGGCACCGTCTTCCTGTCGCTCGCCGACCGGGACAAGCCGGCCGGTCTGGAGGTGGCACGGTCCTTCAGCGGGCTGGGCTTCTCCATCGCGGCGACCATGGGGACGGCCGGCTACCTGCGCTCCGAGGGCGTGCCCGTCGACACGCTGGTGGCCAAGGTGGGGGAGGAGGGCGTGGCCTCCGACGCCGTGGACCTGATCGCCCAGGGCAAGGTGCAGCTCGTGGTGAACACGCCACGCGGGCTCGGCCCGCGGGCGGACGGCCGGCACATCCGGACCGCTGCGGTGGTCCACAAGGTGCCCTGCCTGACCACCCTGGCTGCCGCGCGGGCCGCCGCGGCGGGGATCGCCGACGTCCGCTCCCACGCGTTGGTGGTGCGGGCGCTGCAGGACCTGCACCCGGTCCCGGGATGGACGGCACGGTGAACGGGCGGCCCCCCGGTGCGGCGGCGCTCGCCACCCGCGTGGGCAGCGTCGGGCTCCACAACCCGATCATGACGGCCTCGGGGACGTCGGGGCACGGGGCCGAGCTGGCGGAGTACGGCGCGCTGGACGGCCTGGGCGCGGTCGTCGTCAAGTCCCTGTCGGTCGAGCCGTGGCCCGGCAACCCGGCGCCTCGGGTGCACGAGGTCGGTGCCGGCATGCTCAACAGCGTCGGGCTGCAGGGCCCGGGCCTGGCGGCGTGGCTGCGCGACGACCTCCCGGCGCTGCACGCCGCCGGGGCGCGCGTCGTGGTCAGCATCTGGGGCCGGACGGTGTCGGACTACGCCCGGGCGGCGGAGCTCGTGGCGGCGGCCGCCACCCACGCCACCGGGACGAGCTCCGGCGCCGGCGCCGGCATCGTGGCGCTCGAGGTCAATGTCAGCTGCCCCAACGTGGAGGACCGCGCCCGGATGTTCGCCCACTCGGCCGACGCCACGTCCAGGGTCATGGCGGCCACCGCCTGCGGGTTGCCCCGATGGGCCAAGCTCAGCCCCAACGTGCCCGATGTGGTCGAGATCGCGGCCGGCGCCCTCGAGGGAGGCGCCGACGGGCTCACGTTGGTCAACACCCTGCTGGGCCTGGCCCTCGACACCGAATCGGGACGGCCGGTCCTCGGCGCCGGCGGCGGCGGGCTCTCGGGGAGCGCGGTGCACCCGGTGGCGGTGCGGGCCGTGTGGGAATGCCGCGCCGCCTTCCCCGCCGCGCCCATCGTCGGGGTGGGCGGCGTGATGACGGGGCGTGACGCCGTGGAGCTGCTGCAGGCCGGCGCCGACGCCGTGCAGGTGGGCACCGCCACCTTCCGGGACCCGCGCGCGCCCTGGAAGGTGCTGCGCCAGCTGGCGCGCTGGTGCGACGCCCATGGCACCACGGTCGAAGGGATCCGGGCGCAGGCGCGCCGACGGGCCGGCGCCGACGACGCCGGGGGCGTGGGGGTGGCCGTCGCTCCCGTGCCGGCAACGAGCTCGCTCAAGGAGGGAGGCCGGGATGGCTGACAGCTTCGGTGACAAGGTGGCCGCGGCGGTGCGCGCCCACGGGCCGCTCTGCGCGGGGATCGACCCGTCGGGGGCGCTGCTGGCGTCGTGGGGCCTCAGCGACGACGCCAGGGGTCTGCGCGCGTTCTGCCGGGCCTGCGTCGAGGGGTTCGCCGGGACCGTGGGCGTCATCAAGCCGCAGGTCGCCTTCTTCGAGCGGCACGGCTCGGCGGGCATGGCCGAGCTGGAACGCCTCATCGCCGAGGCCCGTGCCGCCGGCCTGATCGTGATCGCGGACGCCAAGCGGGGTGACATCGACTCCACGGCGGAGGCCTACGCCGACGCCTGGCTCGGCGACGCCAGCCCGCTGGCGGCGGATGCCGTCACGGCGCACCCCTACCTCGGCCTCGGCGCGCTGGCGCCGCTCTTCCGTCGGGCCGCCGCCACCGGGCGGGGTGTCCTGGTCGTCGCCCGCAGCTCCAACCCGGAGGGTCGTGAGCTGCAACGGGCGGTCACGTCGTCGGGGGCCGGCGTCGAGGACATGCTGCTCGGCGAGATCGCGGCGCTGAACGAGTCGCCCGACATCCCGCCCGGGACGGTGGGTGCGGTGATCGGGGCGACGCTCGAGCCCTCCGCGTTCTCATTGTCCCAGCTCGGAGGGGTGATTCTCGCTCCGGGACTCGGTGCGCAGGGCGCCGGACCGGCCGATGTGGCCGAGCGTTTCGCCGGATGCCGGCCCGGCAGCGTGCTGCCCAGCAGCTCCCGGGGGATCCTCACCAGCGGGGCCGATCCCGACGCCCTGAGGCGTCAGGCGGCCTCGCTGGCGCGTGAGCTGGCGGCCTCAATGGGCTGAAAATGGGCTGAAGAGGGAGAATGGGTATGAATCTGGGTGGCCGAGGCGCTATGGTCTCGCCATGCCGCAACCTCCCGCACTCACTCCCGAGCAGCGCGCCGCTGCCCTCGAAAAGGCTGCCAGGGTTCGCCGCGAGCGGGCCGAGGTCAAGGACAAGCTCAAGATGGGCCACCTGAACCTTGCGCAACTCCTGACCGAGGCCGACTCCAACGAGACCATCGGAAAGATGAAGGTGGTCTCGGTGCTCGAGTCCCTGCCCGGCCTGGGCAAGGTCAAGGCACGGCGCCTGATGGAGACCGTCGGCATCAGCGACAGCCGCCGGCTCCAGGGGCTCGGTGCCAAGCAGCGCGAGGCGCTGCTCAAAGAGACTGCGCGCTGAACCACACATCTTCGTGCTCATCGGCCCCGGTGGGGCCGGCAAGGGCACGATGGCGGCGGAGCTCACCGCCCGGGACCCCACCATCTGGCTGAGCCGGAGCTGGACCACCAGGGCGGCGCGCCCGGGCGAGCAGGAGCGGGGCGCCTACGTCTTCGTCGACCGCTCGACGTTCGAGGAGGCCGTGGCCCAGGGCCGGTTCTTCGAGTGGGCCGAGTTCCTCGACCACCTCATGGGGACGCCCATCCCCGACCCCCCGCAGGGGTCCGACGTGCTCCTCGAGATCGACGTGCAAGGTGCCGAGCAGGTTCTGGCGCTCAGGCCGGACGCCACCGTCATCCTGCTGCTCCCGCCCTCGCCCGAGGTGCAGGCCGAGCGGCTGGCGGCACGTGGGGACGACGAGGAGCACATCCGCCGCCGGGTCGAGCTGGGGCGCTCGGAGGTGGAGCGGGGAGCCAAAATCGCAGCTCATACGGTGGTCAACGACGACCTGCGTCAGACCCTGGCCGACCTGACGGCTATAGTCGATCGGACCCGAACGGCTGCCTCCGGCGCCGCGGAACCGGAGGAATCCTGATGGCCCAAGGCCGCCACACGCTCATGGACCCACCCATCGAAGACCTGCTGGACAAGGTGGACTCGAAGTTCACCCTGGTGGCGCTGGGCTCTGCCCGCGCCCGACAGGTCAACTCGTACTACAACAGCCTGGGCGAGGGCCTCGGCAAGGTGGTGCCACCGCAGGTGGCGTCCGTGTCGGGCAAGCCGGTCTCCATCGCCTTCGAGGAGATCGCCGCCGGCAAGGCGACCTACACCCGGCCCGACCCCGAGGAGGAGGCCGCCCTGGCCGCCGCCCTCGCGGACGCCGCCGAGGCGGGCCTGCTCGCCGAGGGTGGGGCGGGCGAGGTTGCCGCAGTGGCCGAGGTCGAAGTGATCGAGACGCTCGACGTCGGGGACGAGGACCCGACCGCGAGCTAGGCGCCGGGCGCAGAGGCACGGCGGACACCGCCGATGGCCGGACATCCGGGCACCGAGGAGCCACCCGTGGACGCCGGGCCCACCACGCTGCGCCCCCGCGTCGTCCTCGGTGTCTGCGGGGGGATCGCCGCCTACAAGGCCGTCGAGGTCTGCCGCCGGCTGGTCGACGCCGGCGTGCACGTGACACCCGTCTTGACCGACGACGCGATCAGGTTCGTCGGCGAGGTGACCTTCTCGGCCCTGGCCTCCGAGCCGGTGCAGCGCTCGCTGTGGGACGAGTCCTCGCCCATTCCGCACACCGCGCTCGGGCAGGGCGCGGACCTCGTCGTCGTGGTGCCGGCCACCGCGCACACGATCGCCCGGTATGCCGCGGGCCTCTCCGACGACCTCCTGACGGCCACGTTGCTGGCGACCCGGGCCCCGGTGCTGGTCTGTCCGGCCATGCACACCGAGATGTGGGAGCACCCGTCGGTGCGGGACAACCTGGCCACGCTGGAGCGCCGCGGCGTCGACATCGTCCCGCCCGAGAGTGGCCGGCTGGCCGGAGGGGACTCGGGCGAGGGAAGGCTGGCCGACCCGGGTGTCATCGTCGACCGTGTGCTGGAACGGCTCGGGCGCGCCGGGCGCCCCGACCTGCTCGGGGCGCGGGTCGTCGTGAGCGCCGGGGGCACGCGTGAGGCGCTCGACCCCGTTCGCTTCATCACCAATCGGTCGTCCGGCAAGCAGGGCCATGCCATCGCGGTCGCCGCGGCGCGCCGTGGCGCCGACGTCACGCTCGTCACGTCGTCACCGCTCGCCCTCCCGCCCGACGTGGCCACCGCGGTGAGGAGGATCGACGTGGAGTCGGCCGCCGACATGGAGCACGCGGTGGGCGCTGCGGCCGACGGCGCCGACGTCGTGGTGATGGCCGCGGCGGTGGCCGACTTCAGGCCCAAGCGCCCCGCCGGCCGGAAGTTGTCCAAGGAGGAGGGGATCCCCGAGCTCGTCCTGGAGCCGACGCCCGACATCCTGGCCGGCCTGGCCGCCCGCCGCCCGCCGGGCCAGCTGCTCGTCGGCTTCGCGGCCGAGACCCCCGATGCGCTCGAGCGGGGCCGGCGCAAGCTGGCGCGCAAGGGCGTCGACCTGCTGGTCGTGAACGATGTGAGCGCTCCGGGTACGGGGTTCGACCACGACACGAATGCCGTCGTGATCCTCGGAGCCGACGGGAGCACCACGGAAGTCCCACTGACCTCCAAGGATGCAGTGGCAAATGCCGTATTAGATAGGGTGATCGCCCACCACAACGAGAAGCGGAGCACGACGTGAGAACCACCTTCACCTCGGAATCGGTCACCGAGGGGCACCCCGACAAGATGGCGGATCAGATCTCCGATGCGGTCCTCGACGCCATTCTCGAGGGGGACCCCTCGAGCCGCGTCGCCTGCGAGACGCTGCTGACCACCGGCCTCGTCGTGGTGGCTGGCGAGGTGACCACGTCGACGTACGTCGACATCGCCGCGCTCGTGCGCGACACGGTGTGCGACATCGGCTACGACAACGACGCCTACGGCTTCAACGGCAGGACCTGCGGTGTGCTCGTCTCGCTCGACGCGCAGTCGCCCGACATCGCGCAGGGNNCAGGGCGCCGGCGACCAGGGGATGATGTTCGGCTACGCCTGCGACGAGACGCCGGACCTGATGCCTCTGCCGATCTGGCTGGCGCACCGCCTCTCGGAGCGCCTGGCGCAGGTGCGGCGGGCGGCTGCGGTGCCGTACCTGCGACCCGACGGCAAGACCCAGGTCTCGGTCGTCTACGAGGATGGCCGGCCCGTGCGCATCGACACGGTCCTGATCTCGACCCAGCACGCCGGCGGCATCGACCTGGAGGAGCAGCTGCGCCCCGACCTGATTGAGCACGTCATCAACCCGCTGCTGCCGACCGACCTCGACACCGAGGCACTGCGCATCTTCGTCAACCCCACCGGCATCTTCGTGCTGGGTGGGCCCCACGCCGACACCGGCCTCACGGGCCGCAAGATCATCGTGGACAC
>PMPX01000123.1 GCA_003169235.1 Acidimicrobiaceae bacterium | reverse complement strand
AGGGTGAAGAAGATGCCGATGGAGAGCACCTGCGCGGAGGCGTTGAAGGTGCCCGCCATGCCGGCGCCGGCGCCGCGTTGATTGGCCGGGAGGCTGTTCATGATGCCCGTCTGGTTGGGCGCGATGAACATGCCCATCCCCACCGAGTTGAAGAAGATGAGCGCGGCGAAGCCCCAGTAGGAGAAGTCGACGGGCAGCTGCATCAGCGCGATGAAGGTCAGCGCCACCAGCACCAGCCCTCCCGTGGCGAAGGGCCGCGCCCCGTAGCGGTCGGCCAGCACCCCGCTGACCGGGCCGGCGGCGAGGAAGCCGACCGTCAGCGGGATCATGTAGATGCCTGCCCACAGGGGTGTCTGGACGAAGCTGTACCCGTGCAGCGGGAGCCAGATCCCCTGCAGCCAGATGATGAGCATGAACATCAGGCCGCCGCGGCTGAGCGAGGCGAGGAAGCTGGCCACGTTGCCCGCGCTGAAGGCGCGGATGCGGAAGAGCGAGAGGTGGAACATCGGCTGGGCGACCTTCGTCTCGATCACACCGAAGACCACGAGGACGGCGATGCCGCCGAAGATCTCCGCCAGGACCACGGGGCTGGTCCACCCCATCGTGTGCCCGCCGTAGGGGAGGAGGCCGTAGGTGATCCCCACCAGGATGGAGATCAGGCCGACGGCGAAGGTGACGTTGCCGAGCCAGTCGATCTTGGCCGGGGTGCGGACGCCGCGGTCCTCGAGCTTCACGTAGGCGAACGCCGTGCCGAGGACGCCGAAGGGCACCGAGATCAGGAAGACGAGATGCCACTGCACCGGCGCGAGCAACCCCCCGAGGACGAGCCCGATGAAGGAGCCGGAGATGGCGGCGACGTTGTTGATGCCGAGGCCGAGGCCGCGCTGGTGAGCCGGGAAGGCGTCGGTGATGATGGCCGACGAGTTGGCGAAGAGCATGGCGCCGCCCACGCCCTGGCCGACCCGCATGGTGATGAGCCAGATCGCACCCTGGGTCCCGCTGAGCCAGGTCACCGCCAGGAGGACGGAGAAGGCGGTGAAGACGGCGAAGCCGAGGTTGAAGATCTTGACCCGGCCGAACATGTCGCCCACGCGGCCCAGGCTGACGACCAGCACGGCCAGCACCACCATGAAGCCCATCAGCATCCACAGCATGTAGCCGGTGTTGCCGGGCGTGAGCGGGTTCAGATCGATGCCGCGGAAGATGTCCGGCAGCGAAATGAGCACGATCGACTGGTTGATGAACACCATCAGCGTGCCCAGGGTCACGGTCGCCAGGGCGACCCACCGGTAGTTGGACGTCTCCGGGGCCAGCAGGTCCCGGGCGGGTGCCCGGCCGTTCCCGTTGGAGAGAATCGTCGTCATTCGCCGAAGTTTAACGTTAACGTCAGAGTCATGAATCAGCCCTGGTCCGATTTGTCCCTGACCTCGGACGACGGCGCACCGGTGCGCTGCCGAGCGCGCCCGGTCAGGGTGGCTTCGAGGACGGCCGCCACGTCGAACGGCTCACCGACCCGGAATTGATGGGAGCCTGGAGCACCGCGCTCCTCGGTGAGCACGGCACCCTGGACGACGAGCGGATCGGAGCTGCCGCCTGATGGCACCACCAACGGGAGACGGGACCACGCACTTCGACGTCCTCATCGTCGGGGCCGGCCTCTCGGGCGTCGGCGCCGGCCACTACCTGAGGACACAGTGCCCGTGGGCCAGCTACTCCATCTTCGAAGCCCGCGACACCATCGGTGGCACGTGGGACCTCTTCCGGTATCCGGGCATCCGCTCCGACTCGGACATGCATACCCTGGGCTACTCGTTCCGGCCCTGGGACGGGGAGAAGTCCATCGCGGACGGCGACTCCATCCTCCAGTACATCAAGGACACCGCCGTCGAGTCCGGTGTCGACACCCGCATCCGCTTCAACCATCGGATCACCGCGGCCGATTGGTCGACCGACGACACCGTTTGGCACGTCACGGCGGAGCGGACCGACACCGGCGAGATCGTGCACGTCACCGCCGGCTTCCTCTTCTCCTGCACCGGCTACTACCGCTACGATCACGGCTACCTGCCCGACTTCGCGGGGATGGCGGACTTCGCGGGAACCCTCGTGCACCCGCAGGCCTGGCCCGAGGACCTCGACGTCGCCGGGAAGCGCGTCGTCGTCGTCGGCAGCGGTGCGACGGCCGTCACCCTCGTCCCGGCACTCGCTCGCTCGGCGGCGCACGTGACCATGCTGCAGCGTTCGCCGACCTATATCGCGTCGCTGCCGGACAAGAGCCCGGTCGCTCCGTGGTTGCGCAAGGTCCTGCCACCCACACAGGCCGGTGAGGCCACCAAGTGGTTCCACGCCCTCACCACCCACGCCTTCTACGTGATGAGCCGGCGCTACCCGAAGCTGGTCCGGCGCATGCTGCTGAAGGGGCTGGAGCGCCAGCTGCCGGCCGATTACGACATCGCCACCAACTTCACACCCCCGTACAACCCGTGGGATCAGCGCTTCTGCGCCGTGCCCAACGGCGACCTCTTCACGTCCATCCGCGACGGGACGTCATCCGTCGTGACGGACCACGTCGAGCGCTTCACCGAGAAGGGGCTGTTGCTCGCGTCGGGTGACGAGCTCCAGGCGGACATCATCGTGACCGCCACGGGCCTCGAGCTGCTCTTCCTGGGTGGCATCGCAGTGAGCGTGGACGGCGGGGCCGTCGATCCGGCTTCGCGGCTCACCTACAAGGGGATGATGCTCGAGGGCGTCCCGAACATGGCCATCGCCATCGGGTACACCAACGCGTCGTGGACGCTGAAGTGCGACCTCACGTGCGACTACGTGTGTCGGCTGCTGAACCACATGCACGGGCACGGCCTGACCGCGTGCGTGCCGCGCAACAACGACGGCTCCGTCGGGGCAGGCCCGATTCTCGGGCTCACGTCGGGGTACATCCAGCGTTCCGCCCACCTGCTCCCCAAGCAGGGCTCGGCGCACCCCTGGAAGGTCCACCAGAGCTATCTCCGTGACTACCGGGCCCTCAAGATGAGCGACGTCGAGGACTCCGTCATGGAATTCTCCGGTCCCGGCGTGCCCGCCGAGCCCGCCGCCTCCGTGGCCTCGTGAGCCACCGGCGAGAGGGACCGTCGACGTGAAGGACTTCAGTGGCCGTGTGGCGGCGATCACGGGGGCCGGCTCGGGCATCGGCCGGGCCCTCGCAGTGGAGCTGGCGCGGCGAGGCGCCTACCTCGCGCTGTCGGACATCGACGACGCCGGGCTGGCCGAGACGGTGTGGCGCTGCGAGGCCTTCGGGGTCAAGATCACGTCACAGCACCTCGACGTCGCCGTGCGGGACGACGTGTACGCCTGGGCCCATCGGGTGGTGGCCGATCACGGCAAGGTCAACCTCATCGTCAACAATGCCGGCGTGGCGCTGGGCGCCACCGTCGAGGCCATGTCCTACGAGGACTTCGAGTGGCTGATGAACATCAACTTCTGGGGCGTGGTCTACGGGACGAAGGCGTTCCTGCCGCATCTGAAAGCATCGGGCGAGGGGCACATCGTCAACCTGTCGAGTGTCTTCGGCCTCATCAGCGTGCCGTCGCAGTCGGCGTACAACGCCGCCAAGTTCGCCGTGCGGGGGTTCACCGACACGCTGCGCATGGAGCTCGAGATCGAGGGAGCCGACGTGTCCGTGACGACGGTCCACCCGGGTGGGATCAAGACCAACATCGCACGCAATGCCCGGATGGACGCCAGCATGTCCGCAGTGGCGGGAGATGCCGAGAAGGCAATCCGGGATTTCGAGCGCATGTTCATCACCTCCCCGGAACGAGCCGCCCAGCAGATCCTCACCGCCGTGCGCCACGATCGCCGGCGCGCCCTCATCGGCCCCGACGCCAAGGTGATCGACCTGGTCTCGCGGCTGCCGGCGATCCTCTACCAGACGGTCCTCACCCGGGGAGCCTCCGTCATCAGGCGGTAGGCGTGCCGCCGCGTTGGGCACCGAAGCCGTTGAGCAGCGTGCCGATCGCCAGGCGCCAGCGTCGCTCCACCGACTCGGTGGAGTTCCCGAGCCGGCCCGCCGACTCGGCGGACGCCATGCCCTGAATCATCGCCACGAAGACGTGGGCGACATCGGTCTCGTCGCCACGGAGGCGACCCGCATCGATGCACCGGCGGATCCGGCCGACGATCAGGATCCGCACCGAGCTCGTGGCGGCGAGCTCGTCGGGCCCGGGCGAGAAGTCGGTGAACGGCCGGGAGAACATGACGTCCGCCAGCTCGCGGTTGGCCCGCATGAACCGGCGGTAGCTCGTGGCGAGCGCCCACAGGTCCGCCATCGGGTCGTCCGTCTCGGCCGCCGCCGCCAGATCGGCCAGGAGCCGGCGGAAGCCCTCGAAGTAGAGCTCGCGGACCACGCCGGACTTGTCCCCGAACAGCTCGTAGAGCGCCGGGGCCGACGTCTCCGCCCGCGCCGCGAGCGAGCGCGCCGTGAGCCCCGCCGCGCCCTCCTCGGCCAGGAGACCGACGGCGGCGGCGACCAGGCGGTCCTTGAGCTCGGGCGTGCGCTGCTTCGTGCGGGGCATCAGCCGGTCCCGAGCAGCGGTCCTTGACAGTGGGTCGTCAGTCCTGAAACAGTGTTCCGAAACATAGTTTCAGAATAGCCCGGTCGTACCCCTGGGAGGCGCCATGCCCGAGCTGATCACCTACCGCCGCTCCGACCGGGTCAGCACCATCACGATGGACGACGGCAAGGTCAATGTCTTCTCCATCGCCATGCTGCGGGAGCTCCACGAGGCTTTCGACCAGGTGGAGCGCGACGGCACGGTCGCGCTGCTGTCCGGGCGGCCGGGCTGCTTCTCGGCCGGCTTCGATCTCAACGTTTTCCAGGGTTCTCAGGAGGACGCCCTGGTCATGCTCCGGCTCGGAGCGACCCTGGCCGAGCGCATCCTCTCCTTTCCGGCGCCCGTCGCCGTCGCCTGCACCGGCCATGCCTACCCGGCGGGCGCCTTCCTCCTCATGGCGGCGGACACGCGGATCGGGGCGGACGGCCCCTTCAGGCTCGGGTTGAACGAGGTGAGGATCGGCCTCACGTTGCCATGGTTCGCCATCGTCCTGGCCCGCCACCGCCTCAGCCCGGCGCACTTCGACCACGCCGCGGTCACCGGGGCGATGTTCGATCCGGCTGGCGCACGGGAGGCGGGACTCCTCGATACGGTCGTCGATGCCCACGAGCTCGACGCCTGTGCGCTCGCGGCGGCCGAGGACCTGGCGACCCTGGACCGGGCGGCGCACGCCGCCACGAAGCGGCGGGCCCGCCAAGACGTCCTCACCGAGCTTCGGGCCGCCATCGAATCCGAACTGGCCTGATCGCTCGACCGGCGGTGCCGGGGATACTGGACACCCGACACGATCCGACACATGATCAAGATGATGGAATCTCAATCAATCCTCGAGACGATCGTCGGCCTTCCGAGCACGTTGCTTCGCCTCCCCTCGGCGACGCTGGCGGCACTCCAGGCGATCGACGACATATCCGATCGGTTGGACCGCCTGATGCCCCTGCTCGAACGGATCGACGGGGGCATGAATACGGCCGGCACCGGCTTCGATCTCGCTGCGCTCGGTATCTCGACTGCTGCCTCGGGGTTCGAGCAGGCGGTGGGCGCCCTCAACGCCTCGATGCCGTTGTTCACCGAGTCCGCCTCCGTGATGCGAGCCGTCACGGAGCGTGTCGGCACCATCGCCTTTGAACTGGTGACCGAACTCCCCAAGGCCACCCAGTCGCTGCAGGACGTTTCGCCGGAGCTTGCCGCTGTGGTCGGCCTCCTCGAAGAGGTCGTCGGCAACATTCCGGGTATGCGACGCGTTGTCAACGTGGCTTCGACACATCCCTGATTCCGGACCGACACAAGGAGGCCCCATGGGTAGCAGCGACGACGGCGCCGCGCTCGGCGTCGTCAAGCGCACGTCAGTCCCGATCCACGACATCGGGACCGCCATCTATCTCAGTCCCGACGTCTTCGCATGGGCGGCCGAGTGGGGATGGTCCAACCCCTTCAGCTTCTACTTCGCAGGGCGTGGCGGCATGCTCGGTGACGTCGGAGCGGACGTGGTGACATCCACCTTCGGGTGGTTCGAGCCGAACGCGGTGCAGGCGATGTACACCGAGGGTGTCGGCGTCGCCTCGGCGTCGGAGGGCGCGGCGCGCATGGCCGAGGCCCACTCGAAGTGGGGCCGGAAGCACTACGCCGACGTGGAGGCCCTGGAGGACATCGTCGCGGTCACCGAGGAGTTGGTGGACGGCCTCGAGGGCTCGGCCATCCCGATCTTCGTGGGGTGGCGCGACGCCGCCCGCTGCGAGACGCCGGCCGGCCGGGCCGCCCAGCTGATGCAGATCCTCCGGGAGTGGCGGGGCGGCCTCCACCTGGTGGCCACCACGGCGGCCGGGCTGTCCCCTCTCGAGGCGATCCTCACGAACGAAGGGGTGGGCCAGGCGAAGTTCTTCGGCTGGCCGGAGCCCTTCCCCGATGTCGCTGCCATCAAGGCGAAGCACGACGACGCCGAGGAGACGACCGACCGGCTGTGTGCGGCGTCGCTGGCCCAGGCGCTGGACGCCGGAAAGTTCGCCTCCTTCGAGGCCGGGGTCCAGGCCCTGCGGGCCGCCACCCCGTAGGACCCGCCGGACCGCCGAGCCGGGGGTGGGCCGAACCGGGGACCGGCTACAGTGAAGGGCTGCTCAACGGGAGGCATCAAACCCGACCGCGGAGCATGACGGCCATCACCGCCACGGACCTGTGGTGCAGCTCGGAGTGCACGCCGCCCTGTCAAGGCGGAGGTCGCGGGTTCAAATCCCGTCAGGTCCGCCACCAGGTTCCGTCCCGTCCCGTGCGGTGGAGCCCGGTTACCCGGTCGGGTAGCTCAGTTGGTAGAGCGCGCGCCTGAAAAGCGTGAGGTCACCGGATCGACGCCGGTCCCGACCACCGGGAAGGACCAGTTCAGAGACTGTTTCGACTGGCGGTCGATTCTGGGCTCGAGATTTCGTGCCCTCCACGTGCCCTCCAGGAATTGGAATGAGTTTCAATTTCGAGCCTTCGCCATCTCAATTGACCGTCAGGTTGCTCAAAGGGGAAGCCACAGGCTCAGCGAGGACACGGAGCGGGTTCCATTCGGCCGCTCTCGGGCTTCCTTTCCATGGGTTGAGGTTGCCCATTCACCCCTTTGAGAGGTCCGGCCCGCCGACCAGGTCGACACCGAAGTGGTTGCCTCCCCACATGTCGGCTGGGGTCAGAGAGCGTTCACACGCTTCTTGGCGGCACGCTTGGTGGTGGTTGCCTTCTTCTTGGCCGCCCTCTCCAAACCGGTCACTCGCTTCTTCGCGGCTCGCTTGGTGGTGGTTACCTTCTTCTTTGCGGTCACCTCCGAGCCGGTGAGACGCTTCTTCGCGGCACGCTTGGTGGTGGTCGCCCTCTTCTTGGCCGCCCTCTCCAGACCGGCCACCTGCTTCTTGGCGGCTCGCGTTGTGTCGGTCTCCCTCTTCTTGGCCGTTTTCTCCAGACCGGTCAGCTGCTTCTTGGCGGCTCGCTTGGTGGCAGTGGCCCTCTTCTTGGTCTTCTTCTCCAAACCGGTCAGCTGTTTCTTGACGGTCCGTTCGGCCGCGGTCACTTTCTCCTTGGCCGTCTTCTCCAAGGTGGTGAGACGCTTCTTCGCTGCGCGCTTGGTGGTCGTCGCCCTCTTCTTTGCGGTCACCTCCGAGGCGGTCAACCGTTTCGTCGCGGCTCGCTTGGTGGTGGTTGCTTTCTTGGTAGGCGGCATAACACGTCCCTCCGGATGATTATCAAACCAGGCTACAAGGTTCGGCTCGGATTCGACTGGTTCTTCGTTGGAACGCGTCGCAACACGCCAGGTCGGCTATCGGGGAACCAATTTCGAAGAGCTCGACATGGACGCGATTCTGAACCGGCACCCAAGCGTGGTGTTGGTGGACGAATTGGCCCATCGGTGCGTACCCGGCAGCCGCCACGAAAAGCGATGGGAGGACGTCGAGGAGTTGCTCGGTGCTGGAATCGATGTGGTGACCACGCTCAACGTGCAGCATCTCGAGAGTCTGAACGACGCAGTTGAAGCAATCACCGGAGTCCCGCAACGAGAGTCGGTGCCCGACGCTGTGATTGCAGCCTCCGAGAGCGTCCATTTCGTGGACGTCACACCGGAACAGCTCCGTGGCCGTGTAGCCCACGCTGATATCGTCGGGTCCGACGCTGCCCAGTCGGCCTTGTCCGGGTTCTTTGACGCCGACCGTCTCGCCGCGTTACGGAAGGCGGGTTTGAGGTGGCTGGACGAACACAACCTTCTCGAGCCTGGCCTGGTACACGCGGTGCAGGATCTTGGTGGACCGATCGGAATACCTGAGCGGGTGCTGGTTGCCCTGACCGGTGACCCGGAGGCGGAGCACGTACTTCGGCGAGCATCGCACATCGCTGGGACGGTCCATGCCGAACTCGTCGGTGTGTACGTACGCGTGCCCACCGACAAGGTCGAACCCGAACCGTCCTGGTTGGCGGGCCAGCGCCGGCTCCTCACCGAGCTGGGAGGGCATTACACCGAGTTGGCCGGCGTCGATGTCGCCATGACGGTGTTGGAGTTTGCACGGTCCGAGGGAGCCGGCCAGCTGGTGCTGGGTGCGACCCGCCGCTCCCGCAAGGACGAGCTGCTGCACGGATCGGTCATTCACAAGGCCATCCATTCAGCAGGTCCGATCGAGGTGCACATCGTCCCACCCCGGGAACCTGCGCACCCAGCCACACGAACCAAACCTATCGGCAGGTCAGGCCCCCGGCGCGTCGTCTTCCCTACCCAGCGGCGTGCGGCAGCATGGCTGGCTGCCCTGCTTCTCCCGGTGATCCTGACGACTGCATTGCTCCCGGTGCGGTCGTCCCTCCAGCTCGCAGGAATGCTGCTGTGCAATCTCTTGGCCGTGGTGGCGGTCGCGCTGCTGGGCGGGAGCCGACCCGCCATTCTGGCGACGGCAGTGGCCTTCGTCATGTCGGACTTCTTCTTTGCGCCGCCGTTCTACAGCCTGCGCGTCGGGCGCTTAGTCGACCTGATCGCATTGATCACGTTCGTCGTCGTTGCGGGCGCCGTCGGCTATCTCGTCGATCTTCTGGCCCGTCAGGGTGTGCGCACGGCACATACGAACGCCATCTCACAGAATCTCCTTCGTTTGGCCGCAGACAGCCTGATCCATACGGGACAGGTCGAGTCGGCGATCGCCTCCGTCCGGCGGACCTTCGGTCTCGACGGCGCGTGTGTCCTGCATTGGAACGACGACTCGTGGGGCGTCGAGGCCGCCGTCGGGGAGACGACCGTCATGACTCCTGAATCCGCCACGTTCAGCGTCGAAATCGCGAGCGGACGGGTCCTGGCGCTGGAGGGATCTCGAATGACGAGTGACGAGGCGGCGGCGCTCACGTCCTTCCTCGATCAGATTCGGTTTGCGCGGGAGAGGGCGCTCCTTGGGGAGATCGGGCGGGAGCAAGAGGGCGGCGGCGCTGCTCCTCAGTGAGCCAAAGCCTTGACGTTCAGGCTGGCCACCAATCCGGCGACGTTGCCGCGCCGCGGATGTGTCGATTCAGGTCGGAAATCGCCAGGTCGACCCGATCATGGCGGGCGGTCCCGCCGCGAGCCACCTCAGCGGTGGCTGAACGCCCAACGTTCGCCGGATGGCGTGTTGCGAACGACGACGACGGCGCTGAGGCGATCGTGTGTGGCGGGGATCCGCACGAAAGGACGGGAAAGTGACCTTGAAATCCGACTGGAGAGTCATGCCCTGGTCACGCCCATATGGGATACGGGGGGCTTGTTGAAGACCGCGGCCGTCGGGCACGCTTTCCGAGGGCAGGCGGGTGTCCAATCAACTTCTTTGCGATCGAGCGCACGGCGGCGGCGTCACGACGGTTGATATGGCCTGCACGCCGCACTCTCGATGCGAGCAGCTTCATTCATCTCGTCTCCAAGCGCGGTCACCTCGAGCCGTCCACCGGTCGCGACTTGCCCAACCATGAGTGTCCCTCCCCAGTGGATCCCTACATTCACTCGTACGTGAACTCCAGGGGGACATCATCCACCCGATTCGGAGCAGCTCAAGAGAAGTCGGAGGCTGTCCATTCGGGCGGAGCACCCGCAACGGCCCTCGTCAATCGCGCGTACTCGGCCCTGGCCGCCTCCCTGCTGTGGACACCCAACTTGCGATAGACGTTCGCCAAGTGGGTCTCGACCGTCCGCACCGAGAGAACCAGCCGATCGGCAATTTGCGAAGCTGACGAGGTCGCTGCCAACAGCTCGAGAACCTCCGTCTCTCGGCTCGTGAAGCTGCCAAGAAGCTGGCTTGCCGTGTTGGCATGGGAAATGAGCTCCCGCTCGAGCATCTTGCGCTCCGTCACATCGTCGACCACCCACAGGCAATGGAGCGGAACTCCCATCTCGTCCTGCATGACCGAGGCGGTCATGCTTGCGACGACGATGTCCTGGCTGCCCGCGGAGAAGCGAACCTCGATCTTGTGGTTCACCGCCGGGTGCTGGACCAGCTGGAGGCCGAGGGCCTGAGCTGCCTCGCGATCCTCCGGGTGGACGAACGATTGCATCTGTGAACCGATGACCTTGTCTGCCGGCTGTCGGGCCAGGCGACAGAAGGCGTCATTGGCATCAATGATCCTGTGGTCGAAATCGGTGAGAAAGATCCCGAGAGGGCCCTGATCGAAGACCCTGCGAAAGCGCTGCTCGCTTTGGTGCAGCTCTCTTTCGGCCGCGACCTGCATCGTGATGTCGTGCGCTGAGATGACGAAGCCGGCGACGGACGGATCGTCCAACAGATTGACGAACGTGAACTCGAATGGAACCGGCTCCCCGGTCTCGTGGCGCATGAGGCGGATCCGAACCCTCAGAGGCTTGGACGCCGTGGCGCCCCGCGAGGCCGTGTGGAGCGAAGCGAGGAAGACCAATTGGTCCTCTTGGATCACGAACCCAACGAGTGGTCGACCTTCGATCAACTCTGGGTCGTGTCCGAGGATCCGGCTGAGTGCTCCCGAGAAGGAATCCACGTCGCCTGACGCGGACAGCAGGATCATCATGTCGGGGGAATTCTGAACCACGGTGCGGAAGGTCGCGTCCCTGCTGCGTGCCACCTCGAATCGCCGACGCTCGGTCAGGTCTCTCATGGAGAACAGCACCGCGCCTGGCTCACCCGGCCAGCTGATGGGAGCACCGAGCACCTCCAGCAGACGCCAGCCTGAGGGGGTCTTCGCACGCACCTCGATGAGAGTCCCCACTTCCTTGCGCTGGACACTCTCCAACGAACGAAGGACGAGCTCCAGGTCGTCGGGATGAACAAGGTCGAGCGCGGGAAACCCGATGGAGTCGCGCAACGACCGGCCGAAGAGTCGTTCGGCCGCTTTGTTCCCCCACTGGACGTGGCCCGACCCGTTGAGGACCAGCACGCAATCGGGGATCTCCGTCAGAAGCTCGTTCGTGTCCACGTCGGCAATCTGGGCTCGCGATGGTCCCTCCTTATCGTGACACGTGCAGAACGCGCGGGTAGCGCACGGGTTACGTAGAAATCTTCCGTAGATACGTATGCAAGTCCCGTACGGGATGCCTTCAAGGGGTGGTGCGAGACGACCGAGTCTTGACCTGGGTAGTGATCGAGGAGGTCGTGAACGTGCATTTCCGCTGGCCAGGCTCCGGACGAAGCGAGAGATCGGGGGGCAGGCTGCCCAGGTCGAAAAGGAGCGCTCCCGTCCATGCCAAAGTAAGTCTGCATCGGGCGTCGAAGATGAAGATCGTCTCAGTGGCCTGCGGCATTCTCTTGGCCGGGGTGGCATCGTACGCGGCAACCAACTGGGTGGTCGGTCTGAACGGGGGTTCATCCGGTGAGGGCCAGTCGGCCACCATCTCGAACGTGACCATCACCGCCGTGGCGGCTCCTTCGGCGACCAGTTTGCTCTACCCGGGGGGAACCGGCGACGTCGTCGTGACCATCTCCAACTCCAACCCCTACCCGGTCACGATCACCGCGATGCAGCTGCCGACGAACACGACCTATGCCACCGGCTACACGACGAGCGCCCTCACCACGACCCAGGCCGGGTGTCTCGCCGCCACACCGAGCGACGTCATCTGGAACTTCTCCACGGCGACGAGCGGGAGTTCGCACACCCTGACCACGCCCCTGACCGTCGGAGCGAGCGGTCAGGCGAACAACCCGCTGGCGGTCACCTTGACCAACGACGCCTCTATGACGGCTGCTTCACCGGCGGCGTGCGCCAATACCTACTTCTCTCTGCCGTCGCTGACCGGCATCACGGCGACCGGTGGAGCCGCCACCTCGACGACCACTCCGGCCACCGACGCCTGGACGAGCTGATCTCCGTCGGTCTCCAGCCCTGTGGACCGATCGGATGATGGACGAGGGCGCGAGAAGCACTGGGTTTCTCGCTCCCTCGTCCTCTTGCTCGTGGCTGGGCCGTGCATCCTCCTCGGCGACCCGGTTGCCGATGCGGCGTCGAACTGGGCGGTACACCCCGCGGCGGGCAGCAAGGGGGAGAGCCAGGCCACGGTCCTCCCCGCTGCACCCACCGGCACCGCCGCAAGCTGCGCCGCCGCCACGACGTCCAAGACGATCAAGGTCACGTGGAACGCAGTCACGCACGCAACGACGTACTCCGTCTACGACTCGACGACCACGGTCGGTGGTGCCTACAGCCTCATTGCGAGCGGCGTGGCGGCGACATCGTGGACGAGCGCCGCGCTGACCAGCGGCACCAACTACTGGTTCGAGGTCGTGGCGGTCGTCGGCAACAACTGGGCCAGCACCAAGTCGTCCGCCTCCGCTGAGAGCACGATCAACGGCACGAACCCCTTCTGCGTCCAGCCGTGATCGGGACGGGGTGGTCACTACGGCTGACGGCAGTTGCCCTCGACGTCACCCCGAACGCCTCCGGAGCAGGTCGTTCGTCGAGCACCGGGACGGCATCAAGATCCCTCCGTCGTGGCTTCGATCACATAGCCGCCGACCACTTCCAGGTCGACTTGTAGGACCCGCTCGACGTCCTCACCGATCGCCCAGGGCCGCGGTACGACCACACCGGCCACGGCCAGCTCGTCCGGTGCGAAGGCAGGCCGGAAGGTGCCGACGGCCCTCACGTGCCAGCCACACTCACGCTCGGAGTCGAACGAGTCCACCTGGAAAGCCACGATCGAACCCTCCACCTGCTGGGCGACCGGCGACGCGGAGTCGACACCGAACACCACGGTCTCGCCGGCGACCACGTAACACACGGGAAGGACCTCTGGCAGGGAACCGCGCACGAAGACGACGCGACCCACCTGGGCCTGGGTCAGGAGATGGAGGCATTCTCGTCGGCTGATGTCTCGGCGCCCCATAGACCTACGGTGACGATCTCGTCCTGCTCGAGGTAGGGGCCTTCGTCCTGTTCACCGTCATCGGGTCCATGCGACCCTCGAGCGAGCGTGCTTCGCTCCCGAAAGTGCACGTCTCGGGTAGGACTCTTCGTAGGGTAATTGGACCCTTTCTGGACCGGGCAGCCGATCTGTGGGCCATTGGCCCCTACGAAGCGCCTCGCACTGGGTCTCAGGATGAGGGATGGCCATGTACGTGGAAATTCTCTCTGCTGCGCTTACAGCGGGCGACGGGGATCGCGACGTGGCCGAGCTCATTGACCGCGCCAGCGAGGAGCGGCAGAAGATGCTCCAGGTGCGACACAGCCCCCTCAAGTCGGTGTCCGAGGCGATCGCCGCTGAGGTTGCCTACGACAGGGAGCTGGTCCGCCTCGCTGCCAGGTTGGGGGCCGAGACCGAACCGGGGCGCTTTGCCAGCCCGGCAACCGAGCGCGAGCGACTCGAGCATGAACTCACCCTCAGAGGGATCGACCTGGAGGTCGCACCCGAGCTTCCGTTCGGTTTCTTGCGTCCGGTGCACTCCATGCGGTCGACCTCGTGAGCGCTCGGCGCTCGAGCGGGCACTGCGAGCTCGGGACCTTTGTCACAGGCCGGATGGACTTTGGACCCTACGGGTCGTCCTAGCCCGCCCCGATACTGGACCCAGCGATCCACTCACGAAAAGAGGCAGTCATGCAACGAAAGTTCTTCGATGTGTTCGCCAGCGCCATCGGCTTGGTCATGGTGGTGGCCCTGGTGGTGGCCGGAAGCCTCTTGATGTGGGGCTACAGCTTCGCCAACTCGAACGTGCACAACCAGTTGGCGGCGCAGGACATCACCTTCCCGACCGCAGCTGAGTTCGCCCAGGCCAAGCCGGGAACCGAGATCACCCCGCAGATGCTGCCCTACCTGCTCAAGTACGCCGGGCAGCCCCTGACCACGGGGGCACAGGCCGAGGCCTACGCGAACCACTTCATCGCGTACCACCTCGCCGAGATGCCCTACGGCGGGGTGTACGCCACGGTGAGCGCCGCCTCCCGGGCCAACCCGACCAACACCACGCTGGCCGCCGAGGTCCAGACGGTCTTCACGGGCACCACCCTGCGGGGGCTGCTGCTCGAGGCCTACGCCTTCAGCGTGATCGCCACCATCGCCTTCTGGGCCGCCATCGCGGCGTTCGTCCTCGCCGGCGTCATGCTGATCCTCGTCGCCTTCGGCTTCTGGCACGCCCGCCGGGTCCGTGAGGACGAGGAGCTCCACGTGCACGACGATCACCTCGTGGTGAAGAGCGAGGGACAGCACGTCAAGGACGCGGAGCCGGTCACCGTCTGACCTCAGACGACCAGCCACGATCTGCATCGCCTCCGCCCGGCTCACCTCGTGGGTCGGGCGGAGGCGCGTCTGCTCACGGTTCGCTCGCCAGCTCCCAGAGGACCCGGGCCGTGTCGGCACCCGACGCCGAGGCCCTCGCCGCCACGGGTCGCGCCTGCGGGGGCGACACGGGCACGCCTGGCGGCACGGGAAGAGTCGGACCGGCAAGTTCCGCGCTGACGTCGGACATCGAGACGTCGAGGAGCCAGCGTCCACCACTCTGCAGCGCGTCGAGGCAGGCGTCGGCGGCCGCCAGTCCGGTGAGCGGGTCGGCGATGGCGTCGCCACAGAACAGGGGATCCCCTCGTCGCCGGACCACCAGGCCGCCGGCGGCAGCCGCATCGTCGCCGAACGCGACCCGGTCGGCTGACTCACCGGCGCGCCCGTGGCCGGTGATGGACACCCACACCCTGGGCCCACCGTCCCGGACGATGCCCGGCCCGTCCAGCCCCAGCTGTCGCAGCGCCCGCGGGCGACTGGCCTCGATCACGACGTCGGCTCTTCCGACCAACTCGTGCAGCACCCGGATGCCGTCCCGGCTCCCCAGGTCGAGCGCGACCGAGCGCTTGCGGCCGTTCAGCAGGTCGAAGAAGTCCCGTGGGCCGCGGCGCGCGCCGTCGGGCCGCTGCGTCGACTCGACCTTGACGACGACGGCGCCCGCCCGGGCCAGCAGGTCGCCGCAGAGCGGGCCGGCCCACAGCGCCGAGAGGTCGACGACGAGCAGAGCGGTCGCATCAGGGCATGGCGGTGCTTCCCCGAGCGCCGATCGCAGCACGCCGGCGCGAGCACCCGACTCCCCGACCCGGGCCACCGGCAGGCCCAACAGCGCCGCCCTCGCCACGAGTTGCTGCGCCTCGCGGCCCTGCACGATCCGGGCCACCTCGGACCAGAGGGCGGGGGCGGAGTCCGGCGTCGCGTCGAGCTGGAGCCACGCCGGCACCAGGTCCATGTCCTCGGCGCGCGGCAGGGACACCGCCAGGAACCCGTCCGCACAGGGGAGAAGACGGCAGCTGCCACCGCAGCTGGTCGCTCCGCGCCGCCAGAGCCCCATGAGGGCGGCGCGCTCGCCGAGGAGGGCCAGCGCGTCCAGCTGGTCGAAGCGGGCACCCAGCCGGTCGACGCCCTCCACGAGCCCGGCCGGTGGCCCGAGCGCGTCGTCGACGGTGCCCGTCAGCGCCATCGCGCCACTCGCCGCCCAGCGCTGCACGGGGCTCACGTCCATGGCGGCAGGGTAACGTCTCGCGATCCTGGAACGTCTCAGCGCCGACAGCCTCCTCGCGGAGCTCGCCAGCCCCGTCCCTCTCGACCGGACCGGTGCCGTCCTGGTCACCCTCGGGACGGGAGTGCCGGGCCCGGCGGGGCCGCTCGCACAGCGCGTGGCGAGCCTGCCGCTCGTCATCGTCGGTGTCACGCACGGAGAGGTCGACGACGACTGGCTCGAGCTGTGCGACGTCGTGGTCACTGCGGGCGACCCGGCGCTGGGCGCCATCGAAGAGAACGTCGAACGATTCCCACTCGCCGCCGCCGCCCTGGCGCTGCTGCTGCGGGGCCAGCCGGGACGGTCGGTCGAAGAGGGCCTGGTCGCCGAGTCCGCGGTCTACTCCGTCCTGCAGTCGGGGCCGGAGTTCTCGGCCTGGCGGGGGCAGCACCCGGTCCGCCACGAGCCGGACGACGGGGCGCGCGTGCGGTTGAAGCGTGAGGGCCCGAGGCTGATCCTCACCTTGACCCGGCCGGACCGGCTGAACGCACTCGATGCCCGGATGCGCGACGAGCTCATGGAGGGACTGGCCGTGGCCGCCGCCGACCCGGGGATCACCGTGGTCGAGCTCCGCGGCGAGGGGCCGGCCTTCTGCGCCGGGGGCGACCTCGACGAATTCGGGAGCCGATCCGATCCGGCCAGCGCGCACGTCCTCCGGTTGCGGCGCAGCATCGGGCGGGAGCTGTCGCACCTCGGGGCGCGGACCACGGCCTACGTGCACGGAGCCTGTGTCGGGTCAGGCATAGAGCTCGCGGCGTTCGCCGACCGGGTCGTCGCCGCGGCGGACACCCGGATCGCCCTGCCCGAGATCGGCCTCGGCCTCGTGCCGGGCGCCGGCGGGACGGTCAGCCTCACTCGCCGCGTCGGTCGCCTGCGCACGGCATGGCTCGCGTTCTCGGGCAGCACGATCGATGCCGCCACGGCCAACGCCTGGGGACTGGTGGACGACCTCGAGCCCTGATCGTGGTGGCGGCGTGGGTCGTGAGGTGACGCCGGCGCGCCGCCCCCGTCAGCCCAGTCCGCCGCTCTCCCGCAGCGCGCTGATGGCATCCCAGTCCAGCCCCGCCTCGAGCAACACCTCTTCGGTGTGCTGTCCGAGCTCGGGCGCGGGCCCGGGGGGTTCGGTCGTGTGGCCCGAGAAGTGCATCGGTGCCGCCACCAGGTTGAAGTCGCTGCCCGAGGTGGCCGCGACCCTGGGCAGGAACCCGTTGATCTCCACCTGGGGGTGGGTGTACAGCTCGGAGGGGCGGAGCACCGGGGCCCACACGCCACTGAAGCCCGTGAACTTCTCCTTGATCTCGTCGAGCGTCAGCGTGGCGAAGACGCGGTCCAGCTCGAGGATCAGCTCCGTCCGGTTCTGATAGCGGCCCGCCGGATCGGCGTAGCGCTCGTTGGTGATCAGGTCAGGGCGCCCGAGCAGGGTGCAGAACTCGTCCCAGAAGCGGTCGGGCTGCAGGCACACGAAGTAGACCCAACGGTCGTCCTTGGTGGCGTACCCGTTGACCAGGGGGTTGGGTGACTTGGTGCGGTCGCCACCGGACGGGTTGTCCCCGGAGAAGGGGGCTCCCACGATGTCCGGCGACATCGCCCACATGCCCACGTGCATGAGCGACACGTCGACCACCGACGTCTCGCCCGTCGTGGCCCGCTTGTACAGCGCCATGCCGATGGCGCCGGCGATGGTGTTGGCGCCCTGCAGGTCGAAGAAGGCCGCCGGCTGGGGCAGGGGCTCAATCCCACCCCTCGTCATCTTGTACGCCATGCCGCTGCTGGCCCACCCACAGGCCATGTCGTACCCGCCGACCTCGGCCATCGGGCCCTCGTTGCCCCAACCCGTCCCCCGCACGTAGATGATGTCCGGGTTGGCCGCCCGCACGTCCTCGACGTTGATGTGCAGCTTGTCGCGGATCGGGGCGAGGTTCGAGGTGACGAATACGTCGGCCCCGGCGAGGATGGCGGCGAGGGCCCGGCGACCGTCGTCTGTGGTGAGATCGCACGTGACGCTGCGCTTGCCGCGGTTGGGGATCTCGAGGAACGGGTTGGGCCCGTCGTCGCTGAGGTTCAGCAGGTTGCGCAGGGCGCGCTGGGGGTCGCCGTTGGGCGGCTCGATCTTTATGACGTCGGCGCCGAGGTCGGCGAGCACCGCGCCGGCGGCCGGGACGAACGTCCAGTTGGCTACCTCGACGACGCGGACTCCGTTCAGTGGACCGGGCACGGCTTCCCCCTTGCTTCTTTCTCGATCGGGATGGCGAACGGGTTCGCCGTTGCGATCATGTCTCCCGGTGGGGGCGGTGTCGAATTGCCCGGCATCAGAACAGTGCCCTCTATCGGCCCCTCAGTGAGGCAGCCCGGCCCGCTGCGACACCGCGACGAGCCCGTGGTCGTGCGGGTCCTCGGAGAGGTAGGGCGACACCGAGAGCACGTCGAGCCCCGGGGCCAGATCCTCGGGCCGGTCGTCCACGAACACGGCGCGACGCGGGTCGACCGGGAGATGGCCCGTGAGGTACCGACCGTCCGCGTCACGGCCCTCCTTGGGGAAGTAGCCGCTGACGTGCCCGTCCACGCCGAACTGTTCCGCCCGGTCCCTGGCGTAGTCGTCCCCGCCGGCGCTCCACAGGATGACGCGGCTCTCGTGCCCGAGGTGCCCGAGGAGCGCACGGGCGCCGGGACGCAGTGACGTTCCGGTCAGCGAGTCGACCAGGCAGCCGTCGACGTCGAAGACCCAGCAGTCCACGTCGCGCGGCACGCCGACCTCCGGTCGGTCCGCATGGTCTCGGTCATCCGATGGCATTATTGGTATACTCTATTCGGGATGAAGAACGCCTGGGACCAGCGGCTCGGCTTCTGGTACGTCGCCGAGGACCATCCGGACCTGCCGGCCGTCGTCGCCTGTCCCTCGGGCGTCACACTGACCTTCGGGCAGCTGGCGGGCCGCGCCCATCAGCTGGTCCACGCCCTGCGGGCACGCGGACTCGTTGCCGGTGACATCTTCGCCTACGCCCTGCCGAACGACGTCGACATGCTGTACTGGCAGCTGGCCGCCCACGAGGGGGGGTACCAGTCCATCGCCCTCAACCCGGCGCTGTCCGGTGCGGAGATCCAGCGCATCGTGGACCACTCGGAGGCGGCGGCCATCGTGCTGCACACCGACTTCGCCGATCGCGTGGAGCAGTTGTCGGGGACCGGGTCGGTGCAGCTGCAGGTCTCGGTGGGGGGCGACATCCCCGGCTTCACGAGCTACGAGACGCTGGTCGAGGGCCAGCCGGGGACCGAGCCCTCCGATCGCCGTCTCGGCCTGCCCATCACCTACTCCTCGGGCACCACCGGCCAACCGAAGGCCGTCGTGCGGCCGAGGACCCCGAAGATGGACCCCTCGGCGGCCACCGACGCCATGAAGACGTTCGGCCACGCGTTCCAGTTCCAGCCCTTCACCGGCGTGCACCTGGTGTCGGCGGGGATGCACCACGGAGGCTGCCAGGGCTTCTACCACGGGGCGCTGAACGTGGGTCAGGCGCTGGCCATCCTCGGCAAGTTCGACCCCGAGGAGACGTTGGCGGCCATTGAGCACCACCGGGTCACCACGGCCTACATGGTGCCGACCCAGTTCGTCCGCATGCTCCGCCTGCCCCAGGAGGTGAGGGACCGGTACGACGTCTCCAGTCTGGAGGTGGTGGTGCACTCGGCGGCACCCTGCCCCCTGGAGGTCAAGAAGCAGATGATGGACTGGTGGGGTCCCGTCATCTGGGAGACCTACGGCGGCATGGAGGGCGCAGCGACGATCGCCAAGCCCTACCGCTGGCTGGAGAAGCCGGGCACGGTCGGGCGGTCCGTGGCCGGCATGAAGGTGAAGATCCTCGACGAGGACGGCAACGAGGTCCCGCGCGGCGACGTGGGCCACGTCTACCTGGAGCCCGAGCGGGGCGCCACGTTCTCCTACAAGGGGGACCCGGAGCTGACGGCCTCGGTCAGCAGGGGCAAGGCCTTCACCCTGGGCGATGTCGGCTACATGGACGAGGACGGGTATCTCTTCATCAACGACCGCGCCAAGGACATGATCATCAGCGGCGGCGTCAACATCTATCCGGCCGAGGTGGAGGGTGTCCTGTCCGAGCACCCGGCCGTGGGGGATGCCGCCGTCATCGGCGTCCCCGACCCGGAATGGGGCGAGCAGGTCAAGGCCATCGTCGAGCTGGTCGACGGCGTGGCGCCCAGCGACGAACTGGCCGCCGAGCTCATCGCCCACTGCCAGGGGCGGATCGCTCGCTACAAGTGCCCGCGCACCGTCGACTTCCGACAACAGTTGCCGCGGACCGATGGTGGCAAGCTCTACAAGCGCATCCTGCGCGACGAGTACTGGGCCGCCGCCGAGCGCAGCGTGTGATGCCGATCGCTCCGGGCCCGGGAGGAGAGCGCTAGGCCATGGATTTCGGGTTCGGCGAGGACCAGGAGCTGCTTCGCTCCACCACACGCCGCTTCCTCACCGAGCACCAGTCGCTCGCCGACGTGCGGCGCTCCATGGAGGAGCCCGACCTCTTCGACCCGGTGGTGTGGCGTCAGGGGGCGGACCTCGGCTGGACCGCCATGCTCGTCCCGGCCGAGCACGAGGGCGGCAGCGTGACCGGGCAGCCCCTGGTCGACCTGGTCGTCCTCGCCGAGGAGCTCGGTCGCGAGCTCAACCCCGGGCCGTTCGTGCCCTGCAACGTGTCGGCCGACGCCATCGCCCGGTTCGGGACGGAGGTGCAGGCCAAGGAGCACCTGCCGCGGCTCGCGCGCGGCGAGACCACGTCCGCCTGGTGCCTGAGCGGCGACGGGTCGCCCGAGCCGTCCGCGGTGGAGGTGCGGGCGTCGCGCTCCGGAGACGGCTGGCGCCTCGAGGGCGTGGCCCGCTACGTCCATGCCGCAGCCGACGCGACCCTGCTGCTGGTGACGGCGACGGGACCCGAGAGCGGCGTCGTCAACCTGCTCGTGCCCCGTCCGTCCGCGGGACTCACGGACCGTGTGCTCACCGGCCTCGACCTGACCCGCCGCTTTGCCGAGGTGCACTTCGACGGCGTCACCGTTCCCGGCGCCGCCGAGCTGGCCGGCGGCTGGGCCGTGGTGGAGCGGTGCCTGTCGGTGGCGACGGTGCTGCAGGCGGCCGAGTCGGTCGGCGCCGCCGACCACCTCTTCACCGCCACGGTGGAGTACGCCAAGAAGCGGGTGCAGTTCGGGCGGACGATCGGCAGCTTCCAGGCGATCAAGCACCGGCTGGCGAACCTGCTGATTGAGCTCGAGGGGATGAGGGCCGCGGCGCACTACGCCGCGCTCGCCCTCGGTGACGGTCTGCCCGACGCCGACGAGGCGGTGGCGACCGCCGGGGCCTACGTCGACGACGCCTTCGCCCACCTCGCCGGCGAGGCGATCCAGCTGCACGGCGGCATCGGCTTCACCTGGGAGCACGACGTCCACCTGTTCGTGCGCCGGGCCAAGGTCAACCAGGTGCTCTACGGCGACGGGGCCTGGCACCGCGAGCGGCTGATCCGTCTGGTCGAGGCGGCGACGGCGCCGTCGGGAGGAGCGTGAGCCCGTGGATGTGATCGTCCCGGCCATCCCCGGGACCTACGACGGGTTCCGCGCCACGCTGCGGGCGTTCATCGCCGAGCACAAGCCGACGCTGGCGTGGAAGCAGCGCACGGGCCTGCGCGTGCCCGACCGCGCCGCCGACGTGGAGCTCCTGCGCACCTATGTTCGGGCGATCCACGACGCCGGCTACGTGCTCGACCGCTTCTCCGCCGAACCCGGCGACCCGCACGAGCAGCGCATCCTCGAGCAGGAGCTCGTTGCGGCGGGCGTCCCCCACGTCCTCGGCAACCCGCTCGTGGCCGGCGCCCTCAAGCACTTCGGGACCGACGAGCAGCGGTCCACCTATCTGCCGCCCATGGCCCGGGGCGACCACATCTGGACCCAGCTCTTCAGCGAGCCCGACGCCGGGAGCGACCTGACGTCGCTGCAGACGAGGGCCGGCCGGGACGGGGACGACTTCGTCGTGGTGGGCCAGAAGGTGTGGAGCACCTGGGCCCAGTGGTCCGACTACGGGTACCTGCTGGCGCGCACCGAACCGGTCGAGGGCCCGGCCGGGATCTCCGCCTTCATCCTCGACATGCGCAGCCCGGGCGTGGACGTCCGGCCGCTCCGCGAGATGACGGGCACGACCGACTTCAACGAGGTGTTCTTCGACGAGGTGCGGGTGCCGGCCGTCAACATGATCGGGGCGCCGGGCGAGGGCTGGCGGGTGGCCGGCGCCAGCCTGGCCGAGGAGCGCTCGAACGTGGGCGGTGCCGGGGGTGTCGACCCGGTGCAGCGTCTCGTCGGCCTGGCGCGGCGCCACAACCGCGGTGGGCGCCCGGCCGTGGAGGACGGGGCGGTGCGCCAGCAGATCGGAGGCTTCGCGGCCCGATCGCGGATTCAGCGCCACCTGGGCCAGCGCATGGCCACCAAGGCGATGAAAGGCCAGATCACGGCAGCCGATGCCCCACTGGCCAAGATCTGGTTCAGCGAGCTGAACCTCGAGATGGTCGAGGCGGCGCTGGCCCTCCAGGGCGCCCGGTCCATGGCCGTCGAGGGCGACGAGCTCACGGTGGAGGATGGGCGCTGGCAGGACGCCTTCCTTTACGCTCGGGCCTGGACCATCGCGGGAGGATCGAACGAGATCATGCGCAACCTGATCGCCGAGCGTGGCCTGGGGCTCCCTCGTGAGCCGCGGGGCCAGTCGTGACCTCGACGTCGAAGCACACCCATACGCACCCCCCGCATGCCCAGCGCGCCCGTGGCGCGGCGGCGGCCAACGACCCGTTCCCCGGTGTCGAGAAGGTCCGACCCGGGTTGTGGAGCATCCCGGTGCCCCTGCCCAACAACTCGCTGCGCTACGTGCTCGTCTACCTCTTCGAGACCGACCGCGGGCCGTACCTGATTGATGCCGGATGGAACACCGACGACGCCTTCGGCGCGCTGCGGAGCGGCATGTCGGAAGCCGGTTGCGACATCGCGGACGTCCAGGGCGTCATGGTCACGCACATCCACCCCGATCACTACGGCCTGGCCGGCCGGATCCGCGAGGCGTCGGGGGCGTGGATCTCCCTGCACCCGGCCGACGCCGAGCTCATCCACGACCGCTACGACGAGCCCGAGGACCTGCTCGACCGGGTGGCCGGCGCGCTCCGCCGCATGGGCGCCCCCCCCGAGGAGCTCGAGCCGCTGCGCAACGCGGCCATGCCGGTCCGGCCCTTCGTCGATGCCGTCGTCCCCGACGTGCTGCTCGAGGACGGTGCTCGTCCGGAGGTGCCCGGGTGGGACCTCCAGGCCATCTGGACGCCGGGGCACTCGCCGGGGCACCTCTGCTTCTACGAGTCCCGCAACGAGCTGATGCTCTCGGGCGACCACGTCCTGCCGCGCATCACGCCGAACATCCCCTTCCACCCCCAGGCCGGGGCGAACCCGCTGGGCGACTTCCTCGAGTCGCTCGACAAGCTCGAGCCCTACCGGGTCAACGAGGTCCTGCCGGCGCACGAGTACCGGTTCACCGACCTCCACCGCAGGCTCGAGGAGCTGCGCCAGCACCACCGCGAGCGCTTCGCCGAGGTGATCGAGATCCTGCGCGAGGGGCCGCAGACCGCCTGGTACATCGCAGCGCACATGAAGTGGTCGAGGTCCTGGGACGACATCGCCGGCTTCATGCGCCGCGCCGCGGTGGGCGAGACCGTGTCACACCTGCGCGTGCTCGAGCTCGACGGCACCGTGGT
>PMPX01000242.1 GCA_003169235.1 Acidimicrobiaceae bacterium | reverse complement strand
AGTTCGGATACGTGTTGCAGAGCATCTCGCTGGACAACGCCCTGGTGATGATGGTCGCGTCAGGTTGCAACGTCGGTCGCGCCATCGCCGAGGACCACCAGCTCGCGACGAACGAGGACTACAGCGCGTACCGCAATCGGGTCCGGTGGAGGCTCCTACCCGGGGTCTGGTAGATCGCGTCAGCCACCGCCGCACGGAGTGTGGTCGGGGGGATCGAGGTCGCGACATTCGCCATCGTCGGACCGATCTCCTAACGATGGAAACGACTGGCGGCGGCGTCCGTCGCATGACGCGGTCCCTCGAGCCCGGCAAAATCGATCTCTGCAGCTCGACATGGGGCTTGAATCGCGAATCCCTGCCCCGAGTCGCACCCCAGTCCAGCCAGAACGCTTACGAAGTCGAGCCGCTCGATACCCTCGGCAACGACGCGTAGCCCGAGCGCGTGACCGAGGTCAATGATCGAGCGGACGAGGTTCTCATCCCGTGTGTCTGCCTCACCGAGCTGGAGCCGTGATGTGAAAGTGCGATCGAGCTTGACCTCGCCGACCGCAAGGTCGTTGAGGTGCGAGAGTGACGAGAACCCGGTCCCAAAGTCATCGATCGACACCATGATTCCCGCGTCCGACAAGGTCTGAATGACTCGCTTGGATCGGGTCAGGTCGGCCATGACCATCCCCTCGGTGATCTCGAGTACCAGGGCCTCCGGCCCCAAACCGGCCCCATCCAAGAGCGCCCCCATTCGCTGCGGCAGCGCGGAATCCAACAGGTCGGTGGCCGGCAGGTTCACCGCAACGGCCACGTGATGTCCCTCACGCCACCATCGGGCACAGTCGGAGATCGCCTGGTCGAAGACCCATGTCGTCAAGGGGTGAATCAAGCCGCTCTCTTCGGCGAGGTCCAAGAGGTGCTCCGGAGGGATGAGGCCGAGAGTTGGATGGGGCCAACGCAAGAACGCCTCCACGGTGACCGCTCTGCCCGTCCGTAGGTCGATCTCGGGCTGATAGTGCAGTGCAAGTGATCCGTCGGCCATGGCTCGGCGTAGGTCCTCGATGAGAGCGAACCGCTCAGCCTCGTCGTCGAGGGCGGCCTCGTAGACGTCGAAGGACCCTCGCTCGTTCTTGGCCCGGTACATGGCGATGTCCGCGCAACGCAGTAGCTCATCGGTGCTCAGGGCATGCTCTGGCGCCAGCGCCACGCCGATACTTGCCCCGACACGCAGGCTTGCGGTACCAACGTCGATCGGCTCTTCGAGCAAACTCGAAATACGTTGTGCGACCGTCGCGGCCTTCAAGGTGTCCGCGCCGTGAAGGAGGACGGCGAACTCGTCGCCGCCGAGGCGCGCTACCAGGTCACTGTGACGGACGACCTGTCGGATGCGGGGGCCGATCTGGCGCAACAACGCGTCCCCGGTGTGGTGTCCGAAGGAGTCGTTGATCTCCTTGAAATGATCGAGGTCGATCAGGAGCAACGCCAGGCTGCCCGCCTCAGGACCCTCGCTGGACAGGACGGTGAGGGCCCCCTCGAGCTCGTCGAGGAGCCGTCGACGGTTTGCGAGCCCGGTGAGCTCGTCGGTTATCGCCAGGTGCTGGCGCGCCTCGTTGAGGGCCCGTTGCTTGCGAAGCAAGAAGGCCAACCGGGCGATCGCTGCCAGCAGCGCGGCCCCGGCAAGCCCGAGGACAATCGCATTGATGTGTTCGACGTTGCCCAGCACCACGATCACGGTCTCGCCACCGAGACAAGACCCGAAATGATCTCCGACATATGCACCACCAGGACAATCGGCGCTTCGGCGCCCGTGCTTGACAAAATGGTGCGCTGTCCAGGCCAGTTCGAAGAGCGGCCGAGGCCAAAGGCGGTGATCAGGGACTATGGCTGCGCCGGCTGCGACCTGGTCGTCGCCTTTCCCACGCCGAGGGCGCGGCCCCGGTCTGGTTCCCGGGCCGGCGGCCGGCCCCTTGACCTCTATGACTATATAGGTAGAGTTATTGCCGTGACCCGTTCACGGAGGCCGTCTCCGCAGGTGATCAGAGTCCTCCAGGCACTGGCCGCCGATCCCGCGCGGTGGCGCTATGGCTATGACCTGGCGACAGAAGTCCACCTGAAATCGGGCTCGCTCTATCCGATCCTGATCCGGCTCGCCGATCGTGCACTGCTCGAAACGTCCTGGGAGCCAGGTCCACCCGGCCGGCCGCCCCGGCACCTCTATCGACTCACACCGACGGGGAGGGAGTACGTGGCGGCGCTCGACGCGGCCCGGATCGAGCGGTCGGTGCCGCGCCGGCGCTTGGGCTTGAGCGGGGCGTAGTGCCCTCGGTCCTCTCGATGTTGGGGGTGATTGGCGCTGGGCCGCCCTCGGTCCTCGCGATCTTGTTGCTGAGTGTCGCAGGTGCGGTGCTGTGGAGTCGCGAGCACCCACCTCAGGACACGGTGACGGCGCGACTCGACGTTCCGCTCCGGCTGTTGCAGTGGGCGGACGGACTGCTCCCCGCCGACCGGGTCGATTGGGGCCAGGCGATGCTCGGCGAGTTGGACCGGATCGAAGGGCGTTCCAAGCGGTGGCGCTTCGCCCTCGGATGCGTGGCCGGCGTCGTGCTGCTGCCACCGTGGGAGGTCGCCGGGCCGATGGCGGCACTGGGGGCCGTCGCGCTGGGTAGCGCGGTCGTGTTCGGTATCGGGTTCGTCCACTTCGGGCTGGCCTCCGACCCGTGGAACTGGGTAATGCTGGCGATCCTGGCCGTCCTCGTGCTTGGTTCCATCGTCGCCGTCAGCGTGCAGTTGCGCCGGGCCGGTGTGGCCCGTCTGGGGCTGGTGGGCGGACTCCTCGTCGCGGCAGCGTGGTTGGTGGTCTCTGGATTCACGTGGCAGGGCATCATCAGCCCCATCTATTCAGTGGGCGCGTGGTCAGACCCGGCGTTGTACGTCGCAGTGCCAGTGGCCCTGGGGGTGGGTGGCGCCTGGCACAGCGGGAGCGCCTCCGTGGGGCGGCGGGCCGCCCGGCTGGCCGGCGTCAGCGCCGGGCTGGTCATGTTCTTCATCTCGACCATCGCGGTCGTGGCGATCGACGGTGGACCGCGCGACCCCGGCGCGTCGGTCACCGGTGGCGTGAGCGAGGCGTTCTCCAACGTGGCCATGACCTACCTCTTATCGCTCCCCTTGGCGGCGGCGGCGATCGGGTGGGTCGCAGCGACGGCCACCGCCCGTGTCCGCTCGGTGAACGTCGCCCGACTCGACCCTGACCCGATGAGCAGCACGAAGGGCGCCAACCGAGCATCTGACGGATGCGAGTTGCGGACCACTGAGCGCACGTTGCGACGCGTGGCGATCGTGGTCGCGGTCGTCATTGCGATCACGCTCTTCCTTCTTGCCCGATAGACGGGAAGCTCGCGGAGCTTTCGGAAACGCCGTGACCAGCGGATATCACAGAGGGATCGTGACTCGCTGGTCACGGGAACGGGTGACCCAGCACGCCTGGCTCCGGGGGTCAGGGACGCGCCTGGAGGCGGAGTGCGGAGAATCTCGCAGGGCATAATTGCTACGGCGACCACTCGTAACGGACGTCGGGGGCTTTCTCCTCGTTGTTGCCCGTCGTCATGTCCAGGGCGATGAACCCGTGCGCCTCGTAGAATCGTCGTGCATCGAAGTTGCTTTGAAAGGTCCAGAGTTTGAGTCCGGCTGGGCGCAGTGCCTTCGCATGTTCGACAAGTGCGCCTCCTATACCCCTTCCCGTTGCAGTCGGGTCCACATAGAGCTGATCGATCCACTCTTGGTCCAGCACCATGAGGGCTATCGCTTCACCGCCGCTGTCGGCGACCCACACCTCGCAGCTGGGGAGTACGAACTCTTCGAACCACCTGTGCACCTCGTCATCGGTATGGACGGTGAGAGGGATCGATGGGAATGAACCAGT
>PMPX01000172.1 GCA_003169235.1 Acidimicrobiaceae bacterium | reverse complement strand
TCGAGCGCCGTGGTCGGCTCGTCCGCCAGGATGACCTCGGGGTCGTTCGCCATCCCGATGGCGATGACCGCCCGCTGGCGCATGCCGCCGGAGAACTCGTGCGGGTAGTTGTCGACCCGCTCCGAGGGGTTCGGGATGCCGACCTTGGCCAGGAGCTCGACGGCGCGCGCCTTCGCCGCGTCCTTGGACATGTCCTGGTGGGCCAGAATCGCCTCGGTGATCTGCCAGCCGATCGTGTAGACGGGGTTCAGCGAGGTCATGGGGTCCTGGAAGATCATGGCGATGCCGGTGCCGCGCACCTTGGTCATCTGCTTCTCCTTCAGGCCGAGGAGCTCGCGGCCCTGGAAGCGGATGGAGCCGCGGACGTCGGCGCTCTTGGGGAGGAGTCCCATGGTCGCCAGCGCCGTCACCGACTTCCCGGAGCCCGACTCGCCCACGATGCCGAGCACCTCGCCGGGCTCCAGCGTGAAGTCCACACCGCGCACGGCATGGACGACGCCGTCCTTCGTCGGGAAGTCGACTTCCAGGCGATCGATCTGCAGGGCGGGCTCGGCCATCAGGCGCGGACCCGGCTCTTCTTGGGGTCGAAGGCCTCGCGCAGGCCGTCGCCGATAAGGAAGATGGACAGGATCAGGACGATCAGGAAGGCGACCGGGAAAACGAAGAGCCACCACTCCGTGGTGGCCGAGTCCTGGCCCTGGTCGACCAGCAGACCCAGCGAGACTGCGGGCGGCTGGACGCCCAGCCCGAGGAAGGACAGCGTCGACTCGAAGACGATGCTCAGGGCGACCGTCAGCGTGGCATTGACGATGATGGGGCCGACGGCGTTGGGCAGCATGTGCTTGACGATGATGCGCCGGTTGGTCGCGCCGAGCGCCCGTGAGGCCTCGACGAAGTCGCGCTCGCGCAGCGACAGGAAGTCCGCCCGCACGAGCCGGGCGACGTAGGTCCACGACAGGATGCCGATGATGAAGGCCAACCCGAGCCAGTTGTTCGACTCCTTGGAGAGCTTGGCCGACAGGAGGATCAGCACGGCCAGCACCGGAAGGACGAGGACCAGGTCGACGAAGCGCATGAGCAGGGTGTCGACCCAGCCGCGGTAGAAGCCGGCGATCGCGCCGACCGTCACGCCGATGAGCGTGGCCATGGCCGCCACCGTGAGGGCGATCTCAATGTCCTTCTCGACGCCCGCCATGACCTGGGCGAACATATCGTTCCCGATGGAGTTGGTGCCGAAGGGATTCGTCCACGAGGGTGGGTCGTTGAGGTTGTTCGTGATGGTGGTGTAGCTGTACTGCCAGAAGTGGCCGACGACGATGGAGGCGATGCCCAGGAGGACGAAGGTGGCGACGCCGATCATGGCCAGTCGCTGATGGAAGAAGCGGTTGAGGACGATCTGGAACTGGCTCTTGGCCTCTCCCGAGAGCCCGTGGACGTCGCCACCCGAGAGCTCGACGCCGGCGCCGACGCCGGCCAGCGTGTGGGCGCCGGCCTCGACCGTGGCGACCCGCTCGGGTGTCTGAATCACGAAGTTCTCCTGCGCCGCCGGCTCAGGCATAGCGGATCCTCGGGTCCAGCACGCCGTAGAGGATGTCGGCGAGCAAGTTGAAGAGGATCACGAACGTGGCCGTGATGAGGAGGTAGGCCAGCATGACGTTCGTATCCAGCGTCAGAACGCCGTTGAGGTACCACTGCCCCAGTCCCTGCCAGCCGAAGACGATCTCTGTGATGATGGCGCCACCGAGGACCGCGGCGAAGTCCAGCGCGACGACGGTTGTGACGGGGATCAGCGCGTTGCGCAGGACGTGGCGGAAGAGCACCCGCCGTTGGCTCAGGCCCTTGGCCCGCGCCAGCCGCACGTGGTCGGCGTCGAGCGTCTCGATCATGGACGATCGCTGGTAGATCGCCCACGACGCATACGAGATGAGGATGAGCGTGATGGCGGGGAGCGCGGGGTGCTCGGCGTAGGCGGGGAGGCGGCTGAGGAACGAGCCGCTGAGCGTCGGGCTCTGTTCCCCGTCCGTGTAGAAGATGGTCGTGTTGAGGTGCTGGTTGATCGGGATGGCGACGAACTCCTTGAGGGCGAGGCCCAGCACGAAGATCGGCGTCGCCAGCAGGACGAAGTTCGTCACCGTGATGGCGTGGTCGGTGACCTTGCCCTGCCGCACCGCGGCCAGTACTCCCATGAAGATGGCGACGAAGATAGCGATCACGGTGGCCACGATGACCATGCGAAGCGTGACGAACAGGTGGGACATCGCCTCCGAGGCCACGTCCTGTCCGTTGATGGACGTGCCGAGGTTCCCGTGGATGGCGCCGGAAAGCCAGATCCAGTAGCGCTGCCACAGCGGGTCGTTGAGGTGGAGCAGGTTCTCCCTCGCCACGACGGTCGCGTGGGGGATGTGGGGGTTGGCGTTGAGGAGAGCCAGCGGGTTGCCCGATTTGGCGACGAGCACGAACACGAAGATCGTCGCGAAGAACAGCACGACGACGCTGATCAGCAAGCGCCTAATGACGTAGGCGAACATGGGGGGATTCTAGGGGCAGGGAAAGTCGAGGGAGGGGCCGACCGTCACGGCCGACCCCTCCCTCGCGTCCGAATGGGCCGGACTAGCCGCTGATGGTCCAGTTCTCGGCGTTCCACGTGACCCCGACGCTCGAGGTGTTCGGGAGCACGCCCTTGAGGGTGTTGGACCACGCAAAGAACTGCGGCTTCTGGTACAGGGGCAGGGTGACCATGTTCTGCCACAGGATCGCATCGGCCTTGTTGTAGTCCGTGATCTCCTGCGAAGTGCTCGGGGCGGCTGAGCCAGAGGCCATGAGCGAGTCCACCTGGGAGTTGGCCGAGTGCGTCCAGTTCTCGGCGCACTGCGTGCTGGTGTACGAGCAGTAGATGGGCTGGTTCCCCGAGACGAACGGCGTCGTCACCCAGGCGAATTCGCCGATCTGGTACTGGCCCGTCGGCAGGTTGGTCCCGAAGAAGGTGTTGGCGTCGTAGTTCTGGATGTTGATCTTGATCCCGATCGCCTTCATCTGGGACTGGAACAACTCCTCCGTCTGGGCCCGGATGGTGTTCCCCGACGTGGACTGGATCGTGAACGTCAGGGGCTGACCCTTCTGCGACCCGTAGTTGGGCTGGTAGTAGCCGCTCACCTTCTTGAAGCCCAGCTCCTTGAGCAGGTTGTCCGACTGGCTCGGGTTGTAGGCGTAGCTCGTGCCGACGTAGCCCTTCTGGGTCGAGACGAGCATGCGGCTGCCGAGCGGGGCGATGCCCTTGGCGATCTCACCCACGGTGCGGGTGATGATCGCCTGGCGGTTCACGCCGTGGGCGATGGCCTCACGGACCTGGAGCTTGGCCAGGTACGGGTCGGCCTGGTTGAAGTCGAAGTGCTCGAACTCCAGGCCGGGCAGCGTCACCTTGGTCGTGTTCGGCACCTGGCTCGCCGTCTGCACGATCGAGAGGTTCACCGTCGACGGGTTGAAGATGTTGATCTCCTTGTTCTGCAGGGCCGGCACCAGCTGGCTGTCGTCCGAGAAGAACTGGAAGACGATCTTGTTGAGCTTGCCGGGCGTGCCCCAGTAGGAGGGGTTGCGGGTCAGGACCAGTGACTGGTTCTCGTTGTAGCTCGAGATCGTGTACCAGCTGCCCGAGATGGCCTGCGTCGGCCCGACGAAGCCGGTGTTCCAGCCGACGGTCCGGGCGATGTGCGCCGGCACGATGTCGGTGAAGATGGCCCGCCAGTCGGTGAAGGAGGGCTTGAAGGTCACCGTGATGGTCCGGCCGTTCGGGCACAGGCCGACGTTGCGGTCGGCGGTGCTGCCCGGTGCGCAGGCGGCGCCGCCCGAGGGGTTGGAGCCGACGACCGACTGGATCTGGTTGTAGCCGGAGGTGCTGGCGTCGTCATAGGGCTTCCCACCGACGTCGGTGTAGGCGGTGTTGCCGCTCTGGGCCTGCCAGTTGTAGATGAAGTCGTCGGCGGTGATCGGCGTCCCGTCGGACCACACGGCCTTGGGGTTGAGCGTGTAGACGACGGTCTGGGGGCTGTCGCTGGTCTGCGTGGCGCTCTCGAGGAGCTGGTTGTTCATGACCGGCTGGAGCTTGTTGTTCACGATGAAGGCCTGGGGCCACACCATGTTCATGATCTCCTGCAGGACGAATTCCGAGGCGGCCGAGGTGTTGATGTTGAACCCGGCCAGGTTCTCGTCGAGCGCCATGGTGGCGGTCCCGCCCGAGGACGAGGACGCCTTCGTCGACGCCCCGCTGGCGGACGGCGTGATGGCCACGACGGACAGGCTCAGAGCCCCCGCTGCCAGGGCGGCGACAGCCGACCGCTTCAATAACCCCTTGATTCCCATGGCACTCCCTTGTTCGTCGACCGCCCCGGTGACGGCCACTGACCCCGCCCTTCCTCCACCTCGATGTCGGAAGATTGCCCGTAAACGTAACCCAATTGCCACATTCTTTTTGGTCAACACCTCGGGAATTTCTGCAGGAACGCGCCGGGGAGAGACCCGATCCGGTGCCCAGCGGTCCCTCACACAGGAATCCTGCGTGGAGGCGGGGGTCGGGCGCAGGTTGGCGAACCTGGGATCCGGCTGGGAGCCGACTGCGTGATCCGTGACAGCCGGCCGCTAGATTCAGGGTAAAGCGATGGTCTACGTGCTCGCGGTCGCAGCTGCACTCTCCAATGCGCTGACCAGTGTGTTCCAGCGCATGGGGGTAGAGGACGCTCCCGAAGAGTCGACGATGCGGCTGAGCCTGATGGCCCACGCCGTCCGTCGCGGCGTCTGGCTTCTCGGCTTCGGGTTCATGATCTGCTCCTTCCTGTTGCAGTCCTTCGCGCTGCACATCGGTCGCCTCTCGGTCGTGCAGCCCATCCTGACCATGGAGCTGCTGTTCCTCGTGGCCATCCTCGGGACGTACTTCCGCTTCTCCATCTCGGCCCGGGAGTGGATCGGGGCCTCGGCCATCGCCTTCGGGCTCTCCGGGTTCCTCTACTTCGCCGCTCCGGGTGGCGGGGACCAGACGCCGACCAACCTGGGTTGGATCGTCGTCGGAGGCAGCGCCACCTTCTTCATCGTCGTCACCGTCGTGGCCACCCGCTGGGGTCCCCGCTGGTGGAAGGCCGCCATGTTCGGCACCGCCGCCGCCATCGCCTTCGCCTTCACCGCCGCCCTCATCAAGGTCGTCAGCGACTTCGCGGCCAACAACTGGCTGACCCTGTTCGAGCACTGGCAGACCTACGGGGTCATCGCATTCGGCCTGATGGGCCTCTTCCTGACCCAGAACGCGTTCCACGCCGGGCCTCTGGCCGCCTCGCAGTCGACCCTCGTGCTGGTCGACCCCCTCGTCAGCATCTGCCTGGGCATCGCTCTCTACGGCGACAGCCTGCGGACCTCTGGGCCCTACGGCCCGCTCGAGGCCGTCTCGCTGCTGGTCATGTTCATAGGCGCCGTGTTCCTCTCGAACTCCCCGCTCGTCACCGGGATGAAGAGCGAAGGCAAGGGGGTCGAATACGAGGAGATGCTGTCGCGGCGCCTCAAGCACCCCTCCTCCGCGTCCTCGCCGGTGGGGGACGGCGGGCTGCCGTTCTCCTCGGCGTAGCGGCTCCTCGGCTTAGCGGCGCGCCGGGCCTCCGGCCCGTTCCACCACGCGGCGGGTCAGCGCGGCGAAGTGGTCCGGGTGCGACAGGTGCGCGCCGTGCTGGGCGCCCGTGATCTCGTAGACGTCCGCCCCGGGGACGTGTGCACCCAGCCACTGCACGGTGGCCCGGTGATGCGGCTGAGTCGACGGCCCGCCCATGCCGAACACGGAGGGCACGCCCAGCGCCTCGACGTCGAAGGGCGGGCTCTCCCCACGCACGCTGCGCAGGTCGGCGACCAGCGCCGGACCGTCCGCGCGGCGATCCGCCTGGGCCGCCTCGTTGAGGCGGGACCAGGCCGCCGGGCTCACCATCCGGGAGAAGAAGCGCTCGGCCTCCTCGCCGGGGTCCTCAGCCACGGCGGGCCAGGCGCGCGCCTCGCGGGCCCGGTCGCGGCGGAAGCCCAGCCACGGCATGGGCGGCTCGTACGCCCCGACGGCGTCGAAGGCCCCCGGCTCGGCCAGCGCGGCGCCCACGACGACCACGCCTCCGAGGCTGTGGCCCACGGCGACCACGGGGCCGACCCCCTCGGAGCGCGCCTCTTCCGCGACGAGGAGGAGATCCTGCACGTGGCCTCCGAGGTCCACCACCCCGCCGCCCCGTGAGCCCTGGTATCCCCGGCGGTCGTAGGCGATCGTGGCGAGCTCGGGCAGCCGCCGCATCACCATGCGGAAGCTGTCCCCCCGGTCGAGGGACCCGTGGACGAAGACCACGGTGGCGGCGCCCGGTGCCGCCGCCCGCCGCGCGGTCAGGTGGAGGGCGGCCGGATAGCTCATGGGCAGGAAAGACGCTACCAACCTGACCCCCGGGGCCGACCGCCGCCGGTAGGGTTGAACCATGACGCAGTTCGGTGGAGCGGGAGGCTCGTTCGGGCCCAATGCCTGGTTGGTCGACGACATGTACGACCGTTTCCTGGCCGACCCGTCCTCGGTCAGCGACAGCTGGCGGGAGTTCTTCGCCGACTACCGACCCGCCCCGGTCCCGGCACCGCAGCCCGCCGTGCCGGCGCCCGGACAGGCCCAGGGTGCCGCCCCGGCGGCACCGGCCGCGGCTCCGGCCGCCGAGGCGCCCGAGGAGCAGGCCACCGTCCTGCGGGGCGCCGCGTCGCGCATCGTGGCCAACATGGAGGCCAGCCTGGGCGTGCCCACCGCGACGAGCGTCCGCTCGGTGCCGGCCCGCCTGCTCGAGGTCAACCGCCTGGTGCTCAACAACCAGCTGGCGCGGACGACCGGGGCCAAGGTCAGCTTCACCCACCTCATCGGCTACGCCGTGGTGCGTGCCCTCAGCGACGTGCCCGCCCTGAACTCGGCGTTCGTCGAAGACGCCGACGGCACCGGGAAGCCAGGTGTCATCCACCACAAGCACGTCGGCCTCGGGCTGGCCGTCGACCAGCAGAAGAGCGACGGCAGCCGCACCCTGCTCGTGCCGTGCATCAAGGACGCCGACACACTCGACTTCCGCTCCTTCGTCCTGGCCTACGAGGACCTCATCCGCAAGATCCACACGAACAAGATCGCCCCCGACGACTTCGCCGGGACGACGGTGTCGCTGACCAACCCGGGAACGCTCGGCACCGTCCAGTCGGTGCCGCGCCTCATGCCCGGGCAGGGCGCCATCATCGGCGTCGGATCGCTCGGCTACCCGGCCGGCTACGAGGCGGCCGACCCGCGGGTGCTGGCGCAGCTCGGCCTGGGCAAGGTCGTGACCCTCACCTCCACCTACGACCACCGCATCATCCAGGGCGCCGAGTCCGGGCTCTTCCTGGCCCGGGTGGCGGCGCTCCTGACCGGTGCCGACGGCTTCTACGACGCCCTCTTCGAGTCGATGGGCGTGCCCTACGAGCCGGTCCGCTGGCAGCCGGACAACAACGCCGGCCTCGGCACCGGAGAAGGCGAGCACCAGCGGCTCCTCAAGCAGGTCCGGGTGCAGGCGCTCATCAACATGTACCGGGTGCGCGGGCACCTGATCGCGCACCTGGACCCGCTCGATGCGGAGCCCCCGCACATCCACCCCGAGCTCGACCCGCTCACCTACGGCCTGACCATCTGGGACCTGCCGCGCCAGTTCGTCGCCGACGGCCTGGCTGGCCGCGAGACGGCCACCCTCGACGAGATCCTCCACGTGCTGCGCGACGCCTACTGCCGGACGCTGGGCATCGAGTACATGCACATCCAGGATCCCGAGCAGAAGCGCTGGATTCAGCAGCATGTGGAGGGCCACCCCGTCACGCTCAACCTCGAAGAGCAGCGCCACATCCTGGACCGGCTCAACGCGGCCGAGGTCTTCGAGCGCTTCCTCCACACCCGCTACGTGGGCCAGAAGCGGTTCGGGCTGGAGGGTGCGGAGTCGACCATCGTGCTGCTCGACGCGCTGCTCGACGCCGCTGCGGGCTCCGGCGTGGCCGAAGTCGTGATGGGGATGGCCCACCGGGGCCGCCTGAACGTGCTGGCCAACATCGTCGGCAAGTCCTACAAGGACATCTTCGAGGAGTTCGAGGGCAACCTCGACCCCGAGTCGGTCCAGGGGTCCGGGGACGTGAAGTACCACAAAGGCGCCCGTGGTGTGTTCCACGCCAGCGCCGGCGAGGAGCTCCCGATCACGCTGGCCTCGAACCCGTCGCACCTCGAGGCGGTGGACCCCGTGGTCGAGGGCATGACGCGGGCCAAGCAGGACCGGTTGTCGCCGCCGACCGACGGCACGCCGGCCGGGGCGGCGGAGGGCACGTTCGGGTTCCCCTGCATGTCGGTGCTGGTCCATGGCGACGCGGCGTTCGCCGGCCAGGGCGTCGTGGCCGAGACCCTCAACCTCTCGGGCCTCTCGGGGTACCGAACCGGCGGCACGGTGCACGTCGTCATCAACAACCAGCTCGGCTTCACCACCGCGCCGGCGTCCGCCCGCACCTCGGTGTACCCGACCGACGTGGCGAAGATGGTCCAGGCGCCCATCTTCCACGTCAACGGCGACGACCCCGAGGCGTGCGTGCGGGCGGCCCGCCTCGCCTTCTCGTTCCGCCAGACCTTCCACAAGGACGTCGTCATCGACCTGGTCTGCTACCGCAAGCACGGGCACAACGAGGGCGACGACCCGAGCTACACCCAGCCGCTGATGTACCAGCGGATCGACGCCAAGCGCTCCGTCCGCAAGCTCTACACCGAGACGCTGGTCCGCCGGGGCGACATCACCCTCGAGGAGGCCGAGTCCGCGCTCGACGACTTCAACGCCAAGCTCCAGGTCGTGCTCGACGAGGTGCGCCAGGAGCCCTCGCTCGCCCCGACCGAGCTGCCGTCGCCCGACACCGGCCCGGAGGACCTGCCGTCGGGCGAGACGGGCGTCGCGCCCGACGTGCTGCGGGCCCTGTCCTCGGTCGTGCGCTCGGTGCCCGAAGGGTTCACCGTGCACCCGAAGCTCGAGCGCCAGTTCGCCCAGCGCGACGAGCTCGTCGCGGGCGGACACGTCGACTGGGCACTGGCGGAGGCGCTCGCCATCGGCTCGCTCATGTACCAGGGTGTCAACGTCCGCCTCACGGGCCAGGACACCCGCCGCGGCACGTTCAGCCACCGCCACTCGGTGCTGGTCGACTACGCCAACGGCGAGGAGTACGTCCCGCTGGCCCACATCCGCGATGGCCTGCGGCGCATCGGCGCCGAGCAGCTCGAGCCAACGGGGGAGATGGGCAACTTCACCGTACGCGACTCGTTGCTCTCGGAGTACGCGGCCGTCGGCTTCGAGTACGGCTACTCGGTGGAGGCGCCCGAGGCGCTGGTCGCCTGGGAGGCGCAGTTCGGTGACTTCGCCAACGGCGCCCAGATCATCATCGACAACTTCCTCGTCGCCGCCGAGAACAAGTGGGGCCAGTTCGCCGGGCTCGTCATGCTGCTGCCGCACGGCTTCGAGGGCCAGGGCCCCGAGCACTCGTCGTCCCGCTTCGAGCGCTTCCTCTCACTGAGCGCCCGCGGCAACATGAGGGTCACCATCCCGTCCACCTCGGCGCAGTACTTCCATCTGCTCCGCTCCCAGGCCTTGTCGAGCCCACAGCGGCCCCTGATCGTGGTCACGCCGAAGTCGATGCTGCGGGCCCACGCGTCGCGCTCGAGCTTCGCCGACCTCGAGTCGGGCTCCTTCCGCCACGTGATCGACGACGACACGATTGAGGATCCCTCGACGGTCCGTCGGATCGTGCTGTGCAGCGGCAAGGTCGGCCACGAGGCCGAGCAGCGCCGGTCGGAGCTGACGCCCGAGGAGGCGGCCGGGATCGCCCTGGTCTGGGTGGAGCAGATCTACCCGTGGCCGGTGGACCTCCTCACGGAGGTCTTCGAGCGGTACGGCCAGGCGACCGAGGTGGTGTGGCTCCAGGAGGAGCCGGAGAACATGGGCGCCTGGTCGTTCGTGCACGGCCGTCTCCACGCCTGCCTGCCCGACCGCCTGCGGCTGCGCCACGTGAGCCGCACCGAGTCCGCCAGCCCCGCCATCGGGAGCGCCGCCCTGCACCAGTTGGAGCAGGCCGATCTCTTGCGACGTGCCATTGGCTGAGCACCACGTCGTGGTGGACGGGTCCAACCTGGCCACCGAAGGGCGAACCCTCCCCAGCCTGAAGCAGCTCGACGAGGCCGTGCGCGCGTACGCCGCGGAGGACCCGGGCGCGAGCATCATCGTGGTCGTCGACGCCACCTTCGAGCATCGCGTCTCGGACGCCGAACGCGAAGAGGTGCGCCAGGCGATGCTCAACGGGGAGATCATCTCTCCGCCCGCCGGCGCCATCGGCCGTGGGGACGCCTTCGTGCTGCGGATTGCCGAGCGGACCAGTGCCGTCGTGCTGTCCAATGACTCTTTCCAGGAGTTCCACGGCGAACACCCCTGGCTCTTCCACGACTCGCGCCTGATCGGCGGCAAGCCGGTGCCCGGGGTGGGGTGGATCTTCACGCCCCGGCTGCCGATCCGAGGACCCAAGAGCCGGGCCGCCACGGCCGAGGCGAAGTCCAAGAAGGACCCGGAGTCCGCTCCGGCCAAGGCGGCCGAGCTGGCCCGCGCCGCCAAGAAGGCCGCCAAGCGGTCGTCCAAGGCCAGGAAGGCGACCGAGGCGGCGCCCCCGGTCGACACCTCGTGGCCGATCACGCCGGCGACGCCTCCTCCGGCCCGGGCCAAGCTCGACCCGGTCTTCTCGAGTGCCGTCGAGGAAGCCGTGGAGGAGGCACTGCACCCGCCGAAGCCCCAGAAGGCGAGGGATGCCGCGAAGAAGCACACGACGGCCAAGAAGGCGGCGCCGCAGAGGAGTGCCAAGGCCAAGCGGGAGGCCCCCGCCGGCAAGCGCGGGGACGGCAGGAGGGACGGCAGGGTCGAGGGGGCGTCCGCCCAGGATGGGGGGCGCCCGAAGAAGCAGGCCACCCCGCCGCCGGCCGTCAACGAGCCCTTGGCGTTCATCCATTTCGTCGCCGCCTTCGCGGTCGGCAACACGGTGGACGGCGAGGTGGTCTCGTTCACCTCGCACGGCGCCATGGTCGACGTGTCGCTCCCCGGGGGTGGGGTGCTGCACTGCTACATCCCGCTGACCGCCATGGGGACACCGCCTCCGACCAAGGCCCGCCAGGTCCTCAAGAAGGGCGAGGTGCGTCCGTTCGTGCTGGCCGGACTCGACCCGCCCCGTCGCGTCGCCGAGCTGGCGCTGCCGCCGGCCGCACCGGAGAAGAGGTCGACCGCCAAGAAGGCGTCCGCCCGGGAGAAGTCCGCTTCGGCGACCAAAACGGCGCCGGCGAAGAAGGTGGCTCAGAGACCGACCAAGAAGACGGCGGCCAAGAAGGCCGGCGCGCCGACCAAGAAGGTGGCGGCCAAGAAGGCCGCTACGCCCGCCAAGAAGGCGCCGGCCAAGAAGGCGGCCAAGGCGAGCAAGACGCCGCCCAAGAAGGCCGCCAAGGCGCCGGCCAAGAAGGCCACCAAGGCGCCGGCCAAGAAGGCCGCCAAGGCGTCGCCCCGATGACACTCGGCGCCCGACGTTGAGCGCGCTGCCGCGGCCGGCCGACGTCCTGCCGCATCGGCCTCCGTTCCTCTTCGTGAGCGAGGTGACCGCGGTGGAGCCCGGGGTCTCGGCGCGGGGGCACTGGGAGCTGTCCGGCGACGAGCCTTTCTTTGCCGGGCACTTCCCCGGAAGACCCACCCTGCCGGGCGTCCTGATGGTGGAGTCGCTGGCGCAGCTGGGCGGCATCGCGGTGCTCCTCGACCCGCGCTACGAGGGCAAGCTGCCCCTCTTCGGCGGGATCGAGCGGGCGCGCTTCCGCCGGCAGGTCGTCCCTGGCGAGACCCTCGAGCTCGAGGTGGCCATGGACCGCCTGTCGGCGCGGGCCGGGAAGGGTCACGGGGTGGCGTCGGTGGGTGGGAAGACCGCTTGTGAGGCCGACCTGCTCTTCGTGATCGTCGACGGGGGAGCGGGCTGATGCGCCTGGCCACCTGGAACGTGAATTCGCTCACGGCCCGGATGCCGCGGGTGACGGAGTGGATCGAGATGCACCAGCCCGACGTGCTGTGCATGCAGGAGACCAAGCAGGCCGACGACAAGTTCCCCGAGCAGCAGTTCGCCGAGCTGGGCTACGAGTCCGCCCACGACGGCGACGGCCGCTGGAACGGCGTCGCCATCATCAGCAAAGTGGGTCTCGAGGCCGTCAACCGGGGCTTCGGCACCTCCGATGACGACCATGGCCGTCGCATCGTCTCCGCCGAGTGCGCCGGGACCCGCGTCTTCTCCGTCTACGTCCCCAATGGCCGCTCCCTCGACAACGAGTTCTACGCGGTCAAGCTCGCGTGGTTGGCCCGTTTGCGGACCACCCTCGACGAGATGTGCCCGCCGGGCTCGTCGGTCGCCGTGTGCGGTGACTTCAATGTCGCCCCCGAGGACGGCGACGTGTGGGATCCTGCCGCGTTCGTCGGTGCCACGCACGTGAGCGATCCCGAACGTGCGGCCCTCCGGGAGGTCGAGGGGTGGGGGCTCGACGACGTGTTCCGTCGCTTCAACGACTCCGGCACGTTCACGTGGTGGGACTACCGGGCGGGGGACTTCCACCAAGGGCGCGGCATGCGCATCGACCTCGTGCTGGTGAGCGACGACCTCGTGCAGCGGGCCACGGGGGCCTTCCGCGATCGCGACGCCCGCAAGGGGCAGAAACCGTCCGACCACGCCCCCGTAGTGGTGGACTTCGCGGACTCCTGACGCGCCACATTCACCGGATCTGTGTCTGAGGCGCGTCTCGATTCGGGGCGCTTGGCCGTCGCCAAGAGCGGCAGAGCCGCTCGGACAAGCGCCCTTCTGGGCCTCTGTACGGGTGGCAACGCCTGGCCTTCGCCAAGAGCGGCACTGCCGCTGGGCCAGGCGCTGACATCACCCGTCGTGGTCAGTGAGCCGTGTGCGCCGCCTACCGCATGTCCAGGAGGAGGTCGCGCAGCGGAACGCCGTCGCAGATCGCCACGATCTTGTCGAAGTCCTCTTTGGTCAGTGAGCGCTGCACATCGGGCCAGCTGTGGGCGCCGCCGCGCATGTAACCCATGAAGATCTCCCAGATGGCCAACCGCTTGCGCATCCGCTCTATCTCGCGCTCGAGCGCCGCGTGGTCGATGGGCCGGGGGCCCTCGACCTGCCCGGGTGCGGAAGGAGTGTCGAAGAGGTCTCGGCGTAGGCGCTCGAGCGCCGCATCAATGGTGCGAGCATCCTGGAGTGGGTTCTCCATCTCCATCTGCATCTGCGCCTCCCGCTGGTCGTCCGTATCGGTGCGTCCCTCATGGGCCACATCGCCGTTCCGAATTGGATGGTGACAGGAGTTCGGGTGGGCGCTATAGAGCCGTTGGAACCTATTGGAGGCTCATGGCTCTGTTTGTTGTCGGCGGATTGCGTCTGTTGTGCATCCGTTGTGAATCGAAGAAGTTTAGGCCGTCATGTCGGCCTACAGGGGGACCTCAATGAGCGCCGGCCCGGGCTCGGCGAACCCCTCCTCGAGTGCGGTCACCAGGTCCTCGGCGTTCTCCACCCTCCGCGCCGGCACCCCCATGCCGCGGGCCAGGTCGCAGAAGTCGAGCTCGGGATCGGTGAGGTCGAGGAGTCGCCGCGCCATCGGCCCACCGGCGTCGGCACCGACCCGCTGCAGTTCCATGTTGAGGATGGCGTAGCTCCGGTTGGACAGCACGACCGTCGTCACGTTGAGCCCTTCGCGCGCGTGGGTCCACAGGGCCTGCAGCGTGTACATGGCACTTCCGTCCGCCTGCAGACAGAGCACCGGCCGCTCCGGTGCCGCCACCGCCGCCCCGGTGGACATGGGGAGCCCGATGCCGATGGCGCCACCGGTGAGCGTGAGCCAGTCGTGCCGGGGGGCACCCGCGGTGGCGCCGGGGACGAACAGGCCCGACGTGTTGCCCTCGTCGACGACGATCGCGCCCTCGGGCAGGGTGGCCCCGACGGCAGCCGCCAGGGATTCTGCCGAGAGGGGGCCTGAGGGGCGCCTCGGCCGTTCCGATGGTGCCGGGCTGCCCCCGTCCGCCGGAGCGCCCACCGCCTCGGCCAGAGTCTCCAGGGCGCCGGCCGCGTCCTCGCCGGGACGAGCCAGCGTGTGCACGGTGCAGCCCGCCGGGACCAGGTCGCTCGCCTTGTCCGGGTAGGCGAAGAAGGACACCGGGGACTTGGCGTCCACCAGGACCAGGTGGCGCACGCCGTCGAGCTGGGCCTGGGCCATCTCGGCCAGGTAGGCCAACCGCTCCACGGCGGGGATGCCCGCCCCGCGTTCCAGGTTGGCCGGGAAGGTCTCGCCCAGCAGCGCGGCGCCGGTCGCCCCGGCGACCCTGCTGGCGGCGTGCAGCCCGTCGGCCCGGAGCGAGCTGCCACCCATCAGCAACGCCGCCCGCTCGCCCGAGCGCAGGGCCTTGGCCACCTCGTCGACCGTGTCGGCCGGCACCACGGACGGGCGGCCGCGTGGCCGTGGGGGGCACGGGCCGGTGGCGGACTCGGACCACGACGAGTCCGCCGGCAGGACCAGGGTGGCGACGCAGCCGGGCGGCCCCAGCGCGGCGGCGACGCACGCCGCGGCGTCCGCGGCCACGTCGTCGGCCCGGGTGGTCGAGCGGTACCAGCCCGAGACGGCGCCGGCGATGGACGCGATGTCGGACTGGAGCGGTGCGTCGTAGCGGCCGTGGTACGTGGCGTGGTCGCCGACGATGTTGACGACGGGTGTGCGGGCCCGCCGCGCGTTGTGCAGGTTGGCCAACCCGTTGCCGAGTCCCGGCCCGAGGTGGAGGAGCGTGGCCGCCGGGTGCCCCGCCACCCGCCCGTAGCCGTCGGCGGCGCCGGTGGCGACGCCCTCGAAGAGGCAGAGGACGCCACGCATCGCCGGCACGTCGTCGAGTGCGGCGACGAAGTGCATCTCGGAGGTCCCCGGGTTGGCGAAGCACACGTCGACGCCGGCGTCGACCAGCGTCGAGAGGAGCGCGCGGGCGCCGTTCACGACGTCGCCCCCGCCCGTGTCGGTCCGGCGTGGACCGTGCCGAGCAACCGGTCCGGCCCGAGGATGCCAGCGGGGTCGAACGCCTGCTTGATGGAGCGCATGAGCTCCAGCGACACCGGGTCCTGCATCTCCAGGAAGTAGGGCAACTTCGCGGTCCCGACGCCGTGCTCGCCCGAGATGGCACCGCCGGCGGCCAGCGCCAGCTCGAAACCGGCCCGCATGAATGCGTGTCGTCGCTCGTCGTCGGGCTGGAAGACCGTCACGTGGACGTTCCCGTCGCCGATGTGACCGCAGCCCGTCACGAAGGCCCCGTGCTCCTCCGCCAGCACGGCGACCTGGGCGAGGTAGTCGGGGATGGCGGCCCGCGGGATCACGGCGTCGACGAGGTCGTCGCAGCCGGCCGCCTTGCCGGCGTAGAACGCCCGCTCCCGGGCGACGACGAGCTGCGCGCCCGAGGCCGCCGGCAGGACGTAGACGTCGCGCGCCCCGAGCTCGTCGAGCAGGGTGCCGAGGCGCTCGACGTCCTCATCGACCCGGTCGGCGTCCATGCCCTCCAGGACGACGATGAGGTAGGCCAGGGTGCCCGCCTTCACCTCCTCGGGGATGCCCAGTTCGAGCCCGGACGCCTGGGTGATGCTCCCCATCACCACGACGTCGAGGTACTCCAGGATGGACGGGTCGATGCCGCTGCGCACGATGTGGGGCACGGCGTGCGCGATCTCCGCCAGGGTGCCGAAGGGCGCGAGCACGGTGGACGACACGCTGAACCGGGGCTGGACCTTCACCGTCACCTCGGTCGTGACGGCCAGCGTGCCCTCCGACCCGATCAGAAGCTGGGTCAGGTCGTAGCCGGTCGAGCACTTCACGAACTTCCCGCCGGTCCGCAGGACCCGGCCGTCGGCCAGCACGACCTCCAGGCCCAGGACATGGTGGCGGGTCACCCCGTAGCGGACGGCGCGCATGCCGCCGGCGTTGGTGGCCACGTTCCCGCCCAGTGACGCGCTCGGCTCGCCCGGGGAGACCGGGTAGATCAGGTCGAGCGGTGCCAGCTCGGCGTTGAGCTGCTCGAGGGTGCCGCCCGGCTCCACCACCGCCACCTGGTTCTCGGTGTCGATCTCGCGGATGCGTCGCATGCGGAGGAAAGCCAGGAGGATCCCGTCGGCCACCGGGACGGCCGCCCCCGAGAGCCCGGTGCCGCTGCCCCGGGCCACCACGGGCACCCCGTGCTGGCTGGCCACCTTGAGGACCTCGGACACCTCGTCCGTCGAGCCCGGCAGGACCACCGCGAGGGGGGTGACGGGCACGCTGGTGAGCGCCTCGTCGTGCGTGTAGTCGTCGCCCACCGCGTCACCAGAGACGACGTGGCTCTCACCCACGGCCTTGCGCAGCTGTTCCAGGAGCTCCGGCATGCGATGGTCCATCCCCACCTCGAATCGATCGGGCGGACCGACCTTACTGGCCGCTCGCGTCCCCTCCCGCCCCGACATCGGCCCCCTCCGCCAGCCGTCGCCGCAGCTCCGCCACGTGCGCCGAGACCTCTTTCGCCGTGGTCGGCGCCGCCTCCTTCTCGAGCACGGCGATCGCCAGCTCAATGGGCGCCAGCCAGGGGCTCGGCCCTCGCGCCACGCCGTGCCCCGGGTCGTCGCCGGCGCGCTCGGACCAGCTGCACCACAGCTCTTCCTCGGAGCGCGTCAGGGCGACGTAGAGGAGCCGACGCTCCTCGTCGACGGCTGCCGGGGTCTGGGCCGATGCGATGGGCATGAGGCCGGCATGCAGCCCCGTGATGATGACCGTCGGCCACTGCAGGCCCTTGGCCCGGTGGAAGGTCGTCAGCACCACTCGGTCCCGGTCCACGGGCTCCTGGTGGCCCGACTCCTCGTCGTGGTCGTGACCGGTGCCCCGCCGGCCGTGCTCGGCGCGCAGGTCGGATGCCGGGCCGAGGTCGGCGCCGGCGATCGTGCTCGGCACCCGCGCCGCGTCCATGGCCGCCTGCACCTTGGCGAGCTGGGCGTTCGTGCGGGTGAGCACGGCGATGCTCGACCACGGCCGCCCCGGTGTCCGCGACATCTTGGCCCGTGCCGCCACCCATGCCGCCTCGTCGTCCTCCGAGGCGTGCCCCACCACCTTGGGCACCGGCCCGTCGATGCGCGTCGTGCGCGGCGCGACCACCGCATCCCCGTCCCCGCCCTCGCGCAGCACCGCGGTCGCCACCGCCACGACCTGGGGCGTGCAGCGGTGGTTCTCGTCGAGGCGGATGACCTTGGTGCCGCGCAGGATGTCGGGGAGCCGGTCGAGCAGGGTGGGGTCGGCGCCGTTGAACCCGTACACGGACTGGTTGGGGTCGCCCACCACGAAGAGGTCGGGCTCGTCGGCCAGCATCGTCGTGAGCAGACGGAACTGGGCGGGGTTCACGTCCTGCATCTCGTCGACGAAGAGGTGGCGGGTGCGCCAGCGGATGGAGTCGGCGAACTCGCGGTCGCCCGCCAGCGCGTCGGCGCAGGCGACGATCAGGTCGTCGAAGTCGAGCAGCCGCCGCCGCGTGCGCTCGCTCTCGTAGTGGGCGTACGCGTCCGCCACCTGCTCGGGGCTGATGCCCGGTCGACGTCGGTGCCGTCGCGCCTCGGCCTCGTAGCGGTCCGGGGCGACGAGCCGTGCCTTGGCCCAACCGATCTCTCCGTCGAGGGCGCGGGTGCGGCGCGGGTCGCCGGTCGTGACGTCGGCCAGCAGTCGCCGGCGGTCGGGCAGGAGCTGGGGCGGCGGCCGCCCGCGGAGCTCCCGGTGCTCGCGCAGCAGGCCGAGCGCCGTGCGGTGGAACGTGCCGGCCTTGACCCCCGAGACGCCCAGCGACCACAGTCGGGTGCGCAACTCGTCCGCCGCCTTGCGGCTGAACGTGGTCACCAGCGTGCGGTCGGCCTCTATGGAGCCCTCGCGCACGCGTCGCGCCACCCGCAGCGTGAGGACCCTGGTCTTGCCGGCCCCGGCCCCGGCCACGACGCACAGCAGGGGATCGTCGGACTCGATCGCCTCACGCTGGGACATGGTGAGGCGATTGGCGCCGGGGAGTTCCTCCCAGGTGTCGCTCTCCAAGCCCTCGAACGTCATGACCACACTCCGCACGGTACAGAACGGGTGCTCGCAGCACCCGGGGGACCTGCGCCTATCGTGGCCCATCGGGAGCGGTGGGACCGCACGGAGGAGGAGCGGGTCATGGCCGAGCTGGAACGGGAGTGCGAGGTGGTGGTCGTCGGCGCCGGCTATTCGGGCCTGGCCGCCGCCCGTGACCTGGCCCGCTCCGCCGTGGACGTCCTCGTGCTCGATGCCCGCCACCGCGTCGGCGGGCGCTCGTTCACCGACGTCACCCCGGCCGGGTTCACCATCGACCGGGGGGGTCAGTGGATCGGCCCCACCCAGGACCACCTCGCCGCGCTGGCGGCCGAGCTCGGCGTCGGCACGTTCCCGACCTACACCACCGGCCAGGGGGTGGAGCTGCGTGACGGGAGGCGTGAGCTCTACGTCGGGCTGATCCCCACCTCGGACCCGCACGGCGCCGCCGACGGCATCGCCGCCATGCTCGACCTCGACCTGGCCGCCTTCGAGGTCCCGCTCGACGCCCCCTGGGAGGCGCCCGATGCCGCGGCGCTGGACGCCCAGACGCTCGCCACCTGGTTCGACGCCCACCTCGGCTCGGCCTCGGCCCGCGCCATCCTGGAGGTCGCCGTCAAGGCCGTCTTCGGCACCGGGTCGGGCGAGCTCTCCCTCCTGTTCGCGCTCTTCTACCTCCACGCCGGCGGCGGGCTGACCAACCTCGCCCGCAGCACCGGCGGCGCGCAGGAGCGCCGTTTCGCCGGTGGCTCCCAGCAGCTGGCGCAGGGCATGGCGGACGAGCTCGGGGACCGGGTGATCCTCGGCGCCCCGGCCGAGTCGGTGGCCCACGGCCCCGACGGCGTGCTGGTCGGGGGCCGCCTCGTCGACCCCGGGGCCGACCCGGCCGACCCGTCGTCTGCGCACCGCCCGCTGCGCGTGCGGGCCCGGCGCGCCATCTTCGCCATGGCGCCGGGCCTGTGCGGGCGCCTCGCCTACACGCCGGCGCTCCCCGGGCGCCGCGACCAGCTCTGCCAGCGCATGCCGATGGGCGCGGTCACCAAGGTCCACGTGAACTACGACGCCCCCTTCTGGCGCGAGGACGGGCTCAACGGCCAGATCGTCGCTCCCGGCGCCGCCATGTCGGCCACGTTCGACAACTCGCCAGAGGACGGCTCCCACGGCGAGATCGTCGGCTTCATCGCCGGCGACGAGTGCCGCCGCCTGGAGGGCGCCGGGGCCGAGGTGCGCCGCGAGCTCGTGCTGGCCGACCTCGAGCGGGCCTTCGGCCCCCGGGCACGCACGCCGGTCGAGGTCGTCGAGCAGCACTGGCTGGCCGAGCCCTTCACGCGGGGCGGCCCGGTCGCCGTCAGCTCCCCCGGGGCCCTGACCGCTCTCGGCCCCGCACTGCGCGAGCCCGTGGGGCCGCTCCACTGGGCCGGGACGGAGACGGCGACGGAGTGGTGCGGCTACCTCGACGGCGCGCTCTCGTCGGGCCGCCGCGCCGCCGACGAGGTCCTGCGCGCCCTGAAGGGAGAGCCCGGTGGCCTCGACTGAGGAGCTGCTCGAGGCCTACACCGAATGGCGCGCCCGCAGCAATGCGAACCCACGCCTGACCAAGATGCTGAAGGGCTGGGACCGCGTCATCCACTTCACCACGACGGACACCGGGCAGGGCTACACCATGCGCGTGGAGGGCCAACAGTTGTCCGAGCTCGCGGTGGGCCACGAGGGGCAGCCCGACGTGGTGGTGACCGGCACCAGCGAGGACTTCTGCGACATGTACTGGGGCGACCTGAACCCGTCGGAGAAGTACATGTCCGGCGAGATCACGCTGGCGGGCTCGCAGCAGGACGTCATGCGGATCGACGCCATCTCCATGGTGGCCTTCCTCGACATCTGATCGCGACCAGCGCGCCATGACCGACGCCAGCCTCGCGTCCCGCGCCACGCTGCGCCGCGCCCTCGGCCTGCGGACCGTGGTCACGACCTCGACCGGACTGGCCTTCGCCGCCCTGGAGTACCTGGCCGCCGCGGGGTTGGTGGCGTACGTGTCCGGCGACTCCGCCTACATCCCCATCGTCGTCGCCGGAGTCCTCGCACTCGTGGCCTACGGCTTCTTCGGCGAGCTCAACGGGATGTTCCCGACCGCGGCGGCCATCCGCCTCTACATGAAGCGGTCCATGGACGACCGTGCCGCGCTGGTGATCACCTTCACCTACATGACCACGATCGTCCTGGTGATCGCGTCCGATGCCTTCATCGTCGGCAGCGCGCTGGCGCACGCCTTCGGTGAGCCCGGCTGGGTCGCCTCCCTGTGGATCGTCGGCCTCCTGGCGGTCGCCGTGGTCACCAACCTGCGCGGCATCAGCGTGGCCGGCCTGCTCCAGGACGTCGCCACCTCCGTCGTCGTCCTGGCCACGCTCGTCATCGGTGTGCTGGCGCTGGTGCACAGCGGCCACGGGTTGCACACTCCCTTCCAGCCACTGCACGGGCACAGCCCGGGCGACCTCTTCGAGGCCGTGGCGCTCGGCGTCTTCCTCTACAGCGCGTTCGAATGGGTCACCACGAGCGCCGAGGAGGTCCGCCGGCCCGAGTCGATCAACCGCGGCATGCTCATCGCCGTCGGCATCCTGTGCGTGGTGTGCTCGGTGGCCACGGTCGCCATGAGCCACACCCTCACCCACAACGAGCTGACCTCGGCCTACCCCCAGCTCTACCTCGGCATCGCGGCCATCGGGCACTCCGGCCTGTGGGTGATGGCCGGCGTCACCGCGGTGACGGCGCTCAACACGTTCAACGGCGGCTTCATCACCGCGTCACGGTTCATCTACGGCACGGCGCGCGAGGGGTCGCTGCCCCGCCAGCTCGCCCACCTCAACGACCGCGCCGTGCCGTGGGTGCCGGTGGTGACCCTCGGCGTCGTCTCGGCCGTGGTGGCCCTGCTCGTCGCGCTGACCCACGCCTGGCAGGTGCTCGTCGCCACCGGTGCGGCCCTCGAGGCGATGATCTACGGCGTGGCGGGCTTCTGCGCGCTCCGGCTGCGGAGGCGCCAGCCCGACACCACGCGCCCCTTCCGCGTCCGCGGCCTCGCCGTCCTCGGCCCGATCGGGGTCGCCCTCTTCGGGCTGCTGGCGGTCACCGCGTCGGTGACGGTGCAGACCAGGTTCAACCCGGCACCGCTCATCATCATCCTCGCCGTCGGCGCGCTCAGCGCCTTCTACGTGCTGCGGGTCCTCCCCGGCATCCGGGAACGGGAGGCGGCGCGCCGCGCCGCCCGGCCACGTCGCCGGCCCGGTCGCTGAGCCTCAGGGTGCCCGGTGCGTGCGCAGCAGGCGCCGGCGGGCGTGCCGGGCCCGGGCCAGGGTGACCAGCTCCTCCACGACGGCCCTGAACGGCAGGCCTTCGGCCTCCCACAGCATGGGGAACATGGAGATGGGGGTGAAGCCGGGCATGGTGTTCACCTCGTTGACCACGATCTCGTCGTCCTCCGCGAGGAAGAGGTCGACGCGGGCCAGGCCCTCGACCCGGAGGGCCCGGTAGGCGTCGGACGCCACGCGCCGGGCATGGGCCAGCTGCGCGTCCGTGAGGTCGGTGGGCGCGATGGTCTCGGCGGCGCCGAGCACGTACTTGTCGTCGTAGTCGTAGAATTCGCGGCTGGCGATGATCTCGCCGGCCTTCGTCACGCGCACGTCCTCGTTGCCCATCAGCGCCAGCTCGAGCTCGCGGCCGCGGATGAACTCCTCGAGGATCACGTGATCGTCGAACTCGAAGGCGGTCAGCACCGCATCACCCAGCGCGGCGGCGTCGGACACCTTGGCCACGCCGATGGACGATCCCAGATTGGCCGGCTTCACGAACACCGGCAGGCCGAGCGCGCCGAGCGCCTCCTCCAGGATCTCGGGCGACCAGGCGGACCGGGACACGAGCCGCCACGCCGCTACGGGCAGCCGGTTGTCGTGCAGGACGGACTTGGAGATGCCCTTGTCCATGCAGACGGCCGACGAGAGCACTCCGGCGCCGACGTAGGGGACGTTGATCGCCTCGAGGTGCCCCTGGATCACGCCGTCCTCGCCGAACGGCCCGTGCAGCGCGGGGAACACCACGGCGTCGGGCGGCAGCCCCTCGTCGAGGTGTCCCAGCTCGACCCCCTTGTCGTGGTGGAGCAGGTCGTCGGGGGAGGCGAGGGCGTCGACCTCGTCGATGTCGGACAGGACCCGGGTGGCGTCGACCCACCGCTTGTCGTGGGTGAGCCCGATCGCCTTGACCACGAACCCGGATTCGAGCGCGGTCCTGACGATCCGGCGGGCCGAGACGCACGAGATCTCGTGCTCGGCCGAAGGCCCCCCGTAGACCACGGCCAACGCTCCCGGATCTGGCATCGACCGAGGCTATACAAATCGAGGCTGTACAATCGGCCACGAGGGCGATGCGTGCGATTCTCCACATCTGAGCTCGCCGGCCAACTCGGTGGGGAGCTGGTCGGGCCCGATGTCATCGTCGACGGGGCCGGCATCGACTCCAGGACGGTGCGGCCAGGCCAGCTCTACGTCCCGATCGTCGCCGAGCGCGACGGCCACGACTTCATCGGCGCCGCCCTCGAGGCCGGTGCGGCGGCCTACCTGACGATGCGCCAACCCGTGGGCGGGACCGCCGTGGTCGTTCCCGACACCGCCGCCGCGCTCATGCACCTCTGCGCGCCGGCGCGCGCCCGTATCGGCGGCGTGGTCGGGATCACCGGCTCGGTGGGCAAGACCACCACCAAGGACCTCCTGTACGGCTGTCTCGTCACGGCGTACCCGGCGGCGGCCAGCGAGCGTTCCTTCAACAACGAGCTCGGGCTCCCGCTCACGCTGCTGAACGCGCCGGACGACGCGCGCTGGGTCGTGCTCGAGATGGGTGCCCGCGGCGTCGGCCATGTCGAGCGTCTCGCCCGGGTGGCCCGGCCCGACGTCGGCATCGTGACCAGCGTGGCCATGGCCCATGTGGAGTTCTTCGGCGACCTCGACGGCGTGGCCCGGGCGAAGAGCGAGCTCGTGAGGGCGCTCCCTGCCTCCGGCGTGGCCGTCTTGAACCTCGACGATCCCCGGGTGGCCGGCATGGCGTCGGTGAGCCCCTGTCCCGTGCTCGGGTACGCCGTCGACGGCGACGCAGACGTGCGGGCCGAGGAGGTAGTGCTCGACGGCGAGCTCCGCCCGAGGTTCCGGCTGACCACGCCGTGGGGTCGCGGGGAGGTGCGGCTCGCGCTGCACGGGGTGCAGCAGGTCCCGAACGCGCTGGCGGCGGCCGCGGCGGCGCTGTGGTGCGGTGTCCCCATCGACGGTGTGGTGCACGCGCTCTCCGAGGTGACGGGCTCCCCGTTGCGCATGGAGGTGCGGCACCCGCCCAACGGTCCCGTGATGATCGTCGACTGCTACAACGCGAACCCGGCCTCGACGGAGGCCGCGCTGCGCGCGCTCGCCGCGTTGGGAGCGGGCAGGAGGCTGGCGCTCCTCGGCCTGATGGCCGAGCTCGGCGACGAGACCGAGGCGGAGCACCGGCGCGTTGCCGCAGTTGCCGCCGGGCTCGGCATTGAGGTCGTCGGCTACCGGACCGGTCTCTACGGTCCGGCCCAGGTGGCCGACGCCGCCGCCGCCGCCGCTCTGCTGGGGACGGCGGGGCCCGGCGATGCGCTCCTCGTCAAGGGCAGCCGGGTGGCGCGCCTCGAGGACGTCGTCACCGCCTACGGTGCGCAGGCGGTCGTTCAGTCGCCGGCGACCGGTGCGTAGCGAGGGCGACGCAGGTCGGAGCTCCCCGCGTCGACGAGGACTCTCCGGCTGAGCTCGCCGTAGAGCGACTCGGTGCGTGGCGAGGGTGAGCTGCCGGGGTCCAGAGCGTCGACGCGGCGCTGGCACTCGCGCCATTCGAGGCGGAGCCGGTCCGCGTCCCCCTCTGCGGCCGCGAGCTGCATGGCGGCGCGGGAGAGCGCCTCGCTGTAGGGCTCGACCAGGCGCGCCCGTTCGAGTCCCCACCGGGCGAGGTCGAGATGCCCCGCGCCGGACGCCAGTGCCGCCATGGAGCAGGCGGCGTCCACCAGGACCGCGGCGATGCGCCCCCCGTGGCCCTCGGCCTCCCACCACGTGTAGCCCGACAGCGCGTTGGCCAGCGGCTCGCCCTCGACCAGCTGGAGCGCGGCGCGGTAGTGGGCGATGGCCAGATCGGGATCGGTCTGCGCCTTGCCCGCCTCGGCGTGTGTGATCGCCCGGTGGACGTCGACCGTCACCTGGGGCGAGACCTGGTACAGGCCGTTGCGGGTGCCGGCGGGGAACAGGGGAGCGCCGAGTTGGTCGACACCCATCGCCCGCCGAGCGGCATGGGCCGTGTTGAACAGCGTCTTGGACGCCGCGTCGGCATCCGACGACCCGAGCACGCGCGTGCGGAGCCGGTCCCCGGTGATCACGTCCGGCTGATGGAGGGCCAGGTAGGCGACGAGCTCGACCGCTCGCCGGGCTCGATTGGGGGGTAGGTCCTCCCGGAGCCCGTCCAGTCTCGGGGTCATGGTCAGGAGCCGCACGTCGACCGGCCCCGGTGCCACCGCCGCCGTGCCGTCGCCCGCCCCGCGCCCCGGCCGCCGGAGCGCGTGGGCCACGGGTGGCGCGGCCTCCCGTGGCCCGGGTGGCGCGGCCTCCCGTGGCCCGGGTGGCGCCGTGAGCTCCCGAAGGTGCCGGGCCGTTTCCGCCGACTGGAGGTGTGGCCGGACGACCCGGCCGATCGGATGCAGCGTGGCCCCCCGGCGGTCGACCAGCACGGTCAGGTCGGTGGCGGCCACCGTGGCGGTGGTGACGACGGCTGTCCGCGCCGTCGCCGGCGAGGACAGGGTCCCCGGGTCCCCGAAGAACACGCGGTGCGGGGCGCCCGCCGGCCCCACCGAGCCAAGCCCCGGGTCACCCGGATCATCGGTCACGAGCACCGTGTCCGACCATGCCCACGCACCCGCCGCCGACCGCGTCGACCGCGCCAGCTCGGGCGCCGACTCGCCCAGGAGCGGCAGCACGGACCCCGGGCCGAGCGCGACCAGCCAGGTGCCCTCCTCGTCCTCGCCGATGGGCAGGGCGATGGGGACGTAGGGAGACAGGGTGTCGTCGTCCCGGAGTGCCGCGTGGTCGACGTGCCAGGCAGCGCCGCCGTGCAGCGCCACGAACTCGTCCGGCGGGTCGGACCTCGGTTCGGTCAGCCAGAAGCTGACGCCGGACGGAGCGACGCAGATGGCGCGGACCACCGGTCGGGCGGCATCACCCTGCAGCGCCCTGCTCAGGAGGGAGTTGGCGGTCTCGAACGAGTGCAGCGCCGGGATCTCCGCGAAGCGCTGCAGGAGCGAGTCCGCATCCGTTGCCTCGTCGGACAACGCCCACTCCAGGTCGAGGTCACCCGTGAAGGGATCGACCCGGCGGCGCTTCCGGGCGCGGCGGGCCAACGCCGCGCAGGCGAGCGATCCCATGCCGAGTGCGACCAGCTCCGGCAGGCGATCGCCGTGGTCCGGGGCGCCGGCGTGGCGCGGCCCCACCCTCGGCGCCCCCGTGGTCCAGGCATCCGTGGTGGGGGGCAGTCGGAGCCGCCATCCCGCCTCCACGTGGTCGGGATCGACGAACCGAGTGCTCAGGTCCATGTCGCGCCCGAGGTTCAGCGCGGCGATCGACGTCCAGTCGGCGCCGTCGGCCAGGCGCTCCTCCGCGATGCTCCACAGCGTGTCGCCCGGTCGCACCGCGTGGGTCGCGGAGACGAGGGTCCCGAGGGCCGGCGTGCCCGGGTGCGCCGTCGGTACCGGCCCGGCCGCGGCCTGGCTCGTCGAAGGTGTGCTGGCACCGCCGACGGACGGGAGGGCGAGGGGAGCCCCGACGGTCGTGAGCGTCATGACACCCACGGCGATCCGCGTCGCGATGCGGTCCATCACCGAGGCGTCCCCCGTCGTGCCGACGTCGCCGTCGCGCACGTGGGCGACGACGGCGCGCGCCAGCTGGGCGCAGCAGGCGGCCCATGCCACCCAGGCCGCCACCGCGAGCACGCAGAGGGCGTCGCGGGGCACGGGACGCCAGGTGTGTCCGAGCCCGCCGGAGAGGGGGTTGCCGACCACGAGGACGAGCACGGCCGGGACGGCGGTGAAGGCGAGCAGCGCGGCGAGTACGGCGGCGGTCACGTCGAGCGCGCGCCGTCGGCGCGTCCGGTCGTCCCGGCTATCCACCGGCTGGACCGATCGAGATCGTGTACGTGAGCGCGACGGACTCCGATGACGGTTCGGTCACCGTCGCCCGGCAGCTGCCGCTGGCCTGGCTGAGGGAGGCCGCCATGGCCGAGGTGCCGCCGACGCTCTGGCTCCCGCTCGGGCAGCTGACCGTCATGGTGAGGTAGGTGGTTCCGGACCAGAGCACCGAGATCTGCATCGCACCGGTTCCGGTGAATCCGTACCCGTTCGACGGCTGCAGTGGTGGNNCATCCGGTCCGCCGGCTGTTGCGTGGCCGGGCTCGTCGTGGTGGTCGCCGCCGGCACGGTGGTGGTGGTGGTGGTGACGCTCGGGACGGTCGTCGTCGGCGCGCCGGCGGCCGGTGCCCGTGCCGACACGAGGGATGTGGCCGACGTGGCGGAGGCGGGCGCCGCCGGCTTCGGGGGCGTCGTGGTGGTCGTCGTCGCCGGCGGGGACGACTGGCCCGAGGGCCCGCCCGAGGTGGAGGTCGTGCCGGCAGGCCGGACGCGACGCGACGCGACGGCGGCCTGTCCGCCACCATGACCGGCCCGATGTGGTGTGCTC
>PMPX01000115.1 GCA_003169235.1 Acidimicrobiaceae bacterium | reverse complement strand
GACATGACGATGGGCCCGGTCCATGAGACCGGCGCCGGCGTGACGGGCGTGATCCGGCACGGGGCGTCGACGCACACCGCGCGGTTCGACACCACCTGGCTGGCTGGCTCTGGGACGCTTCGGTATGAGGAAGCCGTGTCCCCCCCTGTTGGGCCGGTGTGCGCGAACCGTACTTCGTCGCGGAGAACCGGGGGCACAGCGCACCGCGGCGGCCTTCTTCAGTACATGCGGGGCAAGCGACTGGTCCAGTACATGCTCGGGGTGGTGCAACAGCACGACTCACTCAACCAACTAGGGACCATCGCCCCTATCAGCCCTTGCGTCAGCAGTGCATCGTGGGTTTCTCATCTCGAGCGAGACGCGATCAGGGGAAACCGGGGGCAGCAGAATGAAGAGTCTTGGCGGGCTAAGGACCCTCGGCAGGATCGGCATCGTCATTGCTCTGGGCACGCTCAGCGCCGTGGGGCTGCTCGGAGTACCGCTCACACCCGCCCCGGCCGGTGCCGTCGGGCCCTCATGGAGCGTCCAGGCCAGCTACCTCCCCGACTTCCAGCTCGAGCAGGTATCCTGCTACTCCGCCTCGGACTGCGTGGCCACCGGGAGCTGGGGCGAATCGGGCAACGGTGGCGGCGTGATCCTCACCTCGAGCGACGGCGGCGGCTCCTGGACCGCCCAGGTCCAGTCGTCCGTCAACGACTTCCTGGGCGGAGTGTCGTGCCCCGTGAGCACCGCGTGCTTCACGGTCGGCTCGAGCTTCGACACGGGAGAGGGCGTCGTCCTCGTGAGCACGGACGGCGGCACTACGTGGACGAGCCAGACCGTACCCAGCTCGGTCAGCTTCCTCTCCGGGATCTCATGCACGTCGGCCAACGACTGCGTGGCGGTGGGTGGCACGGCCACGGCCGCCGCCGTCGTCACCACCACCAACGGCGGCACGACGTGGACGAGCCAGACCGTCCCGAGCGGGGTGACCGAGCTTTCCGGCGTCTCGTGNNGCGAGATCGTCTCCACCACCACCGGTGGCACGTCGTGGACGGTGCAGACCGTGCCGAGCGGTGCCAGCTCCTACAGCGGCATCTCGTGCTTCACCACCTCCGACTGCGAGGTGGTGGGGACGGTGTCGAGTGGGTTCGGGGCCTTCATCGTCGGCACCATCAACGGTGGGACCACCTGGACGAGCCAGAGCGCACCGAGCGGGACGCCGTCCCTCTACGGCATCTCGTGCGGCTCGGCGTCCGACTGCGAGGCCGTGGGTGGACAAGTGTCCGGAGCGGCCATCATCGTCACGACGACCGGCGGCACCACCTGGACCAGCCAGACGACTCCCAGCGGGCTCATCGGGCTGGCCGGCGTGACCTGCGTCAGCACCACCAGCTGTGTGGCGGTGGGGCAGGACACCGCCACACTGGGCGTTGGAACGGTCGGTGCGGCGGCCACCATGTCGGGTACCACGTGGTCGATCGGGACGCTGCCCCCAAGCGGCATCTACGGCCTCGACGCAGTGTCGTGCGGTTCGACGTCGGCCTGCCAGACGGCGAGCAGCCTGATCCCTCCCGACCAAATAGGGCTCACGGTCGCCACCAGCGACGGCGGCACGACCTGGACGACCGGGCTGCCCGGTGGGACCTCGGGCCCCGCCCTCGACGCGGTCTCGTGCTCTTCGGGCAGCGACTGCGTGGTGGCAGGTGGCGGGATCTTCTCCACCACGAACGGCGGGTCGTCCTGGACCGCCGCGACCTTCAGCGGGACGGCTCCGGCCGGGACCCCGTTCTACAGCGGCGTCTCGTGCGCCACCACCACCTCCGATTGCGTGGCGGTGGGCGCTGCATCGGAAGGCTCCACCAAGAGCGCGTTGGTGGCCTACAGCACCGACGGCGGCACCAGCTGGACCTACGGGACCGCGCCCGACGTGACGAGCATTTTCGCCATCTCGTGCGCCTCCACCTTGGACTGCGTGGCGGTGGGAAGCGGTTCCGTCATCCTCACGAGCAGCAACGGCGGCAGCACGTGGACGAGCCAGAGCGTTCCGAGCGGGATCACCAGCCTGCAGGGGGTCTCGTGCGCCTCGACCAGCAACTGCGTCGCCATCGGCGTGAGCGGCGCGAGCACACCGGCCATCATCGCCACCACCGACGGCGGCACGGGATGGTCGGCCCAGACCGTACCCAGCGGGTCCCCTCTCCTGAGCGGCGTGTCGTGTGCCAGCACCTCCGACTGCCTGGCGGTCGGAGAGGCCGATATCCTGATGACGAACGACGGCGGCACCACTTGGACGCTGCAGGGCGCGCCGAGTTCGGCCCCCGTGCTCAACTCGGTCTCGTGCCCCTCGACCACAGACTGCGTGGCGGCGGGCGAGAACGACCTGCACGGGGGCGTGGTCATCGGCTCGTCCAACCCCTTCGTCAACGTGATCATCCAGGGATCTCCGACAAGTGGGACGACCACGACGGCAGCCTCGGCCAGCTTCACCGACACGTTGACGGTGTCGTCGGGCTACACGGGACCGGTCACCTTCACCCAGGTCGGCGCCAGCGTGCCGCCGGGACTGACCGTCAACACGAGCGGTGATCTGAAAACGACCGGCACGCTCGGTGTCGGCTCC
>PMPX01000144.1:1714-8030 GCA_003169235.1 Acidimicrobiaceae bacterium | reverse complement strand
GGTCAGGGCTTCGACCCCGACGCTGTCCCCGAAGGCCGGCAGGGCATCGCGCAGTCCATCCGCGCCAGGATGAGCCGGTTCGGTGGCGAGGCCGTCATCCGTTCCGCGCCGGGGGAGGGGGCTGAGGTCCAACTGTCCATGCCCCGCCGGGAGCGGGTCAGGTGAGCACCGGTTCGGGCACGGACCGCGCCGTGCCGCCTCCCGCGGGCCGCCCCCGGATCTTCCTGGTCGAGGATCACGCCGTGTTCCGGGCCGGCGTCCGGGCCGAGCTGGGCGAGGCCGTCGAGGTGATCGGCGAGGCCGACGAGGCCGGTGCCGCCGTCGAGCTCATCAACGAACGGCTCCCCGACGTGGTCCTGCTCGACGTNNGTGTCCGACGCCCCCGAGGACGTGATCGAGGTCATCCGGGCGGGTGCCCGTGGCTACATCACCAAGACGATCTCGGGGCCCGAGCTCCTCCAGGCCGTCTACCGGGTCGCCGCCGGCGACGCTGTCTTCTCGCCGAGGCTGGCCGGGTTCGTCCTCGACGCGTTCGCCCAGGGCGGCCCGCCCGCCACCGGCCTCGACCCCGAGCTCGACCAGCTGTCGCCACGCGAGCGCGAGGTCCTGCGCCTGATCGCCCGGGGCTACACCTACAAGGAGGTGGCCCGCGACCTGAGCATCTCGGCCAAGACGGTCGAGTCGCACGTCTCGTCGGTCCTGCGCAAGCTGCAGCTCTCGACGCGCCACGAGCTGACCAGGTGGGCTACGGACAGGCGGTTGGTCTAGACAAGGGGGTCATGCGCGAAGACCTGGCCGACGAGCACCGTGACGCGGCCCTCCTGGCCCAGGTGGCGGGCCGTGCCCTGGTGGAGCTGCGAGCCGACCCCCCCGCGCTGCGTGACATCGGCGCGGCGGGCGACCGCATGTCGCACCAGCTCCTGGTGCGGGAGCTCGGGCGCCTCTACCCCGGTGACGACGTCCGGTCCGAGGAGGGGCTCGAGCACGTGGCCGGTGAGGGTCGCTTGTGGATCATCGACCCGCTGGACGGGACACGCGAGTTCCGCCAGGCGGGCCGGACCGACTGGGCCGTGCACGTGGCGATGGCCCTGGGCGGCGTGGCCGTCGTGGGCGCCGTGGCCCTGCCGGCGCTCGATCTCGTGCTCTCCACCGGCGAGCCCCCCGTGCTCCCGCCGGTCTCGCCCGGCGAGCCCCCGCGGGTCGTGGTGTCGCGGAGCCGCCCTCCGGACGTGGCCTACGACGTCACCGAGGCTCTGGGGGGCGTCATGGTCCCGATGGGTTCGGCCGGCGCGAAGATCGCCGCCGTGATCCTCGGCGCCGCCGATGTCTACGTGCACGCCGGAGGTCAGTACGAGTGGGACTCGTGCGCCCCGGTCGCGGTGGCGACGGCGAGCGGTCTGCACGCCAGCCGGCTGGACGGGGAGCCGCTGCGCTATGGCGCTCCCGACGCGTGGCTGCCCGACCTGGTGGTGTGCCGCCAGGAGTATGCGGCCGCGGTACTCGAGGTGACCACCCGGCAACGCCGCCCGTACTGGTAGGTCCGCTCTGAGAGGTCCGAACCGGTAGGTCCGCCACGATCGGGGCGATGGACGGCGCCGGGGCGGACGCCGGGTGCGGGAGAACCGCCGGGCGCATCGGGAATCGGGAATCGGGAATCGGGACTGGAATTGACAGAACCCCGCCTCGCAGAGAGACGGGGTTCTGTCGTTGACTGCTTGAAGATCGGCGTCAGCCGATGGCGCGCACGTTCGCGGCCTGCAAGCCCTTGGGGCCTTGGTTGGTCTCGAATTCGACCTTCTGGCCTTCCTCGAGATTGCGGTAGCCCGTACCGGAAATCGCGCTGAAGTGCACGAAAACGTCGGGGCCCCCACCGTCCTGGGTGATGAAGCCGAAGCCCTTCTCACCGTTAAACCACTTCACGGAACCAGTTGCCATTGAAAATCCACTCCTCTCCTGGCCAGATTTGACCCGTGTTGGTGGGTCATGGCCGGTAGCTCTTGCGAGCTAGAGGGATTTCCAAACTTGTGATGGTGGTGCCCTCGAGGGAGAACCTTAGCGCGCCGGGGGGTCCAGAGGGGGTCTGGCCCCGCCCCACGCACGGATCGGTCACGCATTGCTCATCCGGAGTGCCTAGTTTGGGGCCGTCGTACTCCCGAGGAGGGCCCGCCATGACGGTCACCGCGAACCCGTACCTGCAGGGCAACTTCGCCCCTGTGCACGAGGAGGTGACCTCGACCGAGCTGGTGGTGACGGGCCAGGTGCCCGACGTGCTGTGTGGCCGTTACCTGCGAAACGGCCCGAATCCCGTGTCCGTGCCCGAGCCGGCGGCGTACCACTGGTTCACCGGTGACGGGATGGTGCACGGGATCCGCCTGCGCGACGGGCGGGCCGAGTGGTACCGCAACCGCTGGGTCCGCTCCGCCGAGGTGGCGCGCGCCCTGGGCGAGGAGCCCCGCCCCGGAGCGGTGCACGCCGGGATGGACTTCGCCGCCAACACCAACGTCATCGGGCACGCCGGGCGCACGTTCGCCATCGTCGAGGCCGGCGCGCGCCCGTACGAGCTCACCGACGAGCTCGACACGATCGGGCCGTGCGACTTCGGCGGCACCCTCAGTGGCGGGTACACGGCCCATCCGAAGCGGGACCCGCTCACCGGCGAGCTCTATGCCGTCTCGTACTACTTCGGGTGGGGTGACGACGTGGAGGTGACGGTCCTGAATGCGCAGGCACGGGTGCGGTCCTCCAGACGGGTGACCATGGGCGGCCCCGTGAGCGTGCACGACACCGCCATCACGCAGCGCTACGTCGTGCTGCTCGACCTCCCCGTGACCTTCAGTATGGAGGCGGTCACGGCGGGAGCGCTCTTCCCGTACCGCTGGCAGGAGGGCTACCATGCCCGCATCGGGCTGCTGCCCCGAGACGGTGACTCGACGGACGTCGTCTGGCACGACGTCGAGCCGTGCTACGTGTTCCACCCCATGAACGCCTACGACGTCGCCGACGGGGACGGGATCGTGCTCGACGTCGTGCGCCACCCCTCCATGTTCCGCACCCAGGTGCTGGGTCCGGCGGAGGGGTCGCCGACACTGGAGCGGTGGCATCTCGACGGTCACGGCAGCGCCGTCAAGGAGGAGCGGCTCGACGACCGCGGCCAGGAGTTCCCACGCGTCGACGAGCGCCGGGTGGGCCTGCCGCACCGCTACGGCTACGCGGTGGCCGTCGCCGAGTCCGACGGCATCGTGGGGACCGAGTCGGTGCTGATCCGCCACGACCTCGAGCGGGGCACGAGCGCCACCCGCTCCTTCGGCCGAGGCGCCGCGCTGGGCGAAGCCGTGTTCGTCCCTCGTGCCGACGACGCCGACGAGTCCGACGGCTGGCTGATGGCGCTCGTGCACTCCGCCGAGACCGGGTCCACCGCGCTGCACATCCTCAACGCCGACGACCTCGAGGGGGAGGCGCAGGCCGTGATCCAGCTCCCGCAGCGGGTGCCGGCCGGGTTCCACGGCAACTGGGTGCCCGACGGGGGCTGAGCGGCCCGTTCGCAGCCTCCCTGACCGGGCCGGCCGCCGCCGGGTACGATCAAAACGTGTTCGTCTGGCAATGGGTCCAGCAACATAGGTTGCTGTCGGTCGTGGTGCTCGTCGTGATCATCGTCAGCTCCGCCGGCGGGACGGCCTGGGCCCTCGTGTTCCGTACCGTGTCGTCGCCGGTGGGCCTGCGTGAGGCGCTGCGCATCTACCGGCGGGAGCAGACGGGCAAGGCGCTGGCCACGCTGCGGAGCCGGCTGCCGGCGCCCGGCGTCTACACCTATCGCACCGCCGGGGGCGAGGGGCTGAGCCTGATGGGCGTCCAGCGCTCGTTCCCCTCGAGCACGTCCATGATCGTGGCCGACGGGCGGTGCGCCACCATCAGTTGGGTCCCGATCACCCAGCACACGGAGGCGACCACGCTGTGCAGCGCCGCCGACGGTGCACTGCAGGTGCCGCGCCTCGTCACCGACGAGTCGATCGCCGGCACGACCACGACGTCCACCGTCCAATGCCCGGCCACGGCCTACCTGCTGCCAGCGGCGGCGTATCCGGGGGAGCACTGGGCCGTCATGTGCTCCCTGGCGAGCCCGGCCGAGAAGGTGGCCCTGGCGGGGGAGGCACTCGGTCAGGCGACCATGGAGGTCGGAGGGCACGCCGTGACGGTCGAGCACACCCGGCTGACCCTGACCTTCACCGGGACCGAGCACGGGACCAACCCGACGGATTTCTGGGTCGTCCCGAGCAGCGGGCTCATCGTGCGCGAGCGGGAGACGGTGGGCGTGACCCAGGGTGGCGTCCGCTACGACGAGAGCATGATCGCCACGCTCACCCGCCTCGACCCCGCGCGCTGACGGCGGGACCCGGAGGCGCGGCGACCTGTGCCGCCAGACGTTTCGGCGCCGTGAGGCAGTAGCTCTCGGCGATGAGCTCGGCCACCTCCGCCCAGTCGAGCGAGGCGGGGCGGTCGAGCCGCACGCCGACCCATCCGATGTGCCCGACGTACTTCGGCACGAAGAATCGCCCCGGGTCCGATGCGACCAGGATCGCCTGCACGCCCTTCGGCGCCTTGAGCGTCATGGTCGTCGCGTCCTCGCCGGTCAGGACGAAGAACTTGTCACGGATCCGGAACGCAGGTTGGGTGTGGTCGCCGAAGGGGCGCTCCTCGGCCTCGGGGAGGGCGAGGCAGATGGCGCGGACCCGGTCGACGGCGGAGCGCCGCGGGCTCATTCCCCGCCGGTGTCGGCCGTCGGNNGCCGGGTCCGCCGGGTCCGCCGGCCACCCGTGCCGCCCGTGCCGCCCGGTCCTGGGCGACGGCGTCGTAGGACTCGTAGTCGGAGCCGGTGTCGTCGGCGAACTCGAACTCGAGCAGCCCGGCCTCGCCCCACTTCTCGCGCAGGTAGCCGTCGTTGGCATCGAGCAGGCCGAGTTTGCGGACGTTGGGGACCAGCTTGGCGAAGAAGCCACGGGCGAAGCCGCGCATCGGGTTCATCTTCGTCGTCTCCGCCGCCTGCACAATGAAGGGGAGGACCGCCTCGGCGGTGGTGCCCATGCGCTCCCAGACCTCGGGGGTGGTGGCCCGGGCCCGCGAGTTCAGCGTGGCGTCGACCATGAACTCCTGGCGCTCGAGCAGCTCGGCCTCGCTCAGGTCACGGTAGAACTCGGAGAGCGTCAGCACCCCGAACGCGACGTGGCGGGCCTCGTCGGACATGACGTAGCGCAGGAGCTTGGTCAGCAACGGCTCCTTGGTGCGCCGCAGCATGTCGCCGAAGGCGGCCAGCGCCAGCGACTCGATCACGATCTGCATCCCGAGGTACGCGATGTCCCATCGTGAGTCCTCGAGCAGTGACCAGATCTGCGCCTTGAGGAAGGGGCTCATCGGGTACGCGTCGCCGAGCTTGGTCCGGAGGTACTTGGCGAAGACCTCGGTGTGCCGCGCCTCGTCCATCGTCTGGGTCGAGGCGTAGTACTTGGCGTCGATCCACGGCACCGTCTCGACGATCTTGGCCGCCGTCATCATGGCCCCCTGCTCGCCGTGCATGAACTGCGAGAGGTTGGCCTTGAAGAGCTCGATCCCGAGCTGCGTGTACTCCTTCTCCGTCCAGGTCGCCATCGGCGAGCCGGGCAGCGTGCCCGCCNNCCCATCGCCTTGTTGTAGAGGGTGACGAGCTGCCCCCGGTCCCGGTCGTAGTCCCACAGGAAGAGCCGGTCCGCGTTGTCGTGGATGACCTGGACGGCCTCGTCCATGTCGCGCCGGCCCGGCACCGGAGGTGTCGCCTCGGCGGCCACTGCTACTTCCGCCGCCCACCCATGTTGGCGTTGGGGGCTGCCTTGGCCACCAGGTCGGGCACCACCTTGCCGAGCTCGGCGGGGTCCCAGCGGTCGCCCTTGTCCGCACCGGGACCGGCCACCCAGCCCTCCGCGACGCTGATGTGGTCACCCTGCACGTTGAAGACGCGGCCGGTGATGCCGGCCGACTCGGGGCTGCCGAGCCAGACGACGATCGGCGCGATGTTGGCGGGGTCGAAGGGGTCGAACTCCTCGGGCTTCTTCTCGGGCGCCGCAGCCCCCATGCCGAGGTTCTCGGTCATCCGGGTCAGCGCGGCCGGGGCGATGGCGTTGACCGTGACGCCGTAGCGCTCGAGCTCCATGGCGGCGATGATCGTGAAGGAGGCGATGCCGGCTTTGGCGGCGCCGTAGTTGGTCTGCCCCACGTTGCCGTAAATGCCCGAAGGGGACGTGGTGTTGATGATGCGGGCGTCGTTCGTCTCGCCCGCCTTGGTGCGGTT
>PMPX01000144.1:0-1661 GCA_003169235.1 Acidimicrobiaceae bacterium | reverse complement strand
CCCTCGTAGTCGGAGACGTCGTCGCCGTTGGCCACGGCCTCGCCCCCCATGGCCCTCACCTCGTCGACCACCTCGCCGGCGGGGCCGGCCGACGAACCGGAGCCGTCCACCTCGGCCCCGAGGTCGTTGATCACCAGCTTGGCGCCCTGGCTGGCGAACTCCAGGGCGTGCTCCCGCCCGATGCCCCGCCCCGCCCCGGTGATGACGACGACCCGTCCGTCACAGATACCCACGTTCAGCTCCTTTGGTCTCGGTCAGCCACGGCCCGATGCCGTGCGGTACTGCTCGCGCAGCTTCCTCTTGAAGATCTTCCCAGTATCCTCCCGCGGGAGCTCCGACACGAAGTCGACGCTGCGGGGGCACTTGAAGTGGGCCAGCCGGTCCCGGCAGAACGCCAGGAGCTCGGCCGCCAGCTCCTCGTTCCCCGCCACGCCCTCGACCGGCTGGACCACCGCCAGCACGGCCTCGCCCCACTCCTCGTCCGGCACGCCGATGGTGGCGACGTCGCCCACGGCCGGGTGCTCGAGGAGGACGGCGTCGACCTCGGCCGGGTAGATGTTGACGCCGCCGGAGATGATCAGGTTGGCCGTGCGGTCGGTCAGGAACAGGTAGCCCTCTGCGTCCATGTACCCCATGTCGCCCAGCGTGAAGTAGTCGCCGCGGAACGCACCGGCCGTCTTGTCGGCGTCGCCGTAGTAGTCGAACTTGGTGGAGGCCGGGGCCTGGAGGAAGACGAGGCCGACCTCGTCGGGGGGCAGGTCGTTGCCGGCGTCGTCGGCCACCTTGACGAGCCCCGGCACCATCGGCCGGCCGACGGTGCCGGGGTGGGCGAGCCAGGTCTCGGAGTCGACCAGGGTGCCCAGGCCCTCGGTGGCGGCGTAGTACTCGACGACCACCCGTCCCAGCCACTCGATCAGGCGCTGCTTGACGGGGACCGGGCACGGTGCCGCCCCGTGGATCACGAAGCGCAGTGACGACGTGTCGAAGCGCTCGCGCTCCTCGGCGGGCAGTGCGAGCAGGCGGTGGAACATCGTCGGCACCATGTGGGTGTGGGTGATCCCGTGCCGCTCCACGAGCCGCAGCCACTCCGCGGGGTCCCAGTGGTCCATGATCACCAGCGGGACGCCGTAGAGGAGGGGGACCGCGACCGAGAAGGCGAGCGGGGCGGCGTGGTACAGGGGGCCCGTCACGAGGTGCGCGTCGACGCTGTGCGCGAAGTCCTCGTCGTACCCGCAGAAGTTCACGGCGGCGAGTGCGCTCACGGCCGACGTGTCGCGGTGCACGCCCTTGGGCCTGCCCGTCGTGCCCGAGGTGTAGAGCAGAAAGAGCAGATCCTCAGCGTTCATGCGCTCGGGTTCGCACGTCGACGGCTGATCTTTCACCACGTCATCCCACCAGATGTCGCGCCCCGCCACCATCTCCACGGGCTCGCCGACGCGCTTCGCGACGATGACGTGTTTGAGCGAGGGCATGCCCTTTGCAACCGCTTCGTCGCAGTTGGCTTTGAGCGGCACCACTTTACCGCGGCGCCAGCCTTGATCGGCGGTAATGATGGCACAGCAACTCGCATCGTTGGTACGGTCGACGATCGCGTCGGGCGCGAAGCCGCCGAAGATGTCCGAGTGCGCGGCGCCGATGCGCGCGCAGGCCAGCATGGCGAT
>PMPX01000121.1 GCA_003169235.1 Acidimicrobiaceae bacterium | reverse complement strand
GAGGCGACGAGCCAGTAGCCGCCCGAGTCCCCGGTCGGGGTCACACCGACGATCGGGTGGGCCAGCGTGAGGTTTGCGGGCGAGCCGAAGGAGCCGGCATTGCCGAAGTTCCACACATCCCCGGTCGCGGTCACCAGCCAGAAGCTGGCGCCGGATTGCCCGGAGGTGTGGGCGACCGAATGGCCGGGCGCGGAGGCAGCAGCCACTCTCCCGGCGGGCGCGACGATCACCAGGGTTGCCAAGATCGCCAGCGCGCCCAACGCCACACCGCGGACTCGCGCCATTGCTTGCCTCCGCCCACGTCATCGGCACAGGGATCACCGCGCCTTAGCGGCGCGACCGGGATCCTCCGCCGGGTCGACACCGACGCCGGCGGAGCCGCGACGAGGCGGTGACTCCGGAGCTGGTTGACGCGGTCCGCGGGCAGAGCAGCGAGACCGCCTCACCGCACCCAGAAGACGCGGCAGGAACGTCCGTGTCCGTCGGCCGCCCAGGGGAAGTCCGGAGCCCCCCTCGGAGGGCCGAGCCGGCCGGCGCGCCCCGGTTGATCAGTTGATGTGGATGCCGCTGATGGCTCGGCTGATGACCAGCCGCTGCACCTCGGAGGTCCCCTCGAAGATGGTGTAGATCTTCGAGTCGCGGTGCCACTGCTCCACCGGATTCTCCCGGACGTAGCCGTAGCCGCCGAGGATCTGGATCGCCTGCTCGGTGACCCACACCGCGTTCTCGCCGGCGTAGAGCTTGGACATGGAGCCCTCGCCGTTCTCGAACTTCTTGCCGGTGGCCGCCATGTTGGCGGCCCGGTGCACGAGGAGGCGAGCGGCGTCGGTGTGCATCTTCATGTCGGCCAGCTTGAAGGCGATCGCCTGGTTCTCGATGATGGCCCGGCCGAACTGCTTGCGCTCCTTGGCGTACTCGAGCGAGTACTCGTAGGCGGCGCGGGCGATGCCGACCGCCTGGGCGCCGACGATCGGGCGGGACGCCTCGAAGGTGGCCATGGCGGCCTGGGTCGAGGTCCGCTTGCCCTCCCGGGCCCGGGCGAGACGCTCGTCGAGCTTCTCCTTCCCGCCGAGGAGGCAACGCCCGGGCACGCGGCAGTCGTTCAGCACGACTTCAGCGGTGTGCGAGGCGCGAATCCCCATCTTCTTGAACTTCTGGCCCTGCGAGATCCCCGGTGTGCCCTCGGGCACGACGAAGCTGGCCTGGCCCCGGCTGCCGAGGGAGGGGTCGACCGAGAGCACGAGGACGTGCGTGTTGGCGATGCCGCCGTTGGTGATCCAGGTCTTGGTGCCGTTGAGCACCCACTCGTCCTTGGCCTCGTCGTAGACGGCGCGCGACTTCAGGGAGGAGACGTCCGAGCCGGCGTCGGGCTCGGACACGCCGAAGGCGGCCAGCTTGACGTCCTCCGGTGTCCCGAAGCACTGGGGGATCCACTCGCCGATCTGCTCGGGCGTGCCGTTGGCGAAGATCCCGGCCACGGCGAGGGTGGAGCCGAAGATGGCGAGCGCGATGCCCGCGTCGCCCCAACTCATCTCCTCGTTGACCAGGCACATGAGGAGACCGGTCGGGTCGGAGAAGCACTGCGCGATGAAGTCGAAGGAGTACAACCCGTTCCGGGCGGCCTCCTCGATGATCGGCCAGGGCGTCTCCTCCTTCTCGTCCCACTCGGGACCGGCGGGACGGACCACGTTCTCCGCGAACTCGTGGACCCACTTGACGATCTGCAGCTGATCTTCGTTCAGCTCGAGCGAGTAGTCGGACATGGCACGCCCTCCTTGTGTGACCCCGGCCACGGCCGGAGCCCGTCAGCGTTCGACGGGAACCAATCCGGAACGAATGCGCCTCACGGGCACCGCTCCTTCCGTTCCCAAGGTTACTCCACAGTAACCTACCGTCCGGTCACCGGCCAGCCCGAAGAAGGATCTTGCCGCTGACCAGGAGATCCCCGGACGTTCAGCGACGGATGGCGGTGCCCGAAGCGGTGTCCTCCACCGTCCAGCCCCGGGCCACGAGCTCGTCGCGCAGGGCGTCGGCCCGGCCGAAGTCCCGGGTCCGGCGGGCCTCGTCGCGCTCGGCGACCAGCTGCGCCGACTCGGTGTCGACCACGGTGTCCGCGGCGCGCAGCGAGAGGCCGAGCGCCGCGGCCAGCACGGCCGCCGTGCGGGCCAGGCGACCGCCCTCCCCCTCGTCGCCGGCGTCGGCGGCCGAGTGCGCCGCCGTCACGAGCTCGAAGATGCCGGCCAAGGCCCCGGGGGTGTCGAGGTCGTCGTCCATGTGCGCCCGGAACGCGGCCGACGCGCCGGGGTCGATGTCCGTCGCCGGCGGCGTCCCCCCGACCACGTAGCCGTCCGGCGTCCGGGCCAGGATCTCGGCGACGTCGAAGCGCCGGGCCAGCCCGTCCAGGCGGGCCAGCGCCTTCTCGGCGTCGGCCAGCGTCTCGGGCGTCACCTCGATCGGCGAGCGGTAGTGGGCCCGCAGCACGAGGAGCCGGTAGGCGCGGGCGTCGCAGCGCGCCAGGAGATCGGGCAGCGTCGAGAAGTTGCCCAGCGACTTAGACATCTTCGTGCCCTCGACCTCCACCCAGCCGTGATGCATCCAGTGCCGGGCGAAGGCCTTGCCGTCGGCGACCGCCTGTGCCCGCTCGTTCTCGTGGTGCGGGAACATGAGGTCCTGACCGCCGCCGTGCAGGTCGAACCCCTCTCCGAGCAGGTCCAGCGACATCACGACGCACTCGGTGTGCCAGCCCGGCCGGCCCCGCCCCCACGGCGATTCCCAGCTCGGCTCGCCCTCCTTCGCCTTCTTCCAGAGGGCGAAGTCGAGGGGCGACCGCTTGTCCTCGTTGGCCTCGACCCGCGCCCCGGCCTGCAGCGACTCGAGCGACTGCTGGGCCAGGAGGCCGTACCCGTCGACCTTGGACACCTCGAGGTAGACCCCGTCGGGCGTCTCGTAGGCCATCCCGCGGGCCATGAGGTCGCCGACCAGCGCCACCATGTCCTCGATGTACTGCGTGGCATGGGGCACGTCCTGCGGGCGCAGATCCCCCAACGCGTCCATCGACTCCCACCAGCGGTCCTCGAATTCGGCGGCCACGTCGGGCTCGGTGCGCCCGAGCTCGGAAGCCCGCTTGATGATGTTGTCGTCGACGTCGGTGACATTGGCCACGTGGTGCACCCGGAGGCCGGTGAAGCTCAGGTAGCGGCGCAGGATGTCGAAGGTCAGGTTGGCCCGGCCGTGGCCGATGTGGGGCAGGTCGTAGACGGTCGGGCCACAGACGTACATCGACACCTCGCCCTCGTTGCGGAGCTCGAGGGGGCGGACCGTGCCCGTGGCGGTGTCGTGAAGGCGCAGCACCCGGGTACGGTAACCCGATCATGTCGACGCCCAGAACCGGAGCGCCACGCGTCCCCGACAAGCCGACCCTCGACGGCCTGGAGGAGCAGTGGGCCGCCGCCTGGGAGGAGGCCGGCACCTACCGCTTCGACGACGGCGCCAGCCGGTCCCAGGTCTTCTCCATCGACACCCCCCCACCGACCGTCTCCGGCTCCCTCCACATGGGATCCGTCTTCGGCTACGTGCAGACCGACGCCATCGCCCGCTACCGCCGGATGCGGGGCTGGAAGCTCTTCTACCCGATGGGCTGGGACGACAACGGGCTGCCCACCGAGCGCCGGGTGCAGAACGTCTTCGGGGTGACCTGTGACCCGTCCCTCCCCTACGACCCCGACTTCAGGCTGCCCGACGAGCCCGGCAAGGACGACATCCCGGTCAGCCGGCCGAATTTCATCGCCCTGTGCCACGAGCTCACCGCCGAGGACGAGCATGCCTTCGAGGACCTGTGGCGCCGCGTCGGCCTGTCGGTCGACTGGGGCCGGACCTACGCCACCATCGACGACCGCAGCCGGCGGACCAGCCAGCGCATGTTCCTGCGCAACCTCGCCCGCGGCGAGGCCTACTCCTCGGAGGCGCCCACGTTGTGGGACGTCGACTTCCAGACCGCGGTGGCGCAGGCCGAGATGGAGGACCGCGAACGGGACGGTGCCTACCACCGGATCCGCTTCGACGACATTGAGATCGAGACGACGCGGCCCGAGCTGATCGCCGCCTGCGTGGCGCTCGTGGCGCATCCCGACGACGAGCGTTATGCGGCACGCTTCGGCACGACGGTGCACAGCCCGCTCTTCGGGGTCGAGGTGCCGGTGCTCGCCCACCACCTGGCCGAGCCGGACAAGGGATCGGGCATCGCCATGATCTGCACGTTCGGCGACGTGACCGACGTCGTCTGGTGGCGCGAGCTCGATCTCCCGACGCGCAGCATCGTGACCAGGTCGGGACGGGTGACCGAGTCCCCGCCGTCCGGCGTGCCCGACGGGGAGGCGTGGCGGGCCATTGCGGGACGCACGGTCAAGCAGGCCCAGCGCGCCATGGTCGAGATGCTCACCGCATCGGGGGACCTGATCGGCGACCCCCGGCCGATCAAGCACCCGGTCAAGTTCTACGAGAAGGGTGACCGCCCACTCGAGATCGTCACGAGCCGGCAGTGGTTCATCCGCAACGGCGGCCACGACGAGCACCTCCGCCGCGCCCAGCTCGAGCGGGCCGGACAGCTCGACTGGCACCCGCCCTACATGAAGGTGCGCTACGACGACTGGGTCAACGGCCTCAACGGCGACTGGCTCGTCAGTCGCCAGCGCTTCTTCGGCGTCCCCTTCCCGGTGTGGTACCCCCTCGACGCCGGGGGCGAGCCCGACTACGAGGCGCCGATCGTGCCCGACGAGTCGAGCCTGCCCGTCGACCCGACGACCGACGTGCCGCCCGGCTACGAGCCCGCGCAGAGGGGCGTGCCCGGCGGCTTCGCCGGCGATCCCGACGTCATGGACACGTGGGCCACCTCCTCGGTGACCCCCCAGATCGCCTGCGGCTGGGAGGACGACCCGGCACTGTTCGCGGCCACCTTCCCCATGGACCTGCGCCCGCAGGGGCCCGAGATCATCCGCACCTGGCTCTTCGCGACACTGCTGCGCTCGCACCTGGAGCACCACACGCTGCCCTGGGCGCACGCCACCATCAACGGCTGGATCCTCGACAAGGACCACAAGAAGATCTCCAAGTCGAGGGGGAGCAACGTCGTGACACCCATGGCGACCCTCGAGGAGTTCGGATCCGATGCGGTGCGCTACTGGGCCTGCAACGGGCGGCCCGGGACCGACACCGCCCTCGACACCGGCGTCATGAAGATCGGCCGCCGGCTGGCGATCAAGGTCCTCAACGCGTCCAAGTTCGCGCTGGGCCGCCTCGGTGACGGGCCGGTGCCCGGCTCCGACGCCGTCCGCCAGCCGCTCGATGCCGCCCTGCTGGCGCAGCTGGCCGCGCTGGTCGAGACGGCCACGGCCGCGCACGAGGGCTTCGACTACGCCCGAGCCCTCGAGGTCACCGAGTCGTTCTTCTGGTCCTTCTGCGACGACTACCTCGAGCTGGTCAAGACACGGGCCTACGGCGAGGGCGACCCGGCTGGGACGGACTCGGCCCGGGCGACGCTGGCCATCGCCCTCTCGGTGCTGCACCGCCTCTTCGCGCCGTTCCTGCCCTTCGTCACCGAGGAGGTCTGGAGCTGGTGGCAGGAGGGGTCGGTGCACGTCGCGCCCTGGCCGGGCGCGAGCGAGATGGAGACGCACGCCGAGGCCGACCCCACCGTGTTGTCGGTGGCGGCCGAGGTCCTGGGCGCGGTGCGACGCGAGAAGACCACGCACAAGCGCTCCATGCGGGCGCGGGTGGCGCGCCTCACGGTGACCGGGCCGCCCGCGACGTTGGCCGCGGTGGAGGCGGCGCGGGGCGATCTCATGGACGCCGGTGGGGTGGACGAGCTGGTGGTGGCGGCGGGCGACGCGCTCTCGGTCGAGGCGGAGCTCGCCGAGGAGGCCTGACCCGGAGGGTCAGAGGTAGGCCGACTCCGCCGCGTCCGCCATCTCCTGGGGCGTGCCCTGGTGGGCGATGCGACCGTGCAGCATGATCGCCGCCCGGTCGGCCACGCCGAGAGCCGTCTCCGCGAACTGCTCGACCACGACGACGGTCACTCCGCCGGCGGCGACGGCTCCCACCAGCTCGTAGAGGTGCGCCACGATGATGGGTGCGAGGCCCATGGAGATCTCGTCGAGGAGCAGCACCTTGGTGTCACCGGCGAGGGCGCGCGAGATGGCGAGCATCTGCTGCTCGCCCCCCGAGAGCGTGCCGGCGAGTTGCCGGCGGCGCTCCTTGAGGCGGGGGAACTGCTCGTAGGCCCTGGACTCGACCTCGGCGAGGCTGATGTCGCCGCGGTAGGTCCACATGCGCAGGTTGTCGCGAACCGTCAGGTTGGGGAACACCCCGCGCCCTTCGGGGATGGCGATCACGCCCGCCCGGGCCAGCGCCTCGGGCGTCCGCCGCGCCGTCTCCAGGCCCTCGACGGTGACGGTTCCTGCGGTCGGGTGCAGGCGGCCACCGATGACCTTCAACACGGTGCTCTTGCCCGCGCCGTTGGGCCCCAGCAGCGCGAAGACGCCGCCGCCGGGAACGGTCAGGTCCACGCCGTGGAGCACCTCGATCCGACCGTACGCCGCATGGACGTTCTCGAGGGAGAGGCCGACGCCCGAACCGGTGGTCATGCGCCGTCACCGCGGTCGTCGGCGTGGCCGAGGTAGGCCTCCTGCACGATCGGGTTGCGCCGCACCTCGTCCGGGGTGCCCGACGCGATGACCTCGCCGAAATCGAGCACGTGCACCATGCCGCACACGCGCAGCACGAGGTTGGTGTCGTGCTCCACCAGGACGATCGCCCGTCCTTCGGCGGCCAGCGAGGTCAGAAGCCGGCCCAGCGCCTGCGTCTCACGTTCGTCGAGCCCGGAGCACGGCTCGTCGAGGAGCAGCACCTTGGGATCGGTCGACAGAGCCCGCGCCAGCTCGACGAGGCGGGCCGATCCGGTCGGCAGGGAGGACACCGGGGACGCCGCCTCGTCCCCGACGCCGACGCGCCCGAGGAGCGCCACGGCGGTCGACGCCGTCGCCCGTCCGGAGGCTTCGAGCCCCACGCGGACGTTGTCGGCCGCGCTCAGCGTCGAGAACAGCTCCAAGCGCTGGAACGTGCGGGCCAGGCCCAGACGGGCCCGACGGTGGGTTCCCATCCGGGTGATGTCGGCACCGTCCAGTTGGACGGTGCCTTTGTCCGGGTGCTGCAGCCCGGTGATGACGTTGAAGAGCGTGGTCTTGCCCGCGCCGTTCGGGCCGATCAGGCCCGTCACCACCCCCGGCTCGGCGCGGAGCGACACGTTGGAGAGCGCGGCGACGCCGCCGAATTGGACGCTCACGCCGGCGACCTCGAGGGCCGGCGCAGCGCCGGTCGCGGCGCGGCCGTCGTCCCGATCAGGCACGGGCCACCTCGCGGTCCAGGAGAAGCTCGCCGGCGGCGGCCGGCGCGTCGCCGAAGGGCAGGTGCACCCGGTTGGTCAGCCACGCCATGCCCAGGATCCCGTCGGGACTGCGGGCGAGCAGCACGATGCCGATCCCGGCGGCCAGGCCCGTGAGGTCCGCCAGCGACGTGGGCAGGTGCGTCTGGAGCACCGGCAGCGCCGCCGCGGTCAGACCGCCGAGCAGCGCGCCCGTGAGGGTGCGGATCCCCCAGATGGCGACGAAGAGGAGCAGGGTGAGGCTGCCGATGAACTGCACGTCGTTGGCCCCGATGCCGCCCTGCTGGCCGGCGTAGAAGACACCGCCGAGACCGGCCATGGCGGCGGAGAGGGTGAAGACGATCACCTTGGTCCGTACCGAGCTCAGGCCCACCGTCGCGAAGGCCGCCGGGGAGTCGCTCATCGCCACCAGCCGCCGGCCGAAGGCGCTGCGACGCACCAGCCCGACGACGACCGCGCAGAACGCGGCGGCGACCGCGACCTCTATGAGCTCGGCCCGGTCGCCCACGACGTGCACGAACGGCAGCCGCAACCGCCCCACTCCGATGGAGGTCCCGTCGGAGATCACGCTGGAGTTGTCGAAGAAGGCGGAGTACATGACCTCGCCGAAGGCGAACGTCGCCAACGCGAGGTACAGGCCGCGCAGGCGGAGTGCGGGCAGTGCCACCAGCGCGCCGACGGCGCCGGACACGACCACGGCCAGGAGGAGGCCCCACCACGAGTCACCCCCGAACACCTTGCCCATGGTGAAGGCGCCGATGCCCATGAAGGTCAGTTGGCACAGCGAGACCTGGCCGGCGAAGCCGACGAGGAGCACCAGGGAGAGCCCGACGATGCCCAGAGCCATGCCCTGCGAGAGCGTCGACAGCGCGGTCGCGCCCACCATGGCCGACAGGACGACCATGCCGGCCACCAGGACCAGGGCTCCGGCGGCGGACTGCCGCGCGGTGACGACCCTGGGTGGGGGCCGCACGGCCAGGCGGCCGGCCGGGGACAGCCGGGCCGCGGGGATCACGAGCAGCACCACGAAGAGGAACAGCACCGGGACCACCTCGGTCAGCACCGAGGCCAGTCCGGGGCTGATGTGCCCGGGCAGGTAGCCGACGCAGTACTGCGTGACGAGGCCGAGCGCGAGGGCGCCGACGAAGGTCATGGGCAGGTTGCGCAACCGGCCGACCACGGCGGCGGCGAAGCCGTTGAGGGCCAACAGGGTGAGCTGGGTCGAGGTGAGGCCCGTCTGGCCCACGAGCGGGGCGATGAGCACCCCGGCGACCGCCGCCAGCATGAAGCCGAGGGCCCACCCGGTCTGCGACATGCGGAAGGGCTTGGCGCCGGCCATGGCCACCAGCTCGGGGTCGTCGACCACGGCGCGCATGGCCACGCCGAGGCGGAAGCGGCGGAGGAACACGCCGAGCAGCACGGCGACGACGGCCGCCACCACGACGATGAGGATCTGCTGGTCCTGGATCGTCACGCCGTTGGCCCCGAAGAGGTGCACGGAGGCCACCGTGCCGTCGGCAGACGTGAAGTAGGCCGGAACCGAGCGCACGATGTCGGGGCTGCTCCAGAAGATGGTGGCGACGCCGAGCAGGATCACGAGAAGGCCGAGCGACACCATGAGCGAGCGTTCGACCGAGGCACCGTGGATCCGGCGGAAGAGGACGAACTCGACCACGACGGCGAGCAGCGGCGCCTCGACGAAGACGATGAAGACGATGGCGAGGAGGAAGGGCCAGTGCCAGTCCTGCCACAGCTGCCAGTACGAGAAGGCGGCGAACATGCCCACCGCGCCCTGGGCGAAGTTGAAGACGCCCGTCGTGTTGTAGGTGACGACCAGGCCCGTGGCCAGGATGCCGTAGACGGCTCCGGTGACGATCCCGAGGACCGTGAAGGAGAGGAAGACGCTCATGCCCTCAGGTCCCTCCCCGTCCCCGTCACCCCCGTCACCCCGTCCGTGATGCCGGGCTCAGCCCGTCACCCCGGACGCGTCGTACAACTTGGCGTTGCAGTCGAACCCGCTGCCCTTCGGCACCTCGCGGACGAAGGTGCCGTTCTTGATCCCGGCCATCAGGAAGCACGGCGTCACCGTCTTGGCGGCGGGATCCGACCCGGCCATGATGCCGTTCGCGTTGAAGCTGGTGATCTTCTGGAGCTGTGCCATCACGCTGCCCCGGGTCGGGTGTGGCCCGGCGGCCTTCAGCGCCTGCACGAACATGTCGGCCGAGACCCACCCGAAGAGCGTGTAGAGGTCCGGCACCCAGGAGGAATTGACCGTCTTGACCCAGGTGTCGAACTGCTTCACCGCCGGCACGGTCTTGGCGTCCTGGCCGAGGTAGAGCGCGTAGACCTGGCCGATCTGGATCCCGCTGGTCACCGCCGGGCCCCCGGCGTGGGAAATGAACTGGTCGGCGTAGACCGGACCGGTGGAGAAGATGAGCCCGGGGTGCCAGTTCTGCGTCGCCGCGTTCTCGACGAAGATGGCCGCATCCTGCCAGTCGACGCCGCCGAGGTCGACCGCGTCGACGCCGGCGCTCTTCATGTTGATCACGTCGGTGGTGAAGTCGGACGCCAGCGGGTTGACGTAGTCCACGTAGCCGATCTTGTAGCCCACGCTCTTCATCCCGGCGAACTGCTGGGCCATCTGTGTCTTGGCCGAGGCGACGTCAGAGACGATGGCGCCCACGGTCGTGTCCTTGGGGTAGTGCTGCTTGTAGTACTCCACGGGCCCCAGGGTCCCCTTGCCCGACAGCGGCTGCGCGCTGAAGTCGTTGGGGAGCGCATTGGTACCCGGGTCGAGGGTCACCGAGACGTCGGGCACGGCGGTGTTGCTCGCCAGGGCGGCGCAGCCGTAGCCGTCGAAGAGCGAGAAGCTCCCCACGAGGGCGAAGTCGCTGTTGACCGCGTCCTGGGTCTCCGTCATGTTCTGCTGCCCGCTGAAGGCATCGTCCTTCGCGTCGACGAGCAGTTTGCGGCCGTCGACCCCCCCTTCGGAATTGACCATGTCGAAATAGGCCTTCACCCCGGTGGAGGCTCCTTCGAACAGCCCCGGCACCGGGCCCGAGATGGTGGAGACGTTGCCCACCGTGACCGACTTGGAGGTGATGCCGGTGGTCGAGGCCTGCTCGGCAGCCGTCGGCGCCAGCGCCGGCGTGCAGGTTCCCGAGGCGGTGGACTCCGCCCCGGCGGGCACCGTGCCGACCAGGGCGGCACCCCCGACGGCCAGGCCGCCGGCCAGCAACGACCCGCCCAGCAGGCATCGCAGGCCACGGCCGGCGCGCCCGCCGTGCTCACGCTGCTCGCGCCGGACCCACTCGGATGTCTCCATCTTCCCCACTGCCACCCCTTCTGCGCTCCGGCCTCCTCCGGGGCGAAGCCCAGGGGCGGGAGGCCGTCAACCGGTTTCTGACTCTACGTCAGATGCAATTGGCGCGGCCGTCGCGATCGGATCTCCATCGGGGGTTGCAGCCATCAGGGCACCCTGGAGGAAGTCGGCGACGGCGGAGGTCGTGGCCTGGCAGCGGAGCGAGGCCAGCACGTCGAAGGCGTGCTGGGCCAGGGGCAACTCGGCGTAGGCCACCGGTTCCCGCGACACCGAGCGGAGCCGCTCGACGAACGTGCGAGCCGTCTCGACCGGCACCAGCGTGTCGTTGGCGCCGTGCAGCACGAAGAACGGGGGTGCGTCAGGACGGACCCGGAAGGTGGGGGACGCCTGGCGGAAGAGCTCGGGGTGCTCGGACTCCTTCGTCTTCATGACCGTGCGCTCGAGCATCTCGAGGAGGCCCGGCCCGAAGCGGCCCGACCCCTCGGGCGAGCCGGTCATGTCCATGACGCCGTAGAAGGGGACGCAGGCCTGGACCGCGGTGTCCGCCCCCTCGAACCCCGGCTGGAAGGCGGGGTCTCCCGCGCTCAGGGCCAACAGCGCGCACAGGTGGCCGCCGGCCGATCCGCCACTGACCGCGACGAACGACGGGTCACCCCCGTACTCGGCGATGTGCTCCTTGACCCACGCCACGGCACGCTTGGCGTCGACGATGTGGTCCGGCCAGGTGGCTTTCGGGCTCAGCCGGTAGTTGATGGCGATGCAGACCCACCCGCGGGCCACCAGCTCGTACATCATCGGCTTGCCCTGCTCGCGCTTCTCGCCGATGATCCAGGCTCCGCCGTGGATGTACACCATGACCGGCGCCTTCTCCGGCGGGGCAAGACGTGAGTGGTAGACGTCCAGGCGGTGGCGGCGGATGCCGTCGCCCCAGTAGTCGATGTTGCGGGTGGTGTGGATCGCACGCGACCTGAACGGGACGGCCCGGGTCACGCGCCACCAACGGCCCCAGGTCGGCGCCGTCGGCTCGGTGGGGACCGGGTAGGCATCGCTGCGCACCTCGCTCAGCGCGGCTGCGGTCACCGCGGCGGCCCGGCGACCGGAGATGCCCAGTCCCAGGAGCCCCACCCAGGCGACGACGGCGACGGCCAGGCCGAGCCAGCCGGGCCACCCGTGCAGGGCGCCGAGCCAGATGAAGATGGCGGTCGCGATCATCTGCCAGATGATGTTCTGGAAGGCCAGTTCGCCGGCGACCCAGCCGGAGACGAAGCTCACGATGGTGAACGGCTCCCGCCGGATCGGGCGGTAGGCGAGCGCCACCCCCAGGGCGCCGACGAGGGTGACGATCAAGAAGGCGTAGGGCACCCCCCCATTCTCACCCGAGTGGGCCCGCCGTGCAGGTCTGCCCTGGTCGCAGCGGGTGTCCCGTTTGCCCCGGGCCCGAGTTGGTGCGAGGTTAGGAGGGGTAGTGATGACCAAGGAGAATTGATGACTCCCGAACGCCTCAGCGGGCTCGATGCGAGTTTCCTCTACATGGAGACGCCCACGCTCCACATGCACGTGGCGATCACGGCCGTCTTCGACCCTTCCACCGTGCCCGGTGGCTACTCGTTCCGGCGGGTCCGTCAGCTCATCAGCGATCGCATCCCGCTGGCGCCGGTCTTCCAGCGCCGCCTGGTCGAGGTGCCCATGCGGCTGGGCTTCCCGGTCTGGGTGGACGACCCCGAGTTCGACATCGACAACCACCTCCGGCGAGCCGCGCTCCCCTCCCCCGGTGGCATGCGCGAGCTCGCTGATTTCGCGGCCGACGTCATCAGCCGCCAGCTCCACCGCGATCGCCCCCTGTGGGAGATGTGGATCGTCGAGGGCCTCGAGGACGGAAAGATCGCGCTGGTGGCCAAGATGCACCACAGCACCGTCGACGGCGTCTCCGGCGCCGAATTGCTCGGCGTGCTCTTCGACTTCGAGCCCGAGCCACCCGCCACGCCGACCCTCACCCCTCGACAGCTCGACTCGCGCATCCCCTCGGGCGTCGAACTGGTGTCCCAGGCGATGATCGCCGGCCTGGTCGCGCCCTTCGACGTGGGGCGCATGCTCCTGCGCACGACGCGCAACCTGTTCAGTGTGCGCCGGATCCGCCAGAGCCTGACGGGCAACGCCGCACTGCCGTTGACGGCGCCGCGCACCTCGATCAACGTCGCCGTCCACGCCCGGCGCCGGGTCGCCTTCGCCGCCACCGGCCTCCGGGACGTCAAGAAGCTGAAGAACGAGATGGGCACGACCGTCAACGACGTCGTCCTGGCCATGTGCGCCGGCGCGCTGCGCACATACCTCCTGGCCGGCGACGAGCTGCCCGACATCCCCCTGGTCACCGTGGTGCCGGTCTCGGTGACCCCGGACGTGGCCGAGCTCAGCGGGTCGAACAAGGTGTCGGCGATGTTCGTCCAACTTCCCTGCCACATTGAGGACCCGCTGGAGCGGTTGCGCCTCATCCACGAGGGCACCAAGGGGGCCAAAGAGGAGCACAAGGCACTGGGAGCCACGACGCTGCAGAACTGGGCCGAGCACGCGACGCCCAACGTGTTCGCCGCCGCGGCGCGCCTCTACACCGGGATGCGGCTGGCCGACCGCCACCGCCCGGTGGCCAACCTGATCGTGTCCAACGTGCCGGGCCCGGACTTCCCCCTCTACCTGGGGGGCAGCCAGCTGCTCGGGATGTTCCCCCTCGGCCCCGTGATGGACGGCTTCGGCCTGAACGTCACCATCATGAGCTACCTGGGAGTCCTGTACTGGGGGCTGGCGTCGGACGCCCGGGCCGTGCCGCGGCTTTGGGACATCGCGGCGGCGGTGCCGCGCGCGCTCACGGAGCTGATGGAAGCCGCCGGGCTCGAACCCGAGCCCTTCGACGTGCCCATCCACCTCGGGCCCGGCATGCCACCCACGGCGATGTGGATCAGAAGCCACGCGTCGACCCAGCCAGAGGCGACCGGTAGCGTGAGTGCATGACGGTTCAGGAGCTCGGCCACCTGGTCCTGTACGTCCGCGACGTCGGGCGCTCGGCCGCCTTCTACCGGGACGTGCTCGGCTGGCGCCAGATCATGCCCGAGTCGGGACAGGACCCGGTCGGGGCCGCCGCATTCTCGTCGGGACGCACCCACCACGAGCTCCTGCTCATTGAGGTCGGCGCCGATGCGACGCCGATCCCCCAGGGCCGCCACGTCGGGCTCTACCACTTCGGCCTGAAGGTCGGTGAGACGGACGACGAGCTGCGCGCCGCCTTGGCCCGGGTCCGCGAGGCCGGTGCGACCGTCGTGGGCGCCTCGGACCACACGGTCACCCACAGCGTGTAC
>PMPX01000244.1 GCA_003169235.1 Acidimicrobiaceae bacterium | reverse complement strand
TGCCAGTGCCCGTGCCCGCGCCCGCGCCCGCGCCCGCGCCAGTCCCAGCGCCAGCGACAGTGCCCGCGCCTCCGCTCGTGCTGGTGGTGCTCGACGACCCCTGGCTGAGCGCCTGGGACAGAGCGGCCTCGTCCTTGGCCACGGCTGACTGGTCCGCCGACACCTGCTGCTGGTCCTTGGACACCTGGGCCAGGGCGGTCTCGCAGTTCGAGGGGTTCGTGGTGGTGGTTGTGGTCGACGACGGCGTGGTCGATCCCGTGCCGCACGCCTGCTGCGCCTGGGTCAGGTCCGCGGCTTCCTTCTGTTGGTCGGTGTTGGTCTTGGCCTGGTCCTGGGTCAGCGTGTTCTGATCCTGGGTGATCGTGCTCTGCGTCCCGCCGGAGGTCCCGCTCTTCGATGGCGTCGTCGTGGTTGTCGTGGTCGACGACGGCGAGGTCGACGCCGTGCTGGACGTGGAGGAGGACTCGCTGGTCTCGTCCTGAGCCAGCTTCGCCTCGGCGGAATTGAGCGTGGACTGCCCCGAGGCGACCGACTCGGTCAGCGACGTCGTGTCGAGGGTTCCCAACGTCTCGCCCGCGGTGACCTGTTGGCCCACCGCCGCGGTGACCGTGGCGACCTGACCGGCGACCTGGAAGGACGCCGAGGCGTCGTTCACCGGTTCGACCGTACCGACGACGCTCAGGTTCGTCCCGATGTCGGCCCGGGTGACCGTCGCCATCCGATAGCCGGAGTTTCCGTTGCTGGTGGCGGCCCAGGCGGCGGCCCCGCCACCCAGGACGACGATCAGCACGATCGTGCCCACGATGACGGCGCGCCGGTGTCCCGAGCGGCCCCAACCGGACCGGGCAGTACTAGGCACTGCCACCACCCGGGGCAGCCCCACCGAATCCACCACCGCCGCCGCCACCACCGCCGAAGAACCCGCCGCCGCCGCCGCCGAAGCCGGACGTGCACGTCGCGCCTCCAGTGGAGGTGATGCGGACGGTGGTCGCCGTGACGGCGCCATTCGTGGCAGATGGGCCGACCGCGGTCACGCAATCACCGACGGCGAGGTCGGTGGACGCGGCCGACTGGGTCGAAGACAACGTCGTGGATCCCGATGTCGTGATCTTGAGGTTCTGCGTCTTCGGAGTCACGGGCTTCGCGCTCTTCGAGCTCTTCGAGCTCTTGGAGCTGGCGGCCTTGCCGCCCGCGAAGCTCCCCGGGCTGATGTCGATGCCCGACACCGAGACCGTCGACCCGCTCACTCCGGTGACCTTGCCCGACGCGATGGCGATGGAGCCCGCTCCCGCGAACCGCCTGGCCGAACCGGCGGGGAAGCTGGGCCGCGTGCCGCTGGTCCCGCCTGCGCCGCCTCGTCGGAAGTTGAAACCGCCGGCGCCGCCGAAGCCAGCGCCGCCCGTCGACGTCCCGCCCGCCGTGCCCCGATTGGTGCAGGACCCGGTCGACGAGGGGGTCAGCAGCGTGATGCTGCGGGCGGCGATCGTCGTCTTGGACGACTTCGAAGGCGTGCCGGTGACGGTGACGCAGTCTCCCGCCGCGAGTGAGCTCACCGACTCGGACACCGTCTTGGAGAACTGCGTCGTCGACGTCCAGCTGACGGTGGTCTGGCCGGTGCTGGTGTTCTGCACCTCCATGCTCGATGCCTGGAGTGCGGCCACGCTGCCGTTGGCGAAACCGGGCGCGTTCGCGGGGGTGGACGTCGGTGCGGCACCGGCGGCAGAACCGATCGCCGTGGCGGCCACGAGCACGGTCGCTCCTGTGCCGAGGAATCGCGCCCAGCGCCGGCGGCTGGTGCTTCGGCTGGTCAGTGTCTGCATGTGAAGTATCACTCTCCTGTTGTCTGTCGCTATTCGTTGCGTAGAGCGTCGATGGGTGCGAGGTGGGCGGCTCGACTGGCGGGGTACACGCCGAAAGCGATCCCGATGACCAACGCGACGACCAGTGCGCCGATCATGGCCGTGGGGCTGATCGTGATCGGGTCGCCGACCACGCCTGGCAGGAAGGTTGCCCCGATGATCCCGAGGAGCGCGCCGAGCGCACCGCCGATCAACCCCAACACGGATGCTTCCACGAGGAACTGGCGGCGGATCACCCGTGGCGTGGCCCCCAGAGCCTTGCGTAGCCCGATCTCACGGATGCGCTCGGTGACCGAGACCAGCNNACCAGCATGATGTTCATGACACCGATGCCGCCGACCAGGAGGGAGATACCGGCGACCCCGCCGAGCAGGATCGTGAGCGTCCGGTCGACCGAGGTCGCGGTCGAGATCAGTGACTGCTCCGAGGTGATCGTGAAATCGGCATCCGCGGCGGCGGTGATCCCGTGGAGCTGCAGCAGGAGATGGTCCGACTCCTGGTAGGCGGCGGTGAGGTCGTCCGACGAACGGGCCTGCACGGCGATGGAGCTGACCGAGTTCCGCGACGTCCCACCGAAGATCCGCTCGGCACCCGTGGTGATCGGGATGACCGCCAGGTCGTCGGGGTCCGACGTGCTCGAGGAGGACGAGGACGACCCGGTCGAGGTGAGCACGCCGACCACCGTCAGAGGCACCCCGTTGACATCGACGGTCTGGCCGACCGGGTCGACGCCACGGAAGAGCTCCGATGCCGTCGTGGCGCCCAGGACGGTCACGGCGGCGTGGTCAGTGACGTCCTGGTTGTCGATGAAGCGGCCCTGGGCCAGGGTCCGGCCCCTCACGGTCAGCCAGGTAGGGATCGACCCCTGCACAGACGTGGTCCATGTGCTCGTACCGGCGGTGAGCGTCTCCGACGAGGAAGTGATCGGAGCCACTGCCTTGATGTCGGGGGCGACGATCGGGTTGGCGAGCGCAGACACATCGGACATGGTGAGGGTCGATGCGGTGCCGAGCGCCTCGCGGATTCCCGTGGTCGAGGTCGAGCTGCCGGGGGAGATGGTGAGCACGTTGGAGCCGAGCGCCGTGATCTCGGAGGTCACCTGGCCCTGGGCGCCCTCGCCCAACCCGACGGTGAGGATGACCGCGGCAATGCCGATCAGGATGCCGAGCACTGTCAGGGCGGACCGAAGTCGGTGGCTGAGCACGCCGTTGATCCCGGTCCGGAACGTCTCGAGCCAGCTCACCGGATGCTCTCCATGAAGCGGTCGTCGTTCTCGGTCAGAAGCCCGTCGCGGATGCCCAGGACGCGGCCCGATGCGGAGGCGACCTCGGTGTCGTGGGTGATGAGGACGAGGGTGCGGCCGGCCTCGTGCAGCTCGTCCATGAGCCGCAACACGTCGGCGGCCGAGACGGAGTCGAGGTTTCCCGTGGGCTCGTCGGCGAGGATCAGGTCCGGCTCGGTGACGAGCGCTCGGGCGACGGCCACGCGCTGCTGCTGACCGCCGGAGAGCTCTCCGGGACGGTGATGCACCCGGCCGGCCAGGCCCACGCGTGCCAGTGCATCCATGGCCCGCTCCTTGCGCTCCGCGCGCGGAATCCCTGCGTACACGAGCGGCAGTTCGACGTTCTGCCAGGCCGACATGGAGGGAAGCAGGTTGAATTGCTGGAAGACGAAACCGATGCGCCGGTTGCGCACCTCGGCCAGAGCGGCCTCACTCATGTTGCTGACGTTGTCGCCCGCCAAGTTGTAGGTACCCGACGTCGGCGTGTCGAGGCAGCCCAGGATGTGCATGAGGGTCGACTTGCCGGATCCCGATGGCCCGATCACGGCGACGTATTCGCCCTGATCGATCGTCAGGCTGATGCCGCGCAGGGCGGCGACGGCGATGGAGCCCGTCCGGTAGACCTTGGTCACCCGCTCCAGCTCGATCACCGCGCCGTCCGACGTCCCCGACGGGGGAGTGACGTGCGTGTTTGTGCTCATCCGCCGCCTCCGCCGAACCCGCCGGCGCCACTGAACCCGCCCGCACCGCCGAACCCACCGGCACCACCGAACCCACCGGCGCCACCGAAGCGGCTCCCGGTGCCGGTGCCGCCGAAGAGGCCGCCGGTCGCGCCACCCGAGCCGGCCTTGAAGGAGACCACCCTCTCGAGGACCTTGTCTCCCGCCTTCACCCCGCCGGTGATCTGGGTCTCGCCGCTCTCAGCGGCGCCGACCGTGACCTGCTTGACCACGTTGCTCCCGTTGACCACCTGGGTCACCGTCGCCTGGCCACTCGAGTTGTACGAGATCGCCGCCGTGGGTACCTCGGTGACATCGCTGAGCTGCTTGACGATGATGCTCACCTCTGCCGTCGAGCCGGCGTAGAGGCCTGAGGGGTCACCCGTGACGTCGATGACGACCGGGAAGGTGGTCACGTCGGAGCTCTCACTGCCGATCAGGCTGATGGAGGCCACGGTGCCGTAGTCGGTGGTCGTGGACCCGGTCGGAATGATGTCGGCCTGGTCGCCGTCGGCGATCTGGCCGATCTGGGTGTCGTCCACGGTCGTGTTCACGATGTACGAGTCGGTGCCGACGACGACGATCTGCGCGCTCGACGAACTCGTGCCCGTGCTTGCGGTCGCCGAACTGGCCGCGCTGGCGGCGCTGCCGGTGCCTCCGGTGCCTCCGGTGCCGCCTCCCGTGCCGGTACCGGTACCGGTCACCTGCTGGCCGACGGTGAGGCTGACCGAGGCGACGGTCCCCGCGATGGTCGACGTCAGCGCAGCGTCGTTGAGCGCCGTCTGGGCGTTGGAGAGCGACGACTCGGCGGAGGTCACGGCAGCCTGGTCGGAGTCGATCGTGGTCGTGGCGGCGCTCGAAGCCTCGTCGGCGGCGAGACGAGCCTCGGCCGAGGACAGCTGGGCCTGCGCCGCGTTGACGTCCTCCGAGAGCGCCGTCGTGTTCACGGTGGCCAGCACTTCGCCGGCCGTCACGGTCTGGCCCGCCTTGACGTTGACCGCCGTGACGGTTCCCGACACGCCGAAGTTGAGATTGGCCTGGCTCGCCGGCTCGATCGTGCCCGAGCTCGCGACCGTCTGCTGGATCGTGCCCGTGCTCACGGAGACGGTCTGCGTCGTGACCACGAGGCCGGTCGGGGTGGACGAGCCCGATGTCAGCCAATACGCGAGGCCGCCTGCGCAGGCCAGCACGACGACCACCGCGACGACGATGACCGCCCGGTGCCGACGCCAGAAGGACCTGGACTCCGTGTGGAGCTCCGCCTCGTCGCTCAATGGCAGCTCCTGGGTGAGGTCGACCGGATCATCCACCCTTGTTGCCCCTGTGGTCATGTGTGCAGTTCAGCCCAGCGATTTCACAATGAGCCGAAATCCAGCTG
>PMPX01000316.1 GCA_003169235.1 Acidimicrobiaceae bacterium | reverse complement strand
GCCGAAGCTGAAGACGCCGCCGTCGGTGGCGTTGATCCAGTAGCCGCCGACGCCGCCGTTCAGCTGGGCGCTGGCGTTGGCCAGGGTGGTCAGCTGGGCGGGGCCGTAGTAATGGTTCACGATCTGCTGGTAGGTCCAGTTCCCGTCGCCGTGGTCCTGGCCGATGGCGTAGCCCAGCGCGCCCCACTGGCCCATCCCGATGCCGTGGCCCCACCCCTGGCCGGCGATGGAGACCGTGCCCCCGCTGACCGCGGTCACGGTGAAGAGATCCGATTTCAGGTTCAGATCGACGTAGAACTCGGTGCCAGGAATGGTGATCGTCTGCGTTGTCCCCGATATTGCGATGGTGGCCACCCGCCCGTAGCCGGCGTCGTACGGGTGGCCCGGGTCTGCCGATGTGACGCTCACGCCGGTGAAGGCGGTGCCGATCTGGGGCCAGGTGGACTGAATGGTCGCGCCGCTGACCGATGTGGTCCATTGATGGTTGGGGTTGCAGACGACTGAGTTGGGAATGCACACGGCGTCGCCGTCGTCGGGCACGGGGGTGAACGGCGACTGCTGGCTGGAGCTCGAGGTGTAGCCACCCGTCGAGGCGGAGTACTCGGTGGTGGCGACCTGGCCGTTGGGCATGACCATCACCTGCCCGGCCGTGTCGTTGGCCGCCGCCAGGGTCGTCGCCGTCTCGTACTCGGTGCCGGCGTACGTCTGGCAGGTCTGGTCGCAGGTGTCGGCGTAACCGCCGTAGCCGCCCAGGTCGGAGAGCACGTAGGAGCGAACGGCCACGGCCTGGGCCTCGAGCTCTTGGAAGCCCCAGTCCAGGCCCTGGGGCCCGGAGCCACCCAGGTCCGCCCAGGTCGACGGCGACTCCCCGGGCACCGTGTCGGCCACGTACTGCTCGAGCGGCAGCGTGTTCACCGTCCTCGCCTGGGCGGCCGAGTTGTAGAGCGCCGTCAGCGTGCCGTGGACCGTCGGGCTCCCACCCGCGACGCACAGCGTCAGGAGGCCGCCGACCGGCGACGCAGTGGGGGTGGTCTGGTTGGTGAGGACCGGGGCGCTCCACGGTCCGGCACACGCGGGACCGGTCTCGACCGCCCACGTCCCGCCGGTCTGTTGGAACCGCACGGCCGCCGCGCCGGACACTCCCGGCGCCGACACGCTGCCGCCCGAGCCCGCCACGATCACGTCGAGGCCGTTGTTCTCGGTCATGGCGATGCGGACGCTGGTCGAGTCCGAGGGAAGGGCACGCGACTGGAGGGACGGGACCAGCGCCGGGACGGAGGCCCGGTCGGGGGCGCCGAGGGCGGCCGCCGCGGGGGACGCCGGGCCGAACAGGGCGGCGGGCACCACGAAGGCCAGCGACAGGACGACCGCCGCCAGTGCCGCCGGGCTGCACCGTCGCAGGTGAGCGCCGTGGCGCGCGACAGGGGCTCGATACGACACGATCCAAAAATGGTAGTGGCGCGACCAGGGCGAATTGGTGCATGGGGGCGGCAATAGGGGTGCGGGACCCGCCGGTACACTGCACGGCCGTGCGGGTCGACCAGGTCATACCGTCGCTCGCCAGTCGTGACGCCATCGGGGTCCACACGCTGAACCTGCGCGACGGGTTGCGCGCCGCCGGCATCGACTCGGACGTCTTCTACGGCAGCCACACCCCCGACGTGGAGCACGAAGGGCGGCCCGTGATAGAGCTCGGGCGGGCGGGGCGCGACCGGTGGCTCCTGTACCAGGCGTCCATCGGCAGCCCGGTGTACGACATCCTCGCGGCGCGCTCGGAGCCCAAGCTCGTCAACTACCACAACATCACGCCGGCCGAACTGCTGCGCGACTGGGAACCCGCGGTGGCCTACGAGGTCGCGCTGGGGCGCACGCAGCTGGCGCGCCTCGCCCCCCAGAGCCGCTTCGCCGTCGCCGACTCCGCGTTCAACGAGTCGGAGCTGCACGCGCTCGGCTACCGCGGGACGGCGGTGGTGCCCCTGCTCATCGACATGCACTCCAAGAGCGACGAGCCCGACCCCGAGCTGTCCGCCTCGCTGGCGCGCCGCAAGGAGCGCGATGGCGGAGCCGACCTGCTCTACGTGGGCAAGATCTCGCCCCACAAGGCGCCGCACGACCTGGTGAAGATGCTCGACGTCCTGCGCCGCGTCGACGACCCGGCGGCCCGCCTGCACCTCGTCGGCTCACCACTGGGCTCGACGTACGAGCCCGCGCTCCGCGCGTTCATCGACGAGCTCGGGCTCACCGACGCCGTGAACCTCGCGGGCTCGGTCAGCGGGGCCGAGCTCGAGGCGTACTTCCGGGCGGCCGACGTCTTCGTGATGGCCTCGGACCACGAGGGCTTCTGCGTCCCCCTCGCCGAGGCCATGGGCCACGGTGTTCCCATCGTCGCCTACGGCGTCACCGCCGTGCCCGAGACGGTGGGCGGCGCGGGGCTCGTGCTCCCCGACAAGTCGGCGGTGCCGTTCGCGGCCGCCGTCGGCCGCGTGCTCGGCGACGAGAGGCTGCGCGACATCCTGGCGGCGGCCGGGCTGCAGCGGTCGGCCGGCTTCGACCTCGCCGCATCGACGCAGCGGTTCGTCTCCCTCGTGCAGCAGGCCGTCGGCGCCTCCTGAGCGCCGACGGCCTCCCTTCTCGGACGCTCCCGCGCCCTGCTCAGCGGCGTCAGCCTGCGATGCCGACCACCGGAGCGTTCAGCCGCTGGCCGCCCATGGAGTTGTAGAACCCGGCACTGCCGAAGTTGAAGAC
>PMPX01000317.1 GCA_003169235.1 Acidimicrobiaceae bacterium | reverse complement strand
TCGGTCACGCACACCAGCTCCGTGATGCCCGCGTTGCGAAGGACCGCCGGAATGGGGACGAAATCGACCTCCGGCATGCCGGGCGCCCCGACGGGTCCGGCATTGCGTAACACGATCACACTGTCCGGTGAGGCGTGGAGATCGGGATCTTGGGTCCGTGCCTGTGCAGTGTGGTAGTCGAAGACGACGGCCGGACCGCGGTGGGTCCACAACGCGCGTGGCGCAGCCGACCGCTTGAAAACGGCACCTCTCGGAGCGAGCGAACCGCGCAGCACGACGAGCCCACTTTCGGGCTCGAAGGGATCCTTGAGGGAGCGAAGGCAGGGATTGGGTCGTGGCTTCGCCGAACGGACGGCGGAAGAGACCTCGGCCACCGTCCTCCCATCGCCCAAGACCGAGTCTCGGTCCAGCAGCGGCTCGAGTACAGCCAACAGCGCGGGGACGCCCCCGGCATGGTCGAAGTCCTCCAAGGAGAAGTCGCCAGATGGGCGGACGCCGAGAACCTGGGGAGTCTTCTCACCGATGCCGGCGAACCGATCGAGTCCGAGGGACACCCCGAGCCGACCGGCGATCGCCTCGAGGTGGATGAACTCGTTGGTCGAACCACCGCTGGCCGCCAACACGCACAGGGCGTTGTCGAAGGCGCTCTGGGTCATCACCTCCTCGGGGCGAGTGCCAGCACGTGCCAGTTCCACCGCACGGACGCCCGTGCGCTCCGCCAGGTCGCTCCGGCGGGATTCGACCGCCGGCACAACCGCTGAGCCCGGCAACGCCATGCCGAGGACCTCGGTGGCAATCGCCATCGTGGTGGCGGTACCCATGACGTTGCAGACGCCGACGGTCGGGGCGAAGACCCCTTCGAGCTCGTCCCATTCCTCGTCGTCGATGCGGCCCATGATGCGGTCGGGACCGAGGGTCCAGACATCTGAGGTCACGACGGGGCGTCCCTGGAACTGACCACAGCTGCGGGGCCCTGCAGTCAACATGATGGCCGGCTTCCCCGCGCTGGCGGCACCCATCAACTGGGCCGGCACGGTCTTGTCGCAGCCCGACAGGAGGACCACTCCGTCGATGGGGCTGCACCGGATCATCTCCTCGACGTCCATCGCCATCAGGTTCCGCAACAACATGGTGGTCGGAACGATGAAATTCTCGGCCAGCGAGATGGTTGGGAACACCACCGGGGTTCCGCCGGCCGCTATGACCCCCCTCTTCACCGACTCGGCCAGTTCGCGAAGCCCCATGTTGCAGGGATTGAGCTCACTCCAACTCGAACAGATCCCGATGATCGGACGGCGGCGCACGGCCTCTCTGCTCAGCCCTCCAGCCCGGAGAAACGCCCGTTCGATCGAGCCGCGCATATCGCCGGCGAAGTGATCACCGTTGACCGGGGTCCCGCCTCCAGCCGTCGCGTCCCGTGGACTCCGCCGCTGTTTCGTCTCCGCTCCAACCTGTGAGGTATTTGCCATCTACTTCACTCCTCAATCGTCGACATTCGAGTTACGGATCATGTCGCGGCGCTCACGAGGTGGAGGCGACGATGGTTCGAGTGGTAGTGCAGGTGTATTCGCTGTAGCCGTTGGCGGAGTATGGCTCTGGTTGGCTCCGTAGAGTTCGTCGGACAGCGCGTGCCTGACGTTGGCACGAAGATTTCGAGCGAGCCTGGTCCCTTGGATCCAATCAACGTCGAGGGTCGGTTGCACCTTGGTCACGTCTGTCTGCTCCTGGGAGGGCTCGGTGCCAGCGCGAACGGCGTCAGGATCGTCGCTGCCATGAGTATCACGCAGCCCGACCGGTGGTCACCTGCCGATTGACGACTCCTTGGCACTCGGTGTCCATTCCCGGCGTCAATGGCTTCTGCGCGGCATTCCTCTGAGGCAGGAAGAGAAGGGTGAGGACAACGCCGGCCAGGGCGATGCCGGCCGAGACCAGGAGTGCCAGGTCCATTCCGTGCACGAAGGCTCGATGCACCGACACAAGCAGCGCGGGTGAATGGAGCTTGCGGGCGACCGCCACGCCGCCGAAGACGCTTTGGCGAACAGGCGCCACCGCGGCCGCCGGCAGACCAACCAGATCGAGCCGGGCCAGGTAGCCGGCGCTGAGGACGCTGCCGAGAATGGCGATGCCGAGCGGGGCCCCGGTTTTGTTGACGGCCTGCAGCACCCCCGAGCCGACGCCGCTCTTCTCCTCCGACAGTTCGACCAGCGCTGCGGACATGGTGGTGGCCATGGCGATGCCGGTCCCGAGCCCGGCGACCGCCATCCATCCCGCCACGAAGAGGCCACTCGAACCGACCGTCATCGTGGATCCGAGGAGGAGCCCGACCACGAGCAGGACGAAGCCAGCGGCCACGGCCACCTTGGCGCCCACCCGGCGCGCGACCCGGGCGGCGGGAACGGCTCCGACGATGAGTCCGGCGACCAGAGGCAGCAGCCTCAGCCCTGATCCCATGGCGGTCGTGCCGAGCACACCCTGAAAGTACTGCGGCATGGTGAACAAGACGCCGAGCATGGCGACGATCGGGAACATGGAGAGGATCACTCCCCAGGTAAACGAGGCCGAGGAGAAGAGCGTCAAATCGATCAGCGGCTGGCCGCCGGGCCGGCGGGTCAACCGGCGCTCCCAGGCGAAGAAGCCGACCAGCAGGGCCACCCCGCCGCCCATCAAGGCCAGGGCGTCGACACTACCCCAGCCGTCCTGGCCGGCCTCGATCAGGCCGTAGGTCAAGAGCACGAGACCGGCGGCAGAGGCCGCCACCCCGACCACGTCAAAGCCTGGGCGCTGCGAGGCGCGGGATTCCGGCACCAGGGCGACGACGGCGACCAAGGCCACCACGACGACGGGCACATTGATCAGGAAGACCCAGCCCCACCAGTAGCTCGTCAGTAGCCACCCACCGAGGATCGGGCCGATCGGGAAGGCCACGAAGGTGGCCGCCGAGATGATCCCCACGGCCTTGGGTCGCTCCGCCTTGGTGAACAGCACCGTCAGAACGGAGAGCGCCATGACGATCAGCCCGGCGCCGGCGAGGCCGACGAGCACCCGGGCGGCCATGAACTCGCCGACTGACTTCGAATAGGCACATCCCGCGGATCCCACTCCGAAGAGGGCCAGAGAGACAAGGAGGACCTTCTTGCGGCCGTAACGGTCGCCCAGAAAGCCAGCCGGGAGCATCGCCGCCGCCAGCACGAGGAAGTAACCCGACGAGAACCACTGGAGGTCGGACTCCGACGCATGCAGCGCCTTGGACAGCGTCGGCAGCGCCACACTGAGGACGGTGCCGTCCACACCTACCGCCAACACGGCGAGCGCCAGGGCACCAAGCGCGAACCATCTTCGAGCTGCGGACCCTGCAATGGGTCCCAGCTGGTTGTCGAGAGCCGTCGTCATTGCGTCGCTCCTCTCGCTGAGGAGGCGGCGAACCCTTGCGGGGCGACAGACCCTGGGTGGTCGCCCTGTCCCGACGAGGCGACCCACGGATCAATCTGTTGAATCGTTGGTTCGGTTGGCACAAGCGTGCTAGGCCACCCGTTCGTCATCAGCGTCGGTTACCCAATACCTCATCGAGCCAGTCGAACATCACATGATGCTTCAAACCGAAGTTGTCGAGCTGACGGTACAAGCATCCATCCTCTGGTGTGAATGTGTGTAGATCTGCGGTCTTGTTCGCGTGGACAAATCCCATGTCCGTGAAAGGGTCTTTG
>PMPX01000158.1 GCA_003169235.1 Acidimicrobiaceae bacterium | reverse complement strand
CGAATCGCGACGAGCGCCATTGGGACGACCCGGAGCGTTTCAATATCGAGAGGCCGAACGCATCGCACGTGGCCTTCGGATTCGGCGAGCACGCCTGCGCCGGAATGGGGCTGGCCCGGTTGGAGGCGACCTCGGTGCTGAGTGCGCTAACGCGACGCGTGGAGCACTTCGAGCTCGCCGGCCCACCGGTCCGCAAGCTGAACAACGTGATCAGAGCCTTCGGGTCACTGCCGATACGGATCGTTCCTGCAACTCCGAAGACCGGCGAGAGGAGTCCCCATGCTGTTGCCCATCAGCCCTGAGCCGTTCATCGCGCCGACCGACCGCGACATGCTGCCCTCCGAGCGCCGCCTCTTCGTGCGCACACACCGCACCTGCGTGCTCGGCTACCGGCGCCGCCAAGACGGACCGGCGATGTCGGTCGTGTACTACGTCCCGACGGACGGAGACGAGCTGTTGGTCTCCACGACGGCCGGACGGGCCAAGGCTCGCGCCGTGGCCCGGAATCCGAAGATCAGCCTCTGCGTCCTCGACGAGCGCTGGCCGTTCGTGTACCTCCAGGTCTACGCCGATGCGGTCGTCGACGCGGACCCGCGACTCGCGGTGGACGTGCTGATGGCCGTGGCCGGTNNCCGTTCTTCGAGTCGATGGCCGAGGAGGAGCACCGCGTGGTGCTGCGTTGCCGTCCCTACGAGACGTTCGCCCCGCCGCGACCGGCCCCGGCCGGAGGGGAGTCCGTCGGCCACGGGGTCTCGGGCGCCGTGGCCTGGGACGCGCCCGATCCGAGCTGATCAGCGCTCGCGGTCGAGCAGCCGCAGGGCGTTCGCCCCCCAGATCCCCTCGAGTGCACCAGGGTCGAAGCGCTGGTCGGAGCCGAGGCTCATCACAGAGAGCTGCGCTGCCAGCTCGGGCGCGAACGGGAAGTCGCTGCCGAAGACGACGTGGTCCCAGCCGACGAGTTCGGCCAGCGACGAGAGCGCGTGCGGATTCGCTGACAGCGCGGTGTCGTAGAACAGACCGGCCATGTAGGCCACCGCGCCCTGTGGCGCCCGTTCGACCAGCTCGTCGTCCACCGCCCAGAGCAGAGAGAAGCGGCCCACCAGGAAGGGCACGGTGCCGCCGGCGTGGGCGAGCACCCAGGTGATGTTGGGAAACCGCTCCAGCGACCCCGTGTAGGCGAGGTTGAAGGCAGCTCTGGTGGTGTCGAACGTGAACTCCAGGCCGAAGGCGGGGATGTCGAGGGCGAGACCCGCCGAGGAGACGGGGACGGCCGGGTGCACGAAGACCAACGCATGGCGCCGGTCCAGCTCGGCCAGGACCGGGTCGAAGCGTGGATCCCCGAGGTAGGACCCGTCGCTGTTCGAGCTCTGGAGCACCAGGCCATCGACGCCGAGAACATCGAAGGCGCGGGCCAGTTCGTCGAGCGCACCGTCCACGTCGGGCAACGGCAGGCTGGCGAAGTACCCGAAGCGGCCAGGAGAGTCGGCCGTCACCCCGGCTCCGTAGTCGTTGCATGCCCGGGCCAGTGNNAGTGAACCCCGGTGGCCGACACCGACAGGACGGCCCGCTCGATGCCGACCCGGTCCATGACGCCGAGGGAGATCGGCGGACTCCACTCCGGAAGGGCGCGACCCGCCACCTCCGTCACCGCTGCGTCGCCCAGTTCCTCGAGGAGCGCTGAGGGCAAGAGATGATGGTGCAGGTCGATCCACCCGCCGGTCACGATGCGGCCTCGGTGGTGTCGAGATGGACCCCGGACCAGAATGCTTGGTTGAGCAGCGTATGGAGCTGCTCGAGCTCTTCGTCAGCGAGGTCGGAGAACTGTCTGCGGTGGAGGGCCTTGACCTCGTCGGTAGCCCGCTCGAAGACGGCGCGGCCGCGAGCTGTCGGCCGGACGCGCACGACCCGGCGATCAGCCTGCGATCTCGTGCGCTCGAGCAGGCCGGCAGCCTCGAGCCGGGTGACGAGCCGGCTGACGTCCGACGCATTGGTCACGAGCCCGTCGGAGATGGAACCCAACGGGATTCCCTCCTCGTCCTCGTGGAGACAGGCGACCCACATGACCGGGTACTGCGCCGCCGTCAGTCCTTGGGCGCGGCACGCAGCATCGAGCTCTCCGGCCAGGCGCTGGCTGAGCAGCTCGACGAGGAGGTAGGTCTCGCGTCCGATCCAGTCGCGCCGCGGCTCGCCGCCGCTCACTGCGTCCGCGCCAGTACCTGGGTGAGGGCGGCACGCAACGTGCCGACCGGGTCCGTGACTCCTCCCATGGAGCGGAAGGCGATGCAACGGTCGGGTCGCACGAGGATCGCTCCCTCTGGTCCGAACTCCCGGACTCGCTCGAAGCGCAGTCGGGGGTCGCGCAGGTCGCCCGAGGCGTGTCCGATGCACCAGGCGTCGATCTCCACGCCGAGATCGTCGGCCACGACGCCAGCGGCCTCCCGCCACGGTGCGCCGTTCTCTCCGGCAAGAAGGACGAAACGGTCGACCGACACGAGGTCGAGGGTCGAGAATCGGCGGAACTCGTGGTCCTCGAGCCAGGCATGGGGCAGGGGACAGCCCGGGCGAGTCGACGGGAAGAACATCCGGAAATCGTGTTCGGGTGGTTCGGGGCTCTCGTCGTCGATCACCGCAGCCGACCGGTGGCGATAGCCGTACTCGACGTCGTGCTCGTGGAACTCCTGGGACTGCGCCGCCATCAGGTCCCGCACGGCGCGGCGATGTCCGGCATCC
>PMPX01000069.1 GCA_003169235.1 Acidimicrobiaceae bacterium | reverse complement strand
GGCGGGCAGGTCGCCGATGTCGTCGCCGAACACGGCGGTGGCCCGGAGCTGCCCGGCGTGCTCGGCGGCCAGCGAGCGCACCACCGTCCCCTTGTCGACCTCGATCGGGGGGCGCAGCTCACGCTCGGCCCGCCCCGGGTGCACCGACAGGTCGTGCCGGGCGTGCTGGCGCTCGGCGAAGGCCAGGACCCACTCCCGGCTGTCCGGCGCGTGGCGCCAGTGCAGCGTGACCGTGAGCCCCTTGGGCTCGACGTAGATGCCCGCCGGTGCCTCGGCCCTCGCCTCGGCCACGACCTGGTCGATGACGGCCGCCCAGCGGGCGTGCTCGGGGCCGCGCAGGGCGCGCTCCAGGCCGTAGAGGCCCGCCAGCGTGACCCCGGCCGGGTCGCCCAGCACCTCGGCGAGGAAGGCGGTCGGGCGGCCCGACACCACCGCGACCAGCGCGAAGGGGCGGGCCAGCTGGGCCAGGAGCGCGGGCACGCCCGGCAGCGGGCGGGCTCCGGTCGGGTCCTCCACGATGGCGGCCAGCGTCCCGTCGAAGTCGAGGAACAGGGCGCAGTGCGCCGGCTCGGCCGCCATGCGCCACAGGGGCGCGGGCAGCTGGGCCGCGGCCTCGCCCGTGTCACCCGGGTCGCCCGTGTCGGGCAACGTCAGGTGGTCGTGGTCGTCGTGGAGGCGAGGTCCGACCCGATGACCACGACGACGTCGGTGCCGGTGACCCCGCTCACGGGGGTGGCGGTCGTGAGGGGCAGGACCTGGGTCGGCTTCACGCCGATGGTGGTGGCGATGGACGCCGCCGGCTCCTGAAAGCCCGCGGCGTAGTAGACCGCGGACGTCGCCTCGGTCGTGGCGGCGTCGGCCGGCGTCCCCATCTTCCAGCCGCCGGCCCCGATCACGGTCGTGTAGTGGGCGGCGAGGCCGTTGGTGCTCGTGGCGTTGGCCACCACGACGCTGACCGAGCTCGGGGCGATGGTCGTCGTCGTGGTGCTCCTCGAGCCCTTGTGACCGTGCGCGGCGGTGGTGGTGGTCGAGGAGTGCGCCGCGGTGGTGGTCGTCGAGGCGGCCCCGGCGGCGACCGTGGTCGGGGTGGCGCCGGGCACGGTGGTGGTGGCGGCACTGCTCGGGACGCCGCTCACACTCGGCCGGGTCCCGACGTCCACCAGGACCGCCACGGCGGCCACGAAGACCACCAGGACCACGGCGGCCCGGACGACCGAGAGCGAAGCGGACATGCCCGTCTGCGGCTGCTCGTCGACCATTGGGGGTCCAGCCTGCCCCGCCCCCCCGCCCGGTGCAAGCCTTTCCGCTGGTCGGGCCCGGGTATGGAGGTCGCGGGCCTGTAGTCTGGGGCCGCGCCCGAGTAGCTCAGTCGGTAGAGCACTTCACTTGTAATGAAGACGTCGCGGGTTCGACTCCTGCCTCGGGCTCTTCCGGGCTCTTCCGATCCCCGTCCGTGCGGGCGCAGGTGTGAACCGGGGCGGATCCGGGAACGTACGACCAGGGAGGTCCCGATGCTGTCGGATTTCAAGAAGTTCGTCCTGCGGGGCAACGTGGTCGACCTGGCGGTGGCGGTCGTGGTCGGCCTCGCCTTCACGGCGATGATCACGGCGTTCGTGGCCGACCTGATCACGCCGCTCATCGCCGCCATCTTCGGCAAGCCGGACTTCTCCGACTTGAGCTTCAGGCTGCACGGCTCGACCTTCAGGTACGGATCGTTCATCAACGCCGTGCTGTCGTTCCTCATCATCGCCACCGTCGTCTTCTTCGCCGTGGTGGTGCCGCTCACCGCGCTGATGAAGCGGCTCAACCTCGTGCCCAAGGAGGAGCCCAAGCCCGAGACGCGGGAGTGCCCGCAGTGCCTGAGCGACATCCCCGTCGCGGCGCGCCGCTGCGCGTTCTGCACGAGCGAGGTGGCCCCGACGGCGGCCTAGCGCGGGGCGGCGGCGGCGCGCTGGCGGGCGACCTCGAAGCAGGCCACGGCACCGGCCACGCCGACGTTCAGCGACGGCAGCGTGCCGTGCTGGGGGATGGCGACGACCGCATCGCAGCGCCGGCGCACCAGCGGCGCCAGCCCCTTCTCCTCGCTGCCGACCACCAGCGCCACGGGGCCCTCGCCCAGCGGCAGGTCGTAGAGCGACTGCTCCGCCTCGCCCGCCAGCCCGATCGACCACACGCCGAGCTCGCGCAACTCGCTGAGCGCGGTCGGCACGCCCCCCACCACTGCGAAGGGCAGGTGCTCGATCGCCCCGGCCGCCGTCTTGGCGACCGTCGGCGACAACCGGGCCGAACGGTGACGCGGTAGCACGACGCCGGTGACGCCGGCACACTCGGCGCTGCGCAGCAGCGCGCCCAGGTTCCGCGGGTCGGTGAGACCGGCCGCCACCAGGAGGAAGGGCGCGGTGCCGTGCCGGTCCGGCCGGGCCAGGTCCTCGAGGGGGACCGGGTCGAGCGGCCGGGCCAGGGCCAGGACGCCCTGCGGTGCCTCCGTGCGAGCCTGGGCATCGAGCCGGGCCCGGGGCACCGTCTCGACGGGCACCCGCAGGCGTGACGCCAGCTCCTCAATGCGGTCCAGCTGCGGCGAGGGGTCCTGGTCCTCGGCCAGCATGATCCGGCGCACCGTGCGGCGCCCGACCGACAGCAGCTCGAGCACGGCGCGACGCCCCTCGACCTGGTCCCCGCCGAGCTCGCTCAGCGCCTGGGGCCGGGGACCCGGTCGGCGCCCCTCCGACTGCCCCCGCCCCTGCCCGTCGCCGCCGCCCGCCCGGGCCCGGCGGGGCGCGGGACGGCGGTCCGGTGTGGCCTTGCGCCCGCGCGAGGAGCGGTTCTTCGGGCTCACAGCGGCTCCATCAGCACCACGGCCAGGCAGGCGACCCCCTCGGCCCGGCCGAGCGCCCCGAGCCCCTCGGCCCGGGTCGCCTTCACCGACACGGGGGCGCCGAGCACCGCGCTCAGTCGCTCCACCATGGGCTCGGTGTGCGGGGCCAGGCGGGGGGTGTCCGCGATGATCGTGCAGTCCGCGTTGGCGCAGGCGAACCCGTGCTCCGCCGCCATGTGGACCACCGCGGTGAGGAGGGCCACGCTGTCCGCGCCCTCCCACACCGGGTCCGTGTCGGGGAAGTGCCGGCCGAGGTCGCCCAGGCCGACCGCGCCCAGGACGGCGTCGGCCAGCGCGTGGCAGACGGCGTCGGCGTCGCTGTGCCCTCCCAGCCCGCGGGCGCCCTCGATCTGCACCCCGCCGAGCACCAGCGGGCGGTGCGGGTCCTCGGAGAAGCGGTGGACGTCGATCCCCTGGCCGATGCGCACGCTCATCCCTCCCTCGCCGCCAGCAGCCGCTCGGCGGCCCCCAGGTCGTCGGCGGCGGTGATCTTGAGGTTGCGGGGATCCCCGGGCACCACCCGCACCCGGCCCCCGAGCGACTCGACGAGGACGGCGTCGTCGGTGGCGTCGGGCCCGGCCTGCTCGTGGGCCCGCCGCAGGACGCCCGCCCGGAACGCCTGGGGCGTCTGGACGGCGACCAGGGTGGCCCGATCCACCGTGCCCGTCACGTTGCCGGCGCCGTCCACGACCTTGATGGTGTCACTCGGCGTGACCCCGGGCACCGCGCCGTCCGCCTCCCCCCGGGTCACGGCGTCGATCACGGCGTCGAAGAGCGCGGGCGACGCCAGCGGCCGGGCCGCATCGTGCACCACGATCACCGTGGCGCTGTCGGGGACCACGGCCAGCCCGCAGCGGACCGAGTCGGCGCGGGTGGGGCCGCCGGCCACGGTTGCGTCCGCGCCGTGGCGGTCCGGGTCGTCGGCACCGGCGGGCAGCACGAGGACGACGCCGGCGGAGCAGGGCCGGCACGCCGCGACGGCCCATTCGAGCACCGGGCGGCCGCCCAGGAGGGAGAACTGCTTCTGGTCGCCGAAGCGCCGTCCGGAGCCACCGGCCACCACGATCGACCACACCTCTGCCACGGTGCGACCGGGCCGGGCGATCAGGTCAGGGCGTCGTTCAGACGCTCTTCGGCCGTCTCCTCGTCCACGTTGAGGGCGAAGGTGAGCTCGGAGACCAGGATCTGGCGCGCCCGCTGCAGCATGCGCTTCTCGCCGGCCGACAAGCCCTTGTCCTTGTCCCGGATGGAGAGGTTCCGCACGACTTCGGCCACCTGGTAGATGTCGCCCGAGCGCAGCTTCTCGGAGTGGTTCTTGTAACGCCGGGACCAGTTGGTCGGCATGCGCGCTTCCTTCTTGCGCAGCACGGCGAAGACCTCTTCGACCTCCTCGTCGTTGATCACCTCGCGCAGGCCCACACCCTCGGTGTTGTCGGCCGGCACGTTCAGGATCAGGTCGCCGTAGGCCAGCCGGAGGACGAGGTACTCCCGCTTCTCCCCGAAGGCGACCTTGGTCTCGCGCTTCTCGATGACGGCGGCCCCGTGGTGGGGGTAGACGACTTTGTCTCCGACCTTGAAGGACACAGGACTCACGACTCCTTGGCTGGACCGGGTCCGCCGACGCGGGCGCACAGAGGTACGGCCGCTGCTTTCGAGAGGATGCCGAGACGGACCCGAACCGTTCGACGATGGCCAGCCATTTTACCAGACCCCCAGCTCATTCGTAGCGCTCGAAGATGCTGGCCTCCACCAGGCGGGCCAGGCCGTCACGGATGTGGCGGGCCGTGGCGGCGCCGATGCCGTCGACCGACTCGAGCTCGGCGGCCGAGGCGGAGAGGATCTCGGGCAGCGAGCCGAAGCGCTGGACCAGGCGCTCTATGAGCGTCTCGGAGAGGGGTTGGGGCAGGCGGTGCAGGAGGCGGTACCCGTGCGGGGCCAAGGCGGCGTGCAGCTGGTCGTCCGAGCCCGGGAGGTTGAGCGCGGCCACCACCTTGGGCAGGTCCATGAGGGCGTCGGGCGAGAGGGACTGCAGATGGGCGACACCGGAATCGTCCGTGTAGTCGCGCAGCACGAGCATCAGGCTCTCGTCGACGCCGGCGCTCAGCTCCTCGGTCTGGAGGTGGATCAGCCGGCCGTCGGAGCCGAGCTCGACGAGGTGGCCCTCTATCTCCTCGGCGATCCGGCGGACCATCTCACCCGGCTGCAGCACGGCGACGACGTCACGGACCGAGACCGTGTCCTCCATCTCGAGCCGGGTCAGCGTCGACAGCGCGTCGTCGTAGCGCGCCCGGAAGCGCTGCAGGGTGGACAGCGCCTGGCTCGAACGGTCGATCAGCCAGCCGGCCGACTGCGTCGTGTGCTTGCGGTCGTTGCGGTAGACGGCGATGGTCGCCATCGCCTCGGAGACGGCGATCACCGGCACGTCGATGGAGCGGGCCACCCGCTCGGCCGTGCGGTGGCGGGTGCCGGTCTCCGAGGTGGTGATCGTGGCCTTGGGCATCAGGTGCACGTTGGCCCGCGCAATGCGCGACGCGTCGGCGGCCAGGATGATGGCGCCGTCCATCTTGGCGAGCTCGGACAGGCGCTGGGGGCTGAACTCCGCATCGAGGAGGAAGCCGCCCGTGCACACGGACAGGACGGCCGGGTCGTCGCCCACGATGATCAGGGCGCCGTGCTTCGCCTGCAGGATCCGGTCGAGCCCCTCGCGCAGCGCGGTCCCGGGCGCGATCAGCGCCAGCGCGTCGTTCAGCGGTTGGCTGCCGCCCGCACCGTCGACCACCCGGGCATCGTACCCGGCCCGGTCTGCGCGCCGGCCTCCGTCCCGGCCAGCTCGAGCGCCTCGGCCAGCGTGCGCACCCCGTGGACCACGAGGCCGGCCGGGCCCGGCGCGCTGGCCGTGGCATCGCCCAGGGCCGAGGACGGCACCAGCGCCCGGGCGAAGCCGGCACGCTGCGCCTCGGCCAGGCGGCGCTCCACACCGGGGACCGTGCGCACCTCCCCGGCGAGGCCCAGCTCCCCGAAGACCACGAGGTCCGCCGGCACCGGGCGCTGGCGCACGACCGAAGCCATGGCCAACGCCACCGCCAGGTCCGCCGCCGGCTCGCTGACCGTGATGCCGCCGACGGCGGCCACGAAGAACTCGGCCGGCACCGGCACGTCGACCGTGGTGCGGCAGGCGAGGACGGCCATCAGGAGGTTCGCCCGGGCGGCGTCGATGCCCAGGGTGTGGGGCCGCGACGCCACGCCGCCACCGCTGCTGCCCGTCCCCGGCCCCAGCAGGGCCTGCACCTCGACCAGCAGCGGGCG
>PMPX01000210.1 GCA_003169235.1 Acidimicrobiaceae bacterium | reverse complement strand
ACGATCATCAGCCGCTTTTGGGAGCGCTGCTGGCTGGCATACTCTCCGGCCCAGTCGATCTTGTAGCCGATAGGCAGGGAGACTTGTGCGTTGACTTTGTGGATGGCCTCTTCGACGGTTGATCCGAGGTCGCGCCCGCGCACGCTGTACTTGATGGCGATGTATCTCGAATTGCCTTCGCGGTAAATCGTGGACGCGCCGTCATCCAGCGTGATATGGCTCACCTGGCTCAGCGCCACCCGCTCGCCCGACGGCGCAAGAATGCGGATGTTGCCAATGTCCTCGACGGTCCTGCGGAACTGCGGCTGGTAGCGCACGGTCAAGTCATAACGCTGCTCGCCGATCAGAATCTGGCTCACAGCCTTCCCACCCACCGCGCCTTCCACCGCATCCTGAATATCGCTCACGTTGATGCCGAAACGATCCGCGGCCGCGCGATCCACCACCAGATTCACATTCGGCTGCCCGCGCACCTGGAACGTGCCCAGGTCGGCGCGGTACACGGCGCCGAGCAGGAAGCGGTTGACCCCGGGACCGGCGATCGGATAGCTGGTCGTCGTGAAGGCGGGCCAGTCGGCGCTGGTGTCGGTCTCAGGTCCGGTGCAGGACAGCGGTCCCTCCGCTTCGCTGACGACCACCGTGGTGGTGCAGCCCGGCTGGTACGCGTGGAACCAGGAGGAGCCGTCGGTGGAGGGATCGACCGTCGCGTAGTAGAGCGACGACCCGGCGGGGTACTGGTAGCCGCTCCCCGGGACGTAGCCGGCACCCGCGCCGCCGACGGTGAGGACGGGACCGTACGGGCCCTGCTCCACCGAGACGACTGCGCCGCCGGGCTGACCGCCGCCGTGCCGCCCGGGGTGGTGCCAGAAGCCGGACGCAGATGCGGCGACCGCCGGGAACAACAGCAGGGCGGCGGTCATCGCGACCGCGCCCAGAATCCATTTGCTCCTCATCGTGTGATGCTCCTCTCGCCAAAGGCCTCGTGGGAAACGATCGAGGTCGTCCGATGTCACGGCGATCCCCCTCTCGCGCCGCCAGGGGTGCGGAACCACCGCCTCAACGGTGTCATGGCATCCGTCCACGGGCCAGGGTGCCACCACCACCGCCGCGTGCTCGCGGCACCACCACCACGGACGGCGGTGAACGGTGAGCGGACGGCGGTGAGCGGTGAGCTAGCGCCCCGGCGACCGGCGCCGGCCGCGCAGCGTGCTGACGAGGAGGAAGGCGGCCGCCAGCAGGGGGAGGAGGATCGCCCCGACCAGGCGCTCGCCGTCGATCAGGAAGGCCAGGGCCACGATGACCCCGGTGGCCAGGGCGAGCTCGGGTGTGTCGCCGACGAGGAAGTCCCACCAGAACTTCCCGAACGTCTTGACACCGCGCACGAGGAACGCCGTCATGCCGCCGCGCTCCCCTCGGGGGACGGTGCCGGGAGCTTGGTCCTCATGAACGCCGTGTACGCCAGGGTCACGACGATGAAGAAGCCGATCAGCACCGGGATGGCCAGGTCGCTCCCGGGCCAGTTGACGCCGGCACCCTCCCCGACCCAGAAGAGTCCGAAGCTCGTGAGCATGATGCCCACGGCGGTCTTGATGGTGTTCTCCGGCACCTCGCTGAGCTGGCGGGACACGAGGAGACCGACGGCGGCCACGACGACGAGCGCCGCTGCCGCGGCCAGCGCCGCCAGCCCCAGGCGGTGCTGTGCCGCCCCCAGGCTGATGACGATGAGGACCACCTCGGTGCCCTCGAGGAACACACCCTTGAAGGCGACCACGAACGCCACGCCGTCACGACCCGGGTGCACGCGACCCTGGCCGGGCGTCCCCGACTCGGCACCGGTCTCGCTGAGCTCGGCGACCGTCTCCGCATAGATCTTGTCCTCGTCGTGCAGGTCCTTGTGGCCGCTGGAGCGCAGGATCGCCTTGCGGAGCCAGGAGAGGCCGAGCACCAGCAGGAGCGCGCCCACGACGACACGCAGTGCGTCGAGCGGGATGTAGCGGACCAGCGGGACACCGACCACCACGACGAGCACCCCGAGCACCACGGCCGCCGCCGCCGCTCCCTCGAGGGCGGAGCGCCAGCCGCGGCTGACGCCGGCCGCCACCACGATGGTGAGCGCCTCGACCATCTCAACGGCGCTGGCACCGAAGACGGCCAGCACGAGGACGATGGTGGACGAGGTGGAATGCATCGGGCTCCCAGCAGAAATTACCGGACCGGTGCCCCACCCCCGGCATCAAGGTCCGGCGGTAGTGTGCGGGGCACTGGCCAGGGAGATCCTCCCTGGCGAAAGGGAGGGTTGTCATGGGTGAGGGCGCCGGGGGTCCCACTGACGGTGCGGAGCGCAATTACGTCGTCGTGTCGGCCGACACCCACGCCTCGCCGGACAGCCTCGACCACTTCCTCTCCTTCGTCGATCCGGCCCGGCGTGAGGAGGTGGCGGCCTTCGGCGACATGTCGTCGCTGGCCATCTCCATGTTCGGCGGCTTCGATCCGGGCGAGGTCGACGAGTCCGACCCGGTCCGGGCGACGGCGGCCAGGCGCCTGGCCGGCATGGGCGTCGACATCGCGGCCGCTGAGAGCTGGCTGGCCCACTACGGCACCGACTGGGTCATTCCCGGCGACGGGGACGGACGTCGGCTGGCTGTGCTGGAGGAGCAGGGGATCCACGCCGAGGTCACCCTGCCGGGGCCGATTCTGGCGGGCGGACTCAGCCCGGCCATGTATCTGGGCGCCGCCACGGACAAGGGCCTCGATGTGGTGTGGCCCGCGCTGCACGGCTACGTGCGCTGGCTGGCCGACTTCTGCGCCGCCACGCCCGGCCGGCGGGCCGGCATCATTCAGGTCTTCGCCAACGACATGGCCGACGCCGTCGCCGAGGTGCGCTGGGCCGCCGAGACCTTCGACCCCTTCGGGGGCATTCTGCTGCCGTCCATACCGCCCAACTCCCCGCTGCCACCGCTGTGGGAGGACCACTACGAGC
>PMPX01000138.1 GCA_003169235.1 Acidimicrobiaceae bacterium | reverse complement strand
CGGCAGCCGCAGAGCCTGCGGCCGCGGCAGCCGCCGGGTCTTCCGTCCCGGCCTTCAAGTTCGACGCCGCCCGTTGGTCGCTGGCGGACCGGATCGCCGGGATCGCCTGGGTCGTCCTGTTCATCTCGCTGTTCTTGTCCTGGTTCGGCGTGAGCGTCATCGGCATCACCGTGACGGCGAGCGGGCTCTCGGCACACGGCTACCTCTACATCGTGCTGATCCTGTGCATCCTCATCGTCGCCTATCTCGCACTGCGAGCCGGATGGGACACGTTGCCGATCGGCGTGAACCTCCCGCATCTCACGGTGATGTTGGTGGCCACCCTGGTCAACCTGGTGCTTGTGTTCATCGGTTTCATCTTCAAGCCGGGTGGATCGGGTGTCGGGTGGGAGTTCGGCGCGTTCGTCGGCCTTATCGCCGCCATCGTGGCGGCGGCGCCGTACGCCGTGCCGCAACTCCGCGCCAAGACCATGAGCTGACGCTCGGCCTGGCTCGCTGCTAGCGCCGCATGGCGGCGACCAGCAGGCCAGGGATCTTGGCCGCCGACGGCTCCGCCTCGAATGCGACGAAACGGCGCATGACGTCATAGGACTCCGGCGCCGTGGCGAACCAGGGTGGCTTTGGCCGGGAACGGAACGGCCCGCGCACGACCGACTTCTGCGGGCGGTCGAACATGGGGGCGTTGCCCACCACGCCGGTACCCGACTGGATGTCCGTGCGCGTGTGCCCCGGGTAGGCGCCCCACGTCGTGGAGCCCATGGCGAACGACAGCCCGTGCCAGACGTTCACCCCGATGGAGCCGTAGCGCAGGTTCGCGACGGAACGCTCGACCGCTTCACCGACGGCATGCTCCTTCATGGAGGACGGGCTGACGATGACGGTGGCTCCCAGGGTTCCCCACACGACGTCGTTGCAGAAGTCGGTCGCGGCGTCGACGAACGACGCGACGGACGGCGCGGTCAGGTTCGTCTCGGCCAGCTCCCCACAGAAGGACTCGACGTTGAAGCAGATGTCATCGGTCCGACCGGGCGGCACGCCACGGATGAGCGTCCACGGCAGGGCGTCGTCAGGGCCGCTGCCGAGCTCCTCCGCCTCGGGATGGACCGCCACGAAGGCGTCACGCCGTTCCCCGGCGCCCGGGTAGTACGCCCGTCTGGTGGTGATCCGCGTCAACACCTGGGTCAGCGCTCCCAGGAACGCGTCGCGCTGGGGCCAGGAAGCGTGGGTCACGAGGACCCGGGCGGAGATGCAATTGAATCCCGCGTTGTTGACCAACATGGTCGCCACGTGCTCCGCCTGGTACAGCAGCTCGGGGATCGACCACTTCCCCGGCACCACGATCACGGGCGAGACGTTGCCGAGCTCCGCCGTCACCGGCTTGTCGAGCACCGGCTGGTCGGCCTCCTTGCGCCGCTGCCCCTCGGGACCCGTGCCGAACACGACGGCGTCATAGGTCTTGTCCGAACCGGTGATGTGCACCTCGTCGATGCGGGCGTGCCCGGTCAGGTGCTGCCCGACCGCGGCACCGCCCTGGACGATTCGCAGCACGCCGGCGCCGATCAGTGACGCCATGGCGCTGCTCCAGTGGGGAACGAGGTACTCGTTGACCGGGTTCGCCTTGATCACCACGACCTTTCCCTCCACGAAGAGCTTGGAGAGCACGTCGCGTGGGCCCAGCGAGGCCACGTTGCCGGCAGCCAGCACCAGCGCCGTCCCGGCGTGCGCGATCGGGTCGGCGTAGGCCGGCGCCTGGCCCAGGGCGAGCGACTCCCTGGTCACGCCGGGCTGCATCCAGACCTCGGCAGTGGTCTGGGGGAACGTGATCCGGTCGAAGGCGCCGTCGGGGAAGACCTGCACGCGCAGTCGACCGTCCGGCGCCTCGCGCACCGGACCCGCGAAGGAGGGCTTCCCGTCCTTGGCGATGTCGCGCAGCGCGTCGCGGAGCAGGCGCGCCATGCGCACGAACGTCCCGAGTCCGGAGAAGAGCTCCTCTCCGGCCTCGGTCGAGCCGGGCTCGAGCCCCTTGGCCGCGCAGGCCGCGGCCAGCCATCCGTCCTGGGCTGCCATCGTGTCGTTGATCACCTGCTGCAGGAGATCCGAGCGCGCCGCGGCGTCCGTCATAGCCCATGACGCAGCATGCTCCGCCACCTCGTCGACGAGCGCGTCGATCGCGGCCAGGTCGGGAGGCGCCGCCGCCACCAGTGACCCGCCACCAGTCGGCGCGCCCTGACCACCGGTCGGCGCGATCGCTCCCCGGCTCGCGATGCTCATGGTTTCGTCCTCCCCGGTCCGTGCCTCCCGGTCCGCCGGCAGGCCCGCCTACGAGACGTGCGGCAACACTTCCTTCGCCAGCAGCTCAATGTGCTCGAGGTCGTCGAGGTCGAGAACCTGCAGGTACATCGTCTGTGCTCCGATGCCGGCGAATGCCCTGAGCCGGGCCACCACCTCGTCGGGGGTCCCGGCCGCGCCGTTCGCCCGAAGCTCGTCGGGCTGGCGCCCGATGCTGGCGGCGCGCCGCTGCACCTCGGCCTCGTCGGCGCCGCAGCACACCACCTGGGCGGCCGACAGCCGAAGGGTTCCGGGGTCACGACCTCTCTCTTCGCACGCGGCGCGTACCCGGCCGTACTGGGCCTCGGTGTCGGCCAACGAGGAGAACGGCAGGTTGAACTCCTGGGCGTAGGTGGCGGCGAGCCGCGGCGTCCTCCGGGGGCCCCCGCCGCCCACGATGAGCGGAGGGTGGGGCTGTTGGACGGACTTGGGCAGGGCCGGGCTGTCCTTCAGGTGGTAGTGGCGTCCGTCGTAGCTGAACTGCTCACCGACCGGCGTGCACCAGAGCCCCGTCAGGATGGCGAACTGCTCCTCGAGGCGCTCGAAACGCTCACCCAGGGGCGGAAACGGCACGCCGTAGGCCGAGTGCTCGGCGTCGTACCAGCCCGCACCCAGCCCCAACTCGACGCGCCCGCCGCTCATGGCATCGACCTGCGCGACCTCGACGGCGAGCAAGCCCGGAAGGCGAAAGGTGGCCGACGTGACCAGTGTCCCCNNCAGGCGTCGGTGGGGCCGGGCAGGCCGTCGCCCCCCATGGCCAGGAAGTGGTCGGAGCGGAAGAAGGCGTCGAAGCCGGCGGCCTCGACCGCCTGCGCCATGGTGACGAGCGTGCCGTAGGACGCGCCCTGCTGGGGCTCCACGAAGATGCGGACCAACACCGTCCCCAAGTTAACCGTCCCGCGGCGCGCCCGGGCCGGGGACGCAGAGAAGTCCCGGAGCAGGGCAGACTGCGGGGATGGACATCGGCGTGATCTTCCCCCAGACCGAGGTGGGCGGCGACCTGGGCGCCGTGCGCGCCTTCGGACAGGCCGCCTCGGATCTGGGCTACACCCACCTGGCGGCGTACGACCACGTGCTGGGCGGCGACATCGCGGTGCACGGAGACATCGGCGGCCCCTACACGATCGACGACACGTTCCGCGAGCCGCTGACCATGTTCGCCTACCTGGCCGCCTGCACGGACCTCGCGTTCGCCACCTCCATCCTGATCGGGCCCCAACGCCAGACGGCGCTGCTGGCCAAGCAGGCGGCCGAGGTCGACCTGCTGTGCGGCGGCCGCTTCCGGCTCGGGCTCGGGATCGGCTGGAACAAGCTCGAGTACGAGGCGCTCGGCGTGCCCTTCGAACAGCGGAGCGCCATCCTCGAGGAGCAGATCGCCGTGCTCCGCGCGCTGTGGACCCAGAAGAGCGTCTCGGTCGACGGGCGCTTCCACCACATTCACGCCGCAGGGCTGGCGCCGCTCCCGCTCCAGCGGCCCATCCCGATCTGGATCGGTGCCTTCGCCCCGGCCGCGTTGCGCCGGGTGGGCCGGGTGGCCGACGGCTGGTTCCCCCACGCCCGTCCCGGCGGGGGTCTGGAGCCCGCCCTCGAGATCATCCGCGAGGGCGCGGCCGAGGTCGGGCGCGACATGTCCGGCTTCTGCTTCGAGGGGCGCGTCGAGTACGGCGTCCGCGACCTCGACACGTTGGCCGAGCACGCCCGCCGGTGGCGGGAGGCGGGCGCGAGCCACCTCTCCCTCATCACCATGCACGCGGGCCTCGAGGGCGTCGACGCCCACATCAACGCGATCTCCGAAGCCCTACCCGCGCTGCTCTGACGAACTACCCGGTACGAACGGCATGCCAACATGAGGCATGCCGGACCTGCCGGACGAGCCGACACCGGACGCCCGTCCCGACATCGCCCTCGGCACGATCGCCCGGGAATGGGGCCGCATCGGCTGTACCGGCTTCGGCGGCCCACCGACCCACATCGCCATGCTGCGCCGCCTCGCCGTCGAGCGAGAGGCGTGGCTGGACGAGGCCGAGTTCGAGGATGCCATCGCGGCGACGAACCTCCTCCCGGGCCCGGCGTCGACGCAGCTGATGATCTACACCGCGTGGCGGCTGCGCGGTCTGCCGGGTGCGCTGGTCGGCGGCGCCTGCTTCATCCTCCCCGGACTGGGGGTGATCATCGGCCTGGCCGCGCTCTTCCTGGCCTCCAACCCGCCCACCTGGGTGAAGGGCGCCGCGCTCGGTGCCGGCGCCGCGGTGGCACCCGTCGCGGTCAATGCGGCGCTGGGCCTGATGCCGGCCAGCTGGCGCCGGGCCGGTGCGGCCCGGGCCCGTCAAATGCGTTGGGTCGTCTACGCCGTGGTGGGCGGCGTGGCGGCGGCGACGGTCGGCGCATTCCTGGTGCTCGTGCTGCTCGGCTGCGGCCTGATGGAGGTCGCGCTCTCGGGCGGTGCGCGACCGCCGAGGGCGCTCAACGGCTTCGTCATGGCGCCCCTCGTGGTGGTCGCGGCGGGTGGGCTGGGTGCGCTCACGTGGGTGGCGCTGAAGGTCGGCGCGCTGTCGTTCGGTGGTGGCTTCGTGATCATTCCGCTGATGCAGGCCGACGCCGTGCACCACTACCACTGGATGACCAACGCCCAGTTCCTCAACGCCGTGGCGCTGGGCCAGATCACGCCGGGACCGGTGGTCCAGACGGTGGCCGTCGTCGGCTACGCCGCTGCGGGCGTCGGCGGCGCGCTGTTGGCGGCCCTGGTCGCGTTCTCGCCCTCGTTCGTGTTCATCGTGGTGGGCGCGCGGCACTTCGGCGCGCTCCGGACCAACCGGGTTGCGCAGTCGTTCCTCGGCGGCGCCGGCCCGGCCGCCATCGGCGCCATCGCCGGTGCGTCCATCCCGTTGGCGCTGGGCGTCGCGCACGTGTGGCAGGTCGTGATCCTGGCCGGCTCGCTGGCCGTGATCGTCGGGCTCCGGCGCAGCGTTGTGCTGACGCTCGTCGGGGCCGGGATGATCGGCGCTCTCGGCGCGGTGCTGGGGTTGCCCGTCGGGGGGTGACCCGATCGGAACACCCCGAACGCCGCAGGCACGCCGTCCTGCCAGCCGGGGTACCGGGGCGACCACCCGAGGCCTCGCGTGCAGCGCGCACCGTGGCCTTTGGCAGGATGTGAGGATGAGCGAGCACAGCGGCTATCCCGGGGCGCCGCCGGGGTGGTACCCCGACCCGGCGGGCGGCCCGGGCCAGCGCTGGTGGAACGGGTACGCCTGGACCGAGGCCACGGTGCTGCCGGCACAGCCCCCACCCCCGCCACCCCCCGTGTGGGCCGGCGCGAGCCCGCCCCGTGGACCGGCGTCGGAGGTCGCCCCGTGGGCGGTGGCCTCGGAGCGGCTGAGCTCGCGCACCACGAACGGCCTGGTCGACCACGAGCTGGCGATGGTGACCGTGGCGCGCCTCGCCGTGGTCATGCCGGCCGTCTACTACCTCGTCAACCTCGCCGCCCAGCGGGTCAATGCGGACCAGCTGCGCTCGGTCGGCCATCAATTCCGGGTGGACTGGCACGACGCGCAGATCGGCAAAACCCCGCCGCCGTACCACGGCTCGGGCGGAGTCAGCCCCGTCAGCCTGATCGTCGGGGTCGTCGCGATCGCCGCCGTGGTCGCGGCGTGCATCTGGCAGCACCGGGCCGCGTCGGCCGCCCGGGCGCTCGGCATCCCCTCCCGCCGGTCGCCCGCCTGGGGCGTGGGCTCCTGGTTCGTGCCGATCGTCAACCTGTGGATGCCCTACACCGCCATCCGGGACTGCCTCCCACCCGACGACCCCCACCGGCCACGGGTGTTGCACTGGTGGATCGCCTGGCTCGTCGCCGCCTCGGTGAGCGGCGCCGCCGGTATCTGTGCTCTCTTCTCGACCGGGGCGGCGCTCGTCCTCTCCATACCGGCCGCGCTCGCCTGCCTGGCCGTCATCGCCTGGGCCCCTGGCATCGTCACGGCGATCGCCGGCGCCCACCGGGACCTCATGGCGCGCCAGGCGCAGTCGGTGGGGGCACTGCGCGGCTGACCGCAATGGGGGGTCACGAGCGGTCCTCACGCGCATTACCCGCGCATTATCAACAGTTCATCCTGAGGTAGCGCTCCTGTTGCCGGGCGTTCACCTGGCACCGCTACCTTCCTGGTAGTGGCTGACGGTGATGCAATCGAGACCCGTAACGAACTCGTTACGACCCGGGAGCAATCCGGTATCGACGAGGCCCTCAGGTCACTCGACCCGGACGCGTCACGCCCTGAGGATGTCATGCAATCCATCGACTTGAACCTCGGATTCTCGGGACGCACAGTCCTCGCCGACATCAACGTGTCGCTCAAGCGAGGGTCGATCACGGCGCTGATCGGGCCGACGGGCTCGGGCAAGTCGACCTTTCTCCGCACGCTCAACCGGATGAACGACCGGGTGCCGGGCTTCACGCGCACGGGCGAGGTCCTCTTCGACGATGTGAGCCTCTGGGGGCAGAACGTCGACCTCCTCACGCTGCGCCGCCGGATCGGCATGCTCTTCCAGCGCCCCAACCCGTTCCCGATGTCGATCAAGGACAACGTCGTATCCGGCGTCAAGGCGCACCGCATCGCCAAGGGCAAGCAGCTCGACGTGGTATGCGAGCGGCGGCTGACCGAGGTCGGCCTCTGGGACGCCGTCAAGGATCGCCTCAACGACTCGCCGTTCCGGCTCTCCGGCGGACAACAGCAGCTGCTGTGCCTTGCCCGCGCCCTTGCCGTGGGGCCCGAGGTGCTGCTCCTCGACGAGCCCACATCGTCGCTGGACCCCGTGACGACGGAGGCCATCGAGGCGTTGCTCAAGACACTGACGCCGGCACTGACGCTCATTGTGGTCACGCACAACCTCGGGCAGGCCATGCGGGTCTCGCATAACACCATCTTCCTCTACCAGGGAAAGTTGACCGAGTACGGCCCGACGGACGAGCTCTTCAACAGTCCCAAGCATCCCGACACCGAGCGGTACGTGACGGGACGAATGGGCTGAGCGCGCGTCGCACCGCTGGAGCCCGAACCCGCTCACAACACGGCAGACCGACCCCGAGCCCTCATCGCACCCCAAGAGCAAGCACCAACCAACACCAACAAGGAGAGAATCCGTGAAGACATCGATGCGCGCGGCGCGCCTGAAGCAAGGAGTGCTCGTCGCGATGGCGTCCGGGCTGGCGCTCGGCTCCCTCGCCTTCGCCTCGACGGCGTCGGCCGCCGTCAAGCTCCCCAAGAGCGGCGTGGAGACGCCTTCCGGCGGGAGTGTGACAGAGACTGGGAGCACCCTGCTCTACCCGCTCTTCAACCTGTGGGCCAGCGGGTTCAACCAGCAGTTCTCGAGCACCACCATCCAGACAGCCGGAACGGGCTCCGGGACCGGGATCTCCGAAGCGGAGAACGGCACCATCGACATCGGGGCGTCCGACGCCTACCTGTCGCCGAGCGTGTCCCAGTCCAACCCGGACCTGAAGAACATCCCCCTGGCGGTCTCGGCCCAGCTGGTGGCCTACGACGTCCCCGGCGTCACGGCACACCTGAAGCTGAGCGGCAAGGTCCTCTCGGAGATCTACCAGGGGACCGTCACGAACTGGAACGCCTCGCAGATCGAGAGCCTCAACCCCGGCGTGACACTGCCCAGCCTGCCGATCGTGACGCTGCACCGCTCCGACAGCAGCGGTGACACGTTCCTGTTCACCACCTACCTGTCCAAGACAGACCCAACGGGCTGGGGCACGAAGATCGGCTACAACACCACCGTCCCGTGGCCGAACGCCCCCGGGGCCCTCGGTGAGACCGGGAACTCGGGCATGGTGTCGGGCTGCAAGGCCACGCCGGGCTGCGTCGCCTACGTCGGCATCAGCTACCTGACCCAGACGCTCCAGGCGGGCCTCGGCTACGCGGCCCTGCAGAACGGCAAGGGCCAGTACGAGCTCCCGACCGCCACGTCGATCGCGGCCGAGGCGGCGTCGTTCGTCAAGAAGACCCCCGCCAGCGGCACCATCTCGCTGATCTACGGGCCGGCCGCGGGCGGCTACCCGATCATCAACTACGAGTACGCCATCGTGTCGACGAACCAGCAGTCCTCCTCGACGGCCAAGAACGTCCGGTCCGTGCTCGAGTGGGCGGTCACCCCCAAGTACGGCGCCAACAGCTCGTACCTGTCCCAGGTCGACTTCCAGGCGCTGCCAACCAAGGTACAGGCGCAGTCGATCAAGCAGATCCTCAGCATCAAGTAGATGGCATCCGTCGGCGGCGCGGCGGGGCGGGTCCCCGCCACGCCGCACGCGGAGTACGTCGGAAAACCGCCCGCGCCCCGGCGGGTGGCCGACTTCCTGCGCCGGAACGAGGAGCATGCCTGGCGGGGCACGGCATGGATCGCGGTGGTGCTCCCGCTGGCGGCGCTGGCGTTCGCCGTCTCCGTGCTCGCCGTCAAGGCCTGGCCCGCCATCCGCGTCAACGGCTGGTACTTCCTCTACGGCCGGACCTGGACCGACGGGATCGGCGCCTACGGCGCCACGGTCCACACCGACGGCGTGGCCCACCTGCAGGGCGCCAAGTTCGGCGCCTGGGCGATCATCTGGGGCACCGTGGTCTCCTCCCTCATCGCCATCGTCATCGCGGTGCCCCTCTCCATCGGGGCGGCCTTCGCACTCACCGAGCGTCTGCCGAGCTGGATCTCCCGGCCTCTCGGCTTCACCATCGAGATCCTCGCCGGCATCCCGAGCGTGGTGATCGGCCTCTGGGGCATCCTGACCTTCGGCCCCTGGTTGGCCAAGAACGTCTACCCGGCCATCGCCGACCATATGCCCAACGTGCCGATCCTGAAGTACTTCCGCAACCCGGTCGGTGGCGGTGAGGGCCTTCTGTCGGCGGGCATCGTGCTCGCCCTCATGATCGTCCCCATCATCGCCTCGACGACCCGCGACCTGTTCCAGCAGGTGCCCCCGCTCCCGAAGGAGGGGGCGTCCGCGCTCGGCATGACCGACTGGGAGGTGGCCAGCAAGGTGACCCTGCCCTGGGTCCGCTCGGGCATCATCGGCGCCACCGTGCTGGGCCTCGGCCGCGCCCTCGGTGAGACCATCGCCGTCGCCATGATCGGCGGCGCCATCCTCCACATCCCGCCGACCGTCTATCTGCCTTTCACCACGGTGGCCGCCACCATCCTCACCCAGCTCGACGGCGCACTGACCGACGGCACCGGCTTCGCCGTGGCCACGCTGGCGGAGCTCGCGCTGGTCCTGGCCGTGATCTCGGTCGGCGTCAACCTGCTGGCCCGACTCATCATCAACCGAACCGGCCGGGTGGGAGCACCGGTCGGCGGCGCCTGATGACCTCGCTCACAGCCGGCCCTTCGACGACGCGTCGCCGCGTCTCGACCATCGTGTGGCGAGTCCTCACCTATCTCGCCCTCGTGCTCATCATGGCCCCGGCGGCCTGGCTGCTCATCGGTGTACTCGGACGCGCCTGGAGCCACTGGCGGTGGAGCGTACTGTGGACGCAGCTCACGCCGACGGGCGGAGGACTGCGGGACCAGATCCTCGGGACGCTGATCCTGATGGTCGGCGTGTTCATCATCGCCGGCACCATCGGCGTGCTGGCGGGCATCCATTTGGCCGAGTTCACCCGTGCGCACCGAGCAAGCGGCCGGCTCAGCGGCCCGCTCCGTACCGCCTCGGACATCCTCTCGGGCTTCCCCTCCATCGTCCTGGGCTACGTGGGCTACGTGGCGCTGGTCGTCGGCCTCCACTGGGGCTTCTCGCTGCTGTCAGCGCTGATCATCCTCTCCATCATGGTCATCCCGTACATCGCGAAGACGACCGAGAACTCGCTGCGCCAGGTACCCACGGGCTACCGGGAGGGGGCGGAAGCGCTGGGGATGTCGGCCGGCTACGGGCTGCGCAAGGTGGTCCTCAAGAGCGCGCTGCCCGGCATCGTGACCGGACTGCTGCTCGCCCTCGCGATCGCCTGCGGCGAGACGGCGCCGCTCATCTACACCGCCGGATTCTCGAACACGCTTCCCCATTCGTTGACGCACGCCCAATTCCCCTACCTGACCTACGTCGTCTTCCAGTTCTACAACGACCCCTCGGTGCAGAAGCACTACCTCTCCTACGACGCCGCGCTGATCCTGGTCGTGATCGTGCTCCTCCTGCTGGTGTCGAGCCGCATCGTCGTGTCCCGCACCCAGCGCCACTCCGAAAGCTCACGCGGCAAGCAGGGGCGGATCTTCGGCCGCTTCCGTCAGGACCCCAGCCGGGCTCCCGAGGCTGTCCCGAACGCCGGCGACCTGCCCCTCGCCTAGTTCGGGGTCGCGGCGGCCTCACGCGCCACGGCGTGGGCGCGGGCGATTCCGACCGGTTCGCCGCAGACCCCTAAGGTGGCCGGCAGCAGGACGACGACCCGACAAGGAGGAAACGTGAGCGCAGGACCTGAGTGGGGGCCGCTGGCGCGCCTGGCCGGCAGCTGGGAGGGCGAGAAGGGTGAGGACGTCGCCTACGCCAACGAGACCGGCAAGATCGGCCTGACCCCCTACCGCGAGCGCATCGACTTCAAGCCCTTCGGCCCGGTGGAGAACGGGAGCCAGGTCCTCTACGGGCTCGACTACCGCATGGCGGCGTGGCGCGGCAGCGAGGAGAACCCCTTCCACACCGAGGTCGGGTACTGGATGTGGGACGCCCGCGACAGCGAGGTCGTCCGCTGCTTCCTCATCCCACGCGGCTCTGCCGTCGTCGCCGGCGGCATCGTGGCGGCCGACGCCACCACGTACACGCTCAAGGCCAACGTCGGCAGCCAGACCTACGGCATCCTCGCCAACAACTGGCTGGACAAGAATGCCCGCTCCGTCAGCTACGAGGTGACCATCGACACCAGCGTGGACGACGAGTTCACCTACTCCGAGACGACAGTGATCCTGCACGCCAGAATGAGCGAGCAGGTCATCCACACCGACGGGAACACGCTGCGGCGGATTGCCGACGCCTGAACGCGGACAGAGGTGGCCGGCTGGGCCACAGGGAGACACAGCACGTCATGTACGAGTGGTCAGAGGAGCAGCTGGCAATCCGCGATACGGTGCATCGCTTCGTCGAGGAAGAGGTCAAGCCCAACGTCGAGGAGCTCGAGCACGGCGACACCCCGCCCTACGAGGTGATTCGCAAGCTCTACCGGACCTTCGGGCTGGACGCCCTGGCCCGGGATTCCTTCAAGCGGGCGCTCGAGCGCAAGACGTCGGGCACCCCGCCCGCCGAGCGGTCCGAGGGTGGCGGCAACGCCGCACTGACGCTGATCCCGATCATTGAGCTGTGCCACTACTGCCCGGGCATCGTGACGGCACTCGGCGTGAGCACCGGCCTGGCGGCGGGCACCATCATGAAGGGCGGGACCCCCGCCCAGATGGAACGGTGGGGTCTCGACCTCCTCACGCTGGACAAGATCGGGGCCTGGGCCATCACCGAGCCGGACTCGGGCTCCGACGCTCTCGGTGGCATGAAGTCGACCGCAGTCCGGGACGGCGACGAGTACGTGCTCAGCGGCAACAAGACGTTCATCACGAACGGCCCCTATGCCGACACCATCGTCTTCTACGCAAAACTCGACGACGGATCCGACACCCCCATCCGCGGTCGCCAGGTCCTCACCTTCGTGCTGGACAAGGGGATGCCCGGCCT
>PMPX01000221.1 GCA_003169235.1 Acidimicrobiaceae bacterium | reverse complement strand
CTCGACGGCGCCCTGCATCACGGGGAGGTCGGACGAGCTGCCCATGCCGACGGCGACGACGACGGGGGCGGGGGTCATCGCGCCACTCCGGCGGGCAGCTCTGTGCCATACGGCACCGGGGTCCCGAGGGCCACCGCGGCCGACCAGGCTCGGGCCCGGACCAGCTCGGGGTCGTCGCCGCACACGGTCACGTGCCCCAGTTTGCGTCCCGGCCGGGCCTCCTTGCCATACAGGTGCACGTGGGCGCCCTCGACCGCGAGCCCGCGGGCGAGCAGGTGCGCCGGGTCCTCGCCGGCGGGGCCCCCGAAGATGTTGACGCTCGCCACCTGGGCGTGCTGCGGCGCCGTGGAGCCGAGGGGCAGGTCGAGCACGCCGCGCACGTGGTTCTCGAACTGGGAGGTCACGGCGCCCTCCATCGTCCAGTGGCCCGAGTTGTGCGGCCGGGTCGCCACCTCGTTGACGAGCAGGCGCCCTCCCGACCAGAAGAGCTCCACGGCCATGACGCCGACGCCGCCGGCGATCTCGGCCACCTTCTGGCCGAGGGCAGAGGCGGCCTCCAGCACGTCCGGCTCCAGGCGCCCGGGCACCAGCACCTCCCGGCAGACACCGCCGACCTGGGCCGTCTCGACCGCCGGCCAGGCGGCTGACGCACCCGAGGGGCGGCGGGCCACCATGACCGCCAGCTCGGCCTCCAGGGGCAGCAGCTCCTCGACCACGACCCGACCCGCTACGTCGGCCAGGATGGCCCCTGCCTCCGACCGGTCGTGCACCGGCCAGACACCCTTGCCGTCGTAGCCACCCCGGGCGGCCTTGAGCATCACGGGCCAGCCGTGGGCCTCCCCGAAGGCGGCGACGGCCTCGGGCGCGTCCGGCCCGCCGTCCACCACCAGGTAGGCCGGCACGGGGACACCTGCGGCGTCGAGCACCGTGCGCATGTGGGCCTTGTCGACGGCCAGCTCGAGCGTCTCGGCGCCGGGCCGCAGCACGGCGCCACCGGCCGCCAGCGCCGCCACGATCTCGAGGTCCACCTGCTCGTGGTCGAACGTGACGACGTCGCAGATGTCGGTGAAGGCACTCAGGTCCGCCGCCACGAACGGCGAGCCGAGCATCACCTCGCTGGCGACGCCGCAGGCGGCGTCGCCAGGTCGCTCGGCCATCACGGCCATGGACAGGCCGAGTGCGCTGGCCGCCTCACCCGCCATGCGCGCCAGCTGTCCGGCCCCCACGAACCCGATTGGGTGCGTGCTCAGCTCGCTCGCCCCCGTCCGGGGATTCGCCTAGACAGTGGGGCGGACACAACCGCAGACTACGCGAGGAGCACCACGGACATGGCCAAGCCGCTGCGCATCGGGGGCATGATCGACGTCGACCAGCCCTTCTCGGGCGTGGTCGACCAGTTGCGGCGCTACGCCGAGGCCGGGGTCGACCACGCCTTCGCGTCGCAGGTCTTCGGGCCCGACCCGCTCACGCTCCTCGCCGCCGCCGGGGCGCAGGTGCCCGGGATCGGCCTGGGGACGGGCGTGGTGCCGGTGCACCCCCGACACCCGATGATGCTCGCCGCCCAGGCCCTCACCGTCCAGGAGGTGACGGACAACCGGCTCATCCTCGGCATCGGCCTGTCGCACCAGGTGATGGTCGAGGGCATCTGGGGGATGAGCTACGAGAAGCCGGCGCGCTACATGAAGGAGTACCTGGCCTCGCTCATGCCCCTCCTGCGCGGCGAGACGGTCAGCAGTACCGGCGAGCGTGTCACCACCACCACGCCGCTTCCACTCGACGTCCCCGGCGCCACGACCCCGCCGGTCCTGGTCGCCGCACTGGGGACCGTCATGCTCAAGCTGGCGGGCACCGTGGCCGACGGCACCGTCACCTGGATGACCGGGACCGCGACCATCGGGAACCACATTGTGCCCACCATCCGCGACGCGGCGGCGGCGGCGGGGCGGCCCGAGCCGCGGGTCGGGGTGTCCCTGCCGGTCGCGGTCACGAACGACGTGGACGCGGCCAAGGAACGGATCAACCAGGAGATGTCGATCTACCCGAGCCTGCCCTCCTACAAGGCGATGTTGGACAATGAGGGTGCCCAGAATGCAGGGGACATCGCCTTCGTCGGGGACGAGGAGACCGTGGCCGCAGCGATCGGCCGGCTGAAAGACGCCGGAGCCACCGACTTCGTCGGCGCCATCATCGGTGACGCCGCCGAACGCGAGCGGAGCTTCGCCCTGTTGAGCGAGCTCGCCCGCTCCTGACGGGTCAGTGTGCCGGGGTCAGTGTGACAGCGAGGTGTGCTTGAACTCGTTGAGGTCCGGCTGGCCGTCGAAGAGGTCCAACACACCCTGAATGGTGCGGCGGGCCAGCGCGGCATCGCCCTGCGGGCGGTTCATGATGCGGACGAACGCGGCGCGGTCGCCGACCACGAAGGTCGGGACGCCGAACACGTCGAGCTCGCTGACCGCCTGCTCGTGGGCGCGACGGATCTCCAGCGCGGGAGCAGTCGTGCCGACCTCGGCGACGATCTTGTCGCCCGGCAGGCCCACGCCGTCGAGCACCCCGGCCACCACGCCGGGGATCCGCAGGTCGAGACCCTGGTCGTGCCGGGCCGAGAACAGCGCGACGTGCGCGTCGAGGAACCGGTCCGGATACTGGTCGCGGACCACCACGCCGGCGCCGAGGGCCAGGAGGTCGGGCGCCTTGGCCGGGTCGTCCCACACGGGCGTCCCTCCCTCGGGCACGTGGACCTGGCTCAGCGAGAAGGGCAGGAAGGTCACGTCCCAGTCCGCCCCGTCGGCCAGAGCGGCGACGAGGTGCTCATGGGCGTTGCGGGCGAAGGGACACCGGTAGTCCCAGGTGACGGAGAAGGAGCTCATAATTCCTTCAACACGACCTCGTCGTGGCCCATTCCCGCGCCGTGCGCCCGACGGCGACCGCCGCGGCGACGGCCCCTGGACCCGGGGGTGACGACGTCGACGATCGGGCGCAGCCCGAGCCCGAGCACCGACCCGATGACCGCTCCGCCGATGACGTCCGTGGGGTGGTGGGCACGCAGATGGACTCGGCTGGCCGCAACGGCGGTGGCGAACCCCACGTAGGCCGCGGTCTGCACGTCGGAGTCCCCGAGGACGAACGCCGTGCAGTACGCGGCGAGGGTGTGGCCGCTCGGGAAGCTGCTGCTCGAGGGGGTCCGGACCGCAGCGGCGAGATGCTCGTCGGGCCGCTCGCGTTCGACCGCCCGTTTGACGATCCGGCTGACGAGCAGGGACGAGAACCCGGCGACACCGAGTGCCACGACGGCGCGGCGCCGGTCCGGGCCGCGACGGCGTGCCTTCACCGCGGCCAGGGCCACCCAGATGAGCCCGTAGTCGGCCAGGTTCGAGACGGCGGCGGCCGCACGGTCGATGCCCGGGCGGCCCCGCAGGGGCTCGAAGGCGGCGTCGACCGCCTCGTCGACGCTGCTCATCGGGCTCATCGGGCGGTGCTCACGCGGCGAAGGCGGGGCAGGAGGACTTGAAGCCGCAGTAGTCGCAGAGAGGCCCGACGTGGGGACGGAAGTCCTCGGTGCCGCAGGCCCGCTCTATCGCCGTCCACACGGCGAGGGCCCGCTTCCTCTGGCCGCGGATGGACTGCTCGGTGGCGACCGAGGAGATGGCGATCGGTTGGCGCAGGTACAGCAGCCTGACTTCGGCTGGCGCGCGGCCGAGGAGGCTCTCGCACAGCAGGGCGTAGGTCTGGACCCCGCCCATGCTGCCGCGCTCGAAGCGCTCCGACGGCGCCCGGCCCGTCTTGTAGTCCACGACGATGAGGCTCCCGTCGGGAGCGACGTCGAGCCGGTCGATGATGCCGCGAAGGCGCATGCCGTCGACCAGGGTCTCGACGCCGAGCTCGATCCCGACCGCGTGGGCCTCGTTGGGGTCCTCCAGTCGGAAGTAGTTGTCGACCAGGGTCCGGGCGTCGGCGAGGAAGGCGTCGGCAGACTCCGGGCCGAGTTCGAGCTGTACGAACTCGTCGTCGTCCTGCAGTTCGTCCCACGATCGCTCCAGCTCTGCCGCCGCGGCGGCCGGCGTCCGCTGCCCCGGGACGTGGTGCCAGAAGAGCCCCTCCAGGGCCGAGTGGACCAGGGTTCCCTTGACCGCAGGGGGGGAGGGTGGTTCGGGCCGGTGCTCAATCTGGGAGTACCGGAAGGCGAGCGGGCAATTGGTGAAGGCGCTCACCTTCGAGGGCGAGAGGGTCCGCGGGGGATCGAGCGCCATGCACGTCAGGATACGGCCGGATGCGGCGGTCACGGATCATCCCCCGAGGCGGTAGAAAAGGAGGCGATGCCCCGCACCGCCCATGGCTGACCTCCGCCGCGCCACCAAATGGGCCGGGCTGCAGCCCGGCGACCCGGTGCAGGTGGACGGCGCGCGCGTGCGCGGTGCGTCGTGGGAGTTCGTGGCGTACGTGACCAACGGCGAGACGGGCGAGGCCTGGGTCGAGGTCGTGGGCGGGCGTGGCGGCGACCGGGCCGTGCGGTCGTTCCGGCCGGACCAGCTCTACGCGCCCTCGGCCCGGCCCGGCCACGACCTGTCGTTGGCGGACGCCCCCGGGCTCCCCCTCGGCTGAGCGGCCGCCCTGGTCGTCCGATGGGCCGACGCGGCATCCCCACGCTGACCACGGAGCGGCTCGTGCTGCGCCCGTTCGTGGCGGCCGACCTCGACGAGCTCGCCGTGATCCACGCCGAGGAGTCGTTCTGGTGGTACCCCCGACGCGCCGCGATGTCGGCAGAGGAGACCCGCGGGTTCCTCACGACCGTGATGCAACGCTACGAGGACGACGGTTTCGGGATCGAGGCGCTGACCGACCGCGCCAGCGGGCGGATGATCGGGTGGGCCGGCCTGGCCGTCCCCCACTTCCTGCCCGAGATCCTGCCGGCCGTCGAGGTCGGATGGCGCCTGTCGGGTCCCTCCCGCGGGAAGGGTTTCGCCACCGAGGCCGGTCGTGCCGCACTCGAGTACGGCTTCACTGACGGCGGGCTCGACTGCATCGTCAGCCTGTACGAGCCCGAGAACGCCGCGTCGGGTCGGGTGATGGAGCGGTTGGGCTTCACCCACCGGCTCAGCACGGACGGGCCCAGGGGTGAGGAGGTCGCCGTCATGGAGTTGCCGCGGGACCGCTGGGAGGCTCGCCGCGTCCATCGGTGAATTCGCGGGCCGCCGGACGCAGCGCGTGGCGTGGCATGGCGCCGGTGTTGACACCCGTAAGTGCGCACCGAAACCTTGACATCCCGAACCCGGCAGCGAGCGGTCCTTCGTCGGGTTTCTCCGTGGCCGGAGGGGGTCGAGACCCGTTCTCCCTCCGGCTGGCTGCCTCGGCGGCCGCGTACAGGCCGGCCGAGTTTGAGCTGACCACCTCGCCGCTCAGGCCTGACTGCGCTTACGTAGCGGTTCGATATTCCACGGGTGGAGTCGCTTGCTGTGTACCTCCTGCCCGAATTACACCGTTGGTGTTTCAACCATTTGACCTCAAGAAATGTGATTCCGTTGTCACAAAATTGTGAAAGTGGGCAGTGTGGTGGTGGCACCACCACACTGGGGGGTGGGCTAACACCTATTGCAATCGGTCTAAGAGTTCCTTAAGTTTCCTGATCGTCAGGCAATGGTCGCCGTGTGGCATTTGGCGTGTCGCACAGAGGGGGCACCAACCAACCCGGATAACACCGGCGGAAGGGGATCCTCATGTGGCGCTCGCGGGTCGGATCGGGGTTGGGACGGGCGGCAGCGAGTGCAGCCTTGGTGCTGACGGCCTTCACCTCTTTCGGGGCGGCGCTTCTCGTCGACAGCACCGCGGCGCACGCGCTGGCTGCGTGCACCGACTCGTGGACCGGGGGCACCGGCGGCACGGGCACCGCGTGGGGTACCGCCTCGAACTGGTCGACCGGGGTCGTACCGACATCGAGCGACGTCGTCTGCATCGGCAACGACACCACGGCATCGGCGTACTCGGTGTCCCTGACATCGGGCACGAGCGTCGCCGCGCTCGAGCTCGGCGGAACGACGCCCTCGACGCTCACTGTGACCAACGCGAATCTCACCATCGGAGATACCGCGGGCGATACCTCGGAGGTGGAGTCGAACGGCATCCTGAACATCACCTCGAGCGGTGGTACCGGCTATGAGCAGAACGCGAACGCGTCAACCAACCTCACCGTCGCCTCGGGCGGGCAGCTCAACTTGACCGCGGGCTCGGCCGAGACCGCCTACGTCGGCTACGTGGGGAGCCTGACCATCGACAGCGGCGCCAACCTCACCGCGACGGGCCCGGGCACAGACCTGCTCTGGAACGCCGTCACGACGGTGAACGACGGGA
>PMPX01000053.1 GCA_003169235.1 Acidimicrobiaceae bacterium | reverse complement strand
CCGGCTCCTGCAGTTTCCGACGCGAGTCCCGCTTGACCGATACAGGTTTGATGTCTGTGAGCTGGGAGGGTGACGTTGTGAGCGACGGCGTTTCGGGGGCGCCACGAGGAGCGAGGCGCGAACGCGTGTTTCGAGCAGCGGGCCGCTCGTCGCGTCGTGGTGGTCGGCTCGGCCATCACCACCAGTCTCGCACCGGCGGGGCGCAACACCGGACAACGAGGGGCGACGGGCGGCTGAGGGGAAAGCGCCTGAGCGACGGCCGCTCAGGGCCGCTCGGCGTGCTCGATGAGCTCGGGCGGGAAGATCAGCGCCCGGACGTGGTCGGCTTCCCAGCACCCGGGCCGGTGCGAGACGAGAGCTTCGGCCGCCACCAGGCGGGCCTCGTCGTCGCAGACGAGGGCGCCCTTGGCATCACGGTCGAGGCCGAGGGTGACGGCGGCCAGGCCGAGGGCGTAGGAGAGGGCCTCGGGGAGGTTCCCGACGGCGCCGGGGCCGCGCTGGTGATGAGCGCGCTCAAGGCCTCTTTCGCTGCTCCTCCTTATCCGGAGGCCTCAACTGGCCGAGTATCGCCATAGCGGATTCCTCGACAGCTGCCACCTCTTCCGCGGGCAGGCTCAAAATAAGAGCAGACTCTTCGAGAGTCCGAGGCGCATCCGGGCCAAAAAAGCGGACCTCAACAACTCTTCGCTGTGTTTCGTTGAGCTGATCCAGCAGCCTGCGTTGTGCTGCGTCTGAGGGAGTGGGATTTTCGCTACTCTCCATCGCCCAAGCCCCCCTCGAGTGGTTCGTCGTTCACAGCCTGATCCTGGGATTCATAGATCCGCTTGTAATATTGCTCGGCCTGTCGGAACTCGTTCATGATTCTGAGTTGATTACTGGTCCATTCTTCCGACGAAATCTGGCCGGCATCCAATGCCTCGTTGTTTGCTGCAACATCTCGTGCGTAATTTGCTTTTGCATTGGCAAGGTCCACTTCGTATGTCGCGGCTATCGCAGCAAGGCACTGAGCGGTCGATGGCCCGCAGCCAAGTTCTGAAGCAAAGATGCCGTTATTAGCTCCGTTGTTGCACAGCGCACCCGCGATCTGCTTGCCCTCCCACTGGTCGGCCTGGACGAGATAGCTGTAGTCAGTGCCGACTCCCTGAGCAAACCCGATCGCAAAGCTCTTGATCCCGCTCCCGATCGATCCCAGTGTGCCGCTGATCCCATTTGCCGGGCCCGGACCGATACAGCCGAACGGGGTGCTGACGCAAAGCCCCGTCGGATCGCTCTCGTTGACCGGGTCGTCTCCGGCGAATTCATAAGGCTCGTTCGTTGTTTCCACAGCCGGGTCGACGCTCGTGAAGTTCCCTGTCCCCGGCTGATACCAACGGGCCCGCATATTGACCAACCCGGTGGATGCATCCATGTACTGCCCGTCGTAGCCGAAGACCGGGTTCCCCTCCGAAGCGGCACCGTAGGGATCATAGAGAGCGGCGCTTATGACGGTGCCGTCAATTCCCACGTCGACGCTGAGCGACATGCCGCTATCGGGGGCGTAGTTGATGTACGTCGGGTTGTCGCTCGGTGGAGAGCTGGTGATGTCGTACTGCTCGACCGGCGTTGACCCCGGTCCATAGACGTAGTCGTTGGTGCCGTCGCTCATGATGAGCGGCAAGGACGACGACGCGCTGTTCCAGACGAGCTGGCTCGTCACCGCGCTCCCGTTCGTGGTCGCAGCGTCGAGTCCTTCCCCGTTCACTAGGTAGTGGGTCGTGGTGCCGCTGATGGTGGCACTGGTCATGCGCCCGGCCTGGTCGTAACCGTAGCTGGCACCACGGCTTCCATCGCTGGCCTCGTCATCAATGGTGTCCGAGGTGAATATATTGCCATCTTGGCTGGTGACCTCGTCGGCGTCGTCGTACGTAATGTCGGTGCTACCTCCGTAGAGATAACCGTCGTTCTCCTCGACGTTGCCGGCAGAATCGTAGGCAAAAGTGTCGGGTGAAGAACCCTGAGCGGATCCCCCCTCGTAAACGACTCGGCCGGCGGTGTCGTAGCCGTAGTAGACAGGCATCGTCCCCGCAACGGCGCCGCAGGCATTGGAGTCGAGGCTGAGCGTCGATTGGGTGACCTGGCCGTCGGCGTTGCGTGACCCTGAACTCCCGCTCGTGCTCACGGCGATCCAGATATCCGTGGGCGAGGAGGGACAGCCGGAGTCCGTCTCGCTCATGTGGCTCGAGGACCCTGACCTCGACGAGCTCGCGCTGCTCGCCCGACCCGATGGGAGGTCGAAGAGGTTCTTCAGCGCGCTGGCATTGGAGCTCGTTGTCGACGTCCGAGCCGAGCCACCGCGGCTGACATCGCTCGAGCCCTCGTCGGGCAGAGCCTCGAAGTTGAGCGTGCTCGAGTGGTTCTGATCAGCCGCGTCGAAGCTGAACTGCGAAGACGACGTCCCCTGCTGGTTGTCGCTCGACACCGCGTTGAACTGGCCCGTTTCATTGTTGTCCTGGTCGTAGGAGAAGGTGACCTCGTTGCCCGACCAGTCGGTGAGCGACGCCATGCGATCCGCCGCATCGTAGGTGTAGGTCGCAGTGGGGTCGCTCGTCGTCCCGTAGGAGGGGTAGGTGATCGAGGCCACCTGGCCTGCGGCGTCGTAGGCGTAGGTCATGCCCTGGTCGGCCAGCCCCGTGCCCGAGCCGGCGACGAAGGCATCGGTGGTCTGGTCACCGGCGTCGTCATAGCCATACGTCGTGGTCCCGCTGCCGTCGGTCATGGTGTGGCGCGAACCGTCCTGGAAGTAGGTGTCGGTGACGTCCGCCGGCGTTGAGTAGCCCGACGCCGTGCCCGAATAGTCGGTCGACGTGAGGTCGCCGGCGGCATCGTAGCCGGTGATCGTGGTCCCGGCGGGGGTGGTGACGCTGGCTGTCGCTCCGCCGGGCTCATAGGTCGTCGCCGTCGTCTCGCCGCTGGGGTCGGCGCTCGTGTCCGGTCGAGTGGTCGAGTAGAGCGCGGAGGCCGCCCCACCGTCGGCCGGAGCGCCGCTCGCACACCCGTCGCTCGAGAGGTAGTAGCAGTTGGTGGTCACGTTGCCGTTGGGGTCGGTGACGCTGGTCTGATCCCCGAAGGGGTCGTAGCCATAGGTCGTCGTGTTGCCGTCCGCATCGCTGGAGGACAGCGTATGCCCGGCGGCGTCGTAGATGGCGGTGGCGTAGCCAGGGTCCGAACCGGTCGAGGGGGCGCTGGTCGGCGGCGTGGTCGGGCAGGCGTAGGGGTAGGTGGCGCCCGAGTGGGCGGCCAGGTAGGCGGCCGTATTGGTGCCATCGATGGTGCAATAGACCCGCCCGGCGGGGTCCAAGACGCTGACTGTCGTGTCCACGTCGGGGTTGGTCGACTGGACCTGGTCGCCGTTGGCATCGTCGAAGTTCAGCGTGACCTCGTTGGCCTGGGTGGCGCTCCGCGTACTCGAGTACTCGGTGCTCGGGTTCGGCGGGGTGGCGATCCACCCTGACTGCCACGGCGGGCACTGGTAGGAGCTCGGTCCCTGGGCGTAGGCGTTGGCCGAGACGCTGCAGTAGACGTCACCGTCGGGGTCGTAGCTGCTCAGCGAGGTGGTGTCCGCAGTGGAGCCCGGCTCGTCGGCGGCGGCGTCCGCGCTCCAGCCGCTGCCCGTGTTCCCCAAGAGGGACGCCCGGGCATCGGCGAGGACACACAGGCCCGAGGTGCAGGCGATGGAGTTGAGGGGCGTCGTGCCGTCGACCGAGCTGGCGTCGGTCCAGCTGGTCCCGTTGTAGGTGGCCACGTCGCCGTGGCTATCCGACACGTCGCAGCTCGTCCCCGCACAGCTGATGGAGGTGAAGGCGTGGCTGAGCACGCCGCTCGTCGTGGTCCAGGTCCCGCTGGTCTCGACCAGGGCCGAGCCCGTGGAGTCGACGGCGGCGCAGAAGGTGCTCGAGGTGCATGAGACACCGAGCAGCGCGTGGGCGTCCTCGCTGGTCGGCGCGCTCCAGGCCGTCCCGTTGTAGGTGATGTCGTTCCCGTTGGCGTCGACGGCCATGCAGTAGGAGGCACTCGGGCACGACACGGCGTCGATCACTCCGGAGGAGTCGGGATCGGCCGGTGTGGTCCAGCTCGTCCCGTTGTAGAGCGAGACGTCGCCGTTTTTGTCGTTGGCGACGCACAGCGACGACGAGGCGCACGAGACACCCTTGAGAGCGACTGAGGTGGACTCGACGCTCACGAGCGAGCTCCAAGTCGACCCGTTCCAGTCGGTCGCCCCTCCCCCGCTGTCGACCGCCATGCAGAAGGTGGCGCTCGGGCACGACACCGCGCTCGGCTCGTTGCCGGTCCCGGTCTCGGAGGGGATCGGGCTCGGAGCGGCCCAGGTCGTGTCCGAGAGCACCATGGCGTTGTCGTTGTCGTCGACCGCCACGCACGCCGTGGAGCTGGCGCACGAGACCGACTGGACGTCGGCGTGGCCGCAGGTGCCCGGGGCATCCTTGGCGACCCCGTCGGGGTCGGTGCAACTGGCTACCTGCTCGTTGTCCGCGTTGTACTGGTCGTCGGTAGTCACAGCCGGGTCGTCGGTTGTGTGAGCCGGGGTGTCGGTGCTGGCGATGACATTGCCGGCCAGGTCATAGGTCGAGGTCGTGGTGTCCCCGATGGGGTCGGTCACCGAGGCGGTGCGGCCCTCGGCGTCGTAGATGGTCGTGGTGTACCCCGTCGCCGTGCCCGTGGGCGCGCTCGTCGGCGGGCTGGTCGGGCACGTCACCCCGTTGGCGTAGTCGTTCGCGGTGACGGTGCAGTAGACCTGGCCGGCGCCGTTGTAGGCCGTCTCGGTCACCCCGCCGATGGGGCTCACCTGGTACAGGGGTTGGCCGTTGGCGTTGAAGATGGTGATCTGGTCCCCAGGCCACGGGTCGCTGCCCGCAGTGGGCGCGCTGGTGGGCTCGGCGCTCGGGCAGGTGGTGTGGCCCTGGGAGTAGGCCAGCGGGCTGATGGTGCAAAAGGCGCGCCCGGCCGAGTCATAGGCCGTGACGGTCGTGGCCGAGTAGGAGTTGAAGGCCTCGGTCTGGTTGATGGCACGCCCGGCCGAGTCCAGCGTGGTCGTCGTGATGTCCCCCTGGGGGTCCGTCTTCTGGGTGGCGGTGTTCGGGAACGAGTCATCGCTGTAGGAGTAGGACGTGGTGGCACCCGTTGGATCGGTCACCGACGTGATCGCACCCGCAGAGTTGTACAGCGTCGTCGTGTAGCCGGTTGCGGTCCCCGTCGGGGGGCTCGAGGGCACCGACGACGGACAGGACACTTCGGCGATGGTGAACTGGTCTGCGTCCACGCTGCACCAGGGGAGCTCGGCCGAGGTGTAGGCCGTCTCGGTGGTGTTCCCGAGCGGGTCGGTGACGTAGGTGGGGTTGCCCGAGGCGTCGTAGTAGGTGATGGTGGCCCCGAGGTCAACCGTGTTCTTGGCACCCGGCGCCGGGGCAGTGGTGGGCTCGGTGTCTGGACAGGTCACCCCGTTGGCCACCTCGGCCGGCTCGACCTCACACCAGACCCTGTTCGACGACGTGTAGGCGTAGAGAGTCGTGTTCCCGAGCGCGTCGGTGCTCGACGTGGGGTCGATGGCGTTGAGGTAGGCACTTGGGCTTGACGGGTCGGGCAGCGCCGTCGTGGTGGTGTTTCCATCCGGATCGGTGCTCGACGTGGGCTGGACCGTGATAGGGCTGCGTGGCGTGTCCGTCGTCGACGCCGTCGATGCGCCAGGGGCGAGCGTGGTGTCGACGAGCTCGCCGAAGGCGTAGTCATACTCGGTCACCTGGTCCGCCAGCCCGGTGCCGGGCGTGAGCGTCACCGTCGTCGAGTCTCCGGGGGCCTGACCGGCGGGGAGGCCGGCCACCTCGGAGTAGGAGAGGGCGTAGGCGACCCCTCCGGGATCGGTCTGCTGGGAGATCTGTCCCGAGGAGTTGTAGACGTTCGTGAGGGTCCCCCCGTCGGGGTCGGTGCGGGTCAACAGGTCGTGCTGGTACGAGGTGTTCGAGTTGGTGGCGTCGTAGGTGTAGGCGGTGGTCAGCGAACCGGGATCGGTCGCCGAGTAGAGGCTCCCCGAGAGGCCCCCGCTCGAGGGCGCACAGGACTGGCCGTAGTAGCAGAAGGTGGTGACCGGCGCCGTGCCTCCCGAGGTGGCGAAGCCGACAACCTTGCTCAGCTCGCCCGAAGTGAAGACCTCGGTCAGCGTCGGGTTGGGAGTGGCAGCGTCGGAGGTCCATAGGGTGCAGGTCGTGGCGGCCGAAGGGCACGCCGTGGACCCCGAGCCCGTACCCGGCGATTCCGTCGACGCGGTGACCGTCTGCCCGGCTGCGTTGGTGATCTTCGTCAGTGCGCCCGCGGACGAGAAGGTATAGGTCACGGCACTGCTCAGGTGATCGGTGAAGGTCCAGGTGCCGTCCGAGTTGTGGTTCAGCGTAGAGATGTCGCGGGGCGCGACCGGACAGTAGTTTTCGCTCGAGGAGCACCACGGATCGCTGGAGTTGTAGGTGCTGAATTGCACCTGAGCGCCGTCGGGCTCGTTGACGGTGGCCATGCCCAGTACAGAAGTGATGCTGGTGTTGAAATTGTCGGTCCAGCCAACCCCCAGACCACTGGTGTTCGCCCCATCCTGTTGGGCCAGCACGGCGTCGTAGGTGCGGGTGAAGCCGAGCGGCACCCCCGGGCCGGGAACGCTCAGGTCGGTGGTCGACTCGTAGAAGTCTCCGTCCATCGGGTTGATCGGCTTGCCGACGGTGGCGGCCACACACGAGCAGGTGTCGATCGGGCCCCCACCGATGTCGTTGGCTGCGGTGATGGAACTCCCGATCGGAGGCAGGGTCAGCGTGCCGGGCAAAGCGATGCGGACGTAGCCGATGCTCTCGTTGGCGCCCGCCTCGCTCTGGGCGCCGCTGGTGTAGGAGGCGTTGGCGTAGTTCGAGCCGCCGCCCCCACCGCCCCCGCCGCTGATGTTGAGCCCGGAGCCGCCACCGCCGCCGCCGCCTCCCCCGTAGAAGCCGCCCCCGGCTCCACCACCGGCTCCGCCCCAGTCCGAGCACTGCGACCCGCCATTGCCGCCCGAGCCGGCCCCGCCATTTCCTCCGTTGCAATCGCCCGCAGTCGAGCTTCCTCCGGTGCCGCCCGAGCCCCCGCTCCCGCTCGTCACACCGCCGCTCCCGCCGCCGCCGCCCGCCGTGCTGCCGTTGGCAGCGCCGTTCCCTCCGCTACCCGCGCTGGACCCACCGCCATTTCCTCCGTAGCCGCCCGGATCGGGAAACTCGTCGCCGTAGTAGGTGGAGCAGAGGATGAAGTGCTCGGCGCAGTCATCCGCTCCGGCTCCACCGCCGCCGCCGGCCACGAGCAGCGTGGCTCCGGTGCCGGCGTTGGTGATCGTCGTATCGCCGCCGCCGCCGGCTCCGCCAGGATCGCCGAGATTGCCACTGGCGCCCCCGCCGCCGTTGGGATAACCGCCAGCGCCGGGGTCATTGGCGAGCGCATTGGCACCGACGCCGCCGATCTTGATATCGATCGTCTCGCCCGAGGTGACGCTGAGATTGACGAGCTCGGCTCCTCCTGGGCCGCCGGGGATATCACCACCCGTCGAGGAGTTGCCGCCGTAGTAGTCGGAGCCACCCGCGGCACCCACCGCGAGCACCTCGATGGTCTCGTTGCTCGGGGCTGGTCCCCACGTTGTCGTCGAGCCCGAGTAGATGTAGGTGACGGGCACCGAGCCCGAGGCTGCCGCCGGCGGAGCGGTGACGACTTCACCGATCGCCGAGAGTGGGGCCGCAGAAAGCACTACCGCGACGGCCGCGAGCAGCGGGCGACGCACGGTCGACCCGTCGGAGCGGTTAGTAGCGTTTCGGGGTATCGAGCGTGTCCCGGAACGACAAGTGTCGTGTCGACTCGACCACCCTGCGGTGCGCGCCGCGTGCGCGCCCAACTCCTGCCGACCGGTGAGTTCGCTCACAGTCGCCCCCTCATCCTCAGGCCCTAGCGCCCCTTCTGACGCTTCGACTACACGACCGTCCAGGATTTGAACGACTGAGAAAATCACCAGCGCTGACCAACTGTGTCAGCGGCCGGGTCCCCCGCTGTTCCCCCTCGTTGCCCCTGTGGGACCCCTTATCGGGTCCTACCGTCACTGTAAGGATCGGCCCGAGGTGTGTCAACGGGTTTCACCCGGCAAGCGACCACCGATGATCGTGCGAATGACCGTCGCGCCAGTGACCGTGCAGACCTCGCCGATGGGCCAAGGGTCCTTGAATGTCGCGCCCTGTGAACTTGCTGCCCCGCGATGAGGCGAGCCCGTTCAGCGTTGAGGATCCAACAGCGACCTGGTGGTGTGGGCGCCCACGCGAACGTCCACACCAATGTCCACACACCTGTCCAGCGGTGGCTTTTGATCTATCCACAACGACGGGACCCAGGGCTGTCAAGGTCGGCTCTGCCGAGGCGCCCGACATGTCGGGCGCCGGACCTTGACGGCTCGAGAACTGAGCGGCTGGACACAATGGATCAGGACGGCCGGAATCGGCCGGCCTAGATGCGCCTTGTCCCGCAGTCGCCGCGAGCGCGGCGGCCCGGGAGCGATCGGACGGTTCGGCGGGGCGGCTTCGCACTGCCAGTGCAAGTGTGTGCTCTGATCATGGGCGTTGAATCGAAGGTCTCAAAGGATGCGGAGCAGCGTGAGGTGCCGCGCCGTGGGGCGTCTTTCGAAGGGGTGAGTGTCCCGCAATGTTTCGGTCAATGGATTTCGTAAGTCGCTGGGATGATCGGCGAGAGCCTTCCGGGGAGGATGCCCGAGAGCGAGTCGCCCATTGCTCTCCACCCGGCCGCCATGGCGTGACCCGACCACGCCTGATCTGGCTCGGCGACCACTGGCTCGCCACCGACACAGCTGAGACGAGCTCGGACATCGGTTGTCGCCGCCGGTCCTCCGGCGCGATCCTTCTTTCATGCGTGGAGTGATGGGTTTGCTAGGAATCCGTCCGTGGGCGGACTACTCGCTCCCAGCGCGCAAGGCACTGGTCGTCGCGTTCGGTCTCCTGGCGGTCTGCTTGATGGTCCAGATCGTGAACAGCACCGACCACTACCGACTCATCGGCGAGTTCGGACTGCGGCCGCGCAGCGTCTTGAGCCTGCCCGACATGGCCTTCTCGTCATTCGTTCACCTGTCCTGGGCGCACTTCGAGGGGAACTCCGTCTTCCTTGTGATCTTCAGCTATCTGGCCGCTTACCAAGGACTCGGCAAGCTTGTTGGGGTGACAGCCGTCGTCATGGTCACGAGCAATCTGTACTGGTGGTTCCTCGGCCCGGCGGGCGTGCCGTCGGCGGGGGCGAGCGGAGTGATCTGGGGTTGGGTCGGCTACAGCTTGATTAGAGGCGTCTTCCACCGCGACGAATTGGAGTTCGAAGCCATCCTCCCGCTGGCGGTTATCTACGCGGTCACTTCCCTGGACCTGGTTTTCCCCGGTAACGCTGAGTGGCAGGCCCACGTCGGAGGACTTCTGGGTGGCGTCCTCTGCGGACTGGCGTTGCGGGACCATCCCGCCTCTCTCGCAGTCCTCCCCCGCCGCAAGGTCGAGGAGCCGACGGAAGCGATGGAGCAACCCCGCGAAGCGGCCTCCCCCGCAGCACCAGGTTTACTCAGCAGAATCCACGAGTCCGCCGAGACCCTGTGACCTCGCTCGCCGCTTCGGACTTTCGAGCAGAGAGCCGAGCACCTCGAGAGACGACCTAAGAGATAGCTCAGGGTTCGAGGGTCTCCGCGATAGTGGCCCGCCCGGGCCAGAGTGAGGGGTCGCCAGCTTGGCTGGGACGCCCGACGCTTTCTAGGAGCTCACCCTGCCTTCCTGCGGCGACCAGATCGCGTGGTCGCGGCACCGCCGACCGCCACGCGTTGGACGATCATGGACGACAAGGCGGCCGCGATGGAGTGATCACGCTCGGAGCTGGCGTGCTGGTAAATGAGCGCGGCCCTCGGTGAGGCGTGACCCATGCGGGACATCAGTTCTTTGGTGCTGGCGCCTGTTGCCGCGGCGAGCGTGTTGCCGGTGTGGCGCAGGTCATGAAAGTGGAAGGCCTCGAGGCCAGCCACCTTCGTGGCCTCATTCCAGTGGCGATAGAAGGTCTTGCGGTTGAGCGGTTGATGCAACGAGCCGCAGAAGACCAAGCCGTCAGGTCCCGGACCCGCGTAATGATCAAGATGCGTCTCCAGTTCGCCGACAAGCGCCTCGGGGATGGCGACGGTGCGGTAACCGGCGTCGGTCTTGGGCGGACCCAGGACGAGATCACCCGAGGACAACTCCTGGTACTGCTCGACGACTTGGGCCGTCCTGGCATCGAGATCAAGGCGACGGCGCTTGAGGGCCCGCAGCTCGCCGAGCCGGAGCCCGGTGAAAGTGGCGAAAAGTACCATGGCCCGCAGGCTCGGGGTGATGGCGTCTGCAATTAGATAGACCTGCTCGACCGTTGCCACAGGGCGCTCAGCCGTGCGGTCGGTGGAGGCGCCGCGCAGCAGGCAGGGGTTCTTGGCGACGAGCTCGTCCTCCACTGCAGTGGCGAAGACGGCGTGAAGCAGACGGTAAGCCTTAGCGATGGTGGGAGGGCCAATGTCTCCCGCTGCCTGCAGGCTCGCATGCCAGCTTCGCACCGTGCTCGGCGAGATCTGCGACAGCTCGCGCTCGCCGAGGCGCGGAAGGATGTGGCGGCGCAAGGCGATCTCGTACTGTTCGCGGCTACGGGGGCGCAGGTCGGGCTTCTGCTCAAGCCACTGGGCCGCGTAGGCGCGCAGGGTGATCCGGCCCCGCTCGGGCGGCAGCCAGGACCCGCGCTCGAGGTCGGCCCGGGTGGCAGCGAGAAAGGCGTCGGCGTCGCGTTTGGTCCGAAAGGTGCTTGGAGCCGGACGCCACGTCCCGTCGACTCGGTACCGCGCCTGCCAGCGGCCCGAGGGCAGCTTGCGAGTGCTGCCCCATGCGCTGCGTGACCGTGGCTGGCCCATCACGTGCCACTCTAGGGGAGTGGCACGAAGGTGGCACGCATGCCGCCATCCCGTCTCGTGAGCGCAGGCCCTCCGGCTGGTTTTGGCCTCCGACCTGGGACTTCTTTGGAGCGGAAGACGGGATTCGAACCCGCGACCCTCACCTTGGCAAGGTGATGC
>PMPX01000377.1 GCA_003169235.1 Acidimicrobiaceae bacterium | reverse complement strand
CGCCTCGACGTAGGCGAACCCGTTGGCCAACGTGAACGCCAGCTCCTGGGCGGCGGTCGAACCGGCTTCGCGGATGTGGTAGCCCGAGACCGATACCGGGTGCCAGCGCGGCAGCTCTGCTGCGCAGAAGCGCATGACGTCGGTGACCAGGCGCACCGACGGCCGCGGTGGGAAGACGTACTCCTTCTGGGCCTGGTACTCCTTCAGGATGTCGTTCTGGAGCGTGCCCGACAGGGCGTTGCGGGTGATGCCGTTCTGGTCGGCGACGTCGATGTACATGGCGAAGATCGGTGCGGCCGGAGAGTTGATCGTCATGGAGGTCGACACCCGGCCGAGATCGATGCCGTCGAAGAGGGTCTCCATGTCGACCACCGTGTCCACCGCGACCCCGGCCCGGCCGACCTCACCCTTGGCCCAGGGGTCGTCGGAGTCGCGGCCGAGCAGCGTGGGCATGTCGAAGGCCGTCGAGAGCCCGTCCCCGCCGGCGAGCAGCAGCTCCTTGAAGCGTCCGTTGGTGTCCTCCGCGGTGCCGAAGCCCGCGAACTGGCGCATCGTCCACAGACGCGAGCGGTACATGGACGCGTAGGGTCCCCGTGTGTAGGGGTACGCCCCGGGCAACTCTGCGCCCTCGGGCCCGTACACGGGTTCGAGTGGCACGCCCGACATCGTCTCGAAGCGAGCCGGGCGCAGCGGTGAGCGGTCGAATTCGTCCTGCCAGCTCTGCCTGTCGGCCATCGAACCATGATACTTAAATGTCAAACTAAGTCGCCACCGCTCCTCAGTCGAAGTCGCCGGCGGCCCGGCGCAGGTCCGCCAGGAGATCGAACAGGAGCCGGGCGGTCGAGGTGTCGATCCCCAGGTCGGCGAACAGAAAGTCGTTCATGTCCGTGGTCGCCTCCTGGGCCGTGCGGCGCCCGGCGGAGGAGAGCCAGGCCAAGGTGCCGCGTCGGTCTTCGGGGTTGGACCGCCGCGTCACGAGCCCGCGGGCCTCGAGCCGGTCGACCACATTGGTCACGCTCGCCGCGTTCACCTGGAGACGCTCCCCGATCTTCCCGAGTGGGAGTGCGCCCCGTTTCGAGAACGAGAGCAGCATCAGGACCTCGTAGCGGGCGAAGGTGAGGTCGTACGACCGCAAGATCGCGTCGGCGCGGGTCAGAAAGACCTGCTGCAGGCGCATGATCGAGGTCACCAGAGCCATGGCGGGAGCCTCGTCCGACCACCCATGGACCTCCCACTGGCGCCGGGCCTCGGCGATCGGATCGAACGACAGACGCCGGCTCTCAACCACGGGGGCACGCTAGATCGCGCCGTGGGCCTGCTCACTCCGGCGGCCTCGATCGTCCCGCCGGCCGGGAGGAGGTGGTCGGCCGCAGCGGTCGAGAACGGTCCTCTCGGTCGCGAAGAACCGCTCGGGAGCCTGAGCCGCGAGAAGCTGACGCGGCAGTCACCGAGCCGGCCCCCACGACCTGCACCACGAGTCCGGGATTCAGGGCACAGGCGCTGGTCTGCAAGCGTGTGAGGAGCCGTCACCGGCCACACCCGGCCGCCCAGAAACGCAATATCCGAAAATCAGAACGCCATAGTCCGTTCAGGGCGCTTCGGTTATAGTGACCCGCGAGGGCGAGACAAGAGAGTAATCACTCACATGTTAACTTCACGGTCTCACCGGGGCACGAGCGACGCCACATCTGCTGCCGCCGAAAGAACTCAGTGCGGAGCAGAGGCGCCGCACAACGGAACTGAATAGCCAAGCGCGATTGCGCTGCAAGGGGGCGCCGGATGCTCGAATTCGTGATCGCCGGGCTGGTACTCGGTGGGATATACGCCATCGCGTCGGCCGGCCTGGTCATCACCTACACCGCTTCGGGCATCCTCAACTTCGCCTTCGGCGCGATGGCGTTCTTCATCGCGCGCTTCTACTACTACCTCCACACCGAGCACAGCTGGGGCATCCTTCCCGCCGCGATCGTCGCCATAGGGCTGGCGGGGCCGATCATGGGGATCTTCCTCTACGCCGTCCTGTTCCGCTACCTGAGGTTCAACTCGCCCCTGATCAAGGTCGTGGCCACGGTCGGGCTGCTGGTGGCCATTCCTGCGCTCGCCACGATCATCTTCGGCAGTGGCGCCATCCTCCAAGCACCGGGTCTGGCTCCCGAGCCCGTGCACGTCTACCAGTTCCTCGGCGTACCGATCACGCTGGACGACATCATCGTCTACATCTGTGTGGTCGCGACGGTGGTGCTGGGTGCCGGCGTCCTGCGTTTCACCGAGGTCGGCCTCAAGGTACGGGCCATGGTCGACTCGCCGGCCATGACCGACCTCTCGGGCACGAACCCCGACCTCGTGTCGGGCGGCGTGTGGGCCGTCAGCGTCTTCTTCGCGGGGCTGACCGGCGTCCTGGCGGCCCCCATCATCGGGTTGGACCCCAACAAGTTCACGGTGCTGATCGCAGCGGCGTTCGCCGCGGTCATCGCGGCGAAGATGCGCAGCCTGCCCATCGCGGTCGGCGTGGGCCTCCTCATGGGCATCGCCACCTCGCTGGCCGAGCGGTACCTCCCCTCGAACAGCCAGTGGTCGGGCGAGATCATTGACGCCATCCCCTTCATCGTCATCGCGGTGGTGCTGCTCTACAGCCTCCTGCGCCGGGGGCGCATGGGCGACGTCGAGCGGGTGGGCGGTGCGCTCGACAGGGCCATCACCCCCCAGGGGGAGAGCAGGCTCGCCGGGTCGACCAGCGGTGCGCTCGAGTCCGGGTCCCTCGGACTGATCAGCAAGTACGCAGGCCCGTTCCTGCTCATCGTCGCCGCGGGCGCGCTGCCCCTGATTGTGCAGGGCTACTGGGTCGGCCTGACGGCCGCGGCGTTCGCCTACGCCGTCATCTTCCTCTCGTGGACGCTGGTCACCGGCGAGGGCGGCATGCTCTGGCTCTGCCAGATCACCTTCGCGGGAGTGGGTGCCATCACGACCGCTGAGCTCGCCACCACGCACGGCTGGCCGGTCCTGGCCGCCGTCGCTGTCGGCGGCGTGATCGCCATGCTCATGGGGCTCGTCGTCGGCCTCCTGAGCATCCGACTGGGCGACCTGTACGTCGCGTTGGTGACGCTCACTTTCGGACTGCTGGTGGAGAACCTGGTGTTCACCCTGCCGTCGTTCGTGAACAGCGGGCTGGGGCTGACGGTGAACCCCCCCAGCTTTGCGACCTCCTCTCGCGTCCTCGCCTATCTCTTCCTGGGGATTTTCGTCGTCATCGCACTGTTCATCTTGAACTTCCGGCGCTCCACCTCCGGCTTGGCCATGAACGCCGTGCGCTGGAGCGATCCCGGCGCCCGGACGACCGGCGTGAGCGTGGTGCAGATGAAGGTCACCGTGGCGGCGCTGGCCGCTCTCGTGGCCGGCATCGGTGGGGGGCTCCTGGCCATACAGCAGTCGACGATCGCCCCCGGCACCTTCGACACCTTCCTCGGAGTCGTCTGGCTCGCGGTCCTCGTGACCATCGGCATCCGGTCCACCGCCGCGGCCATCATCGCCGGACTCTCCTTCGTGATGCTGCCGGCGCTCGCCCAGGCCTACCTTCCGACCTGGACCGGCAACATTCCGCCGCTGCTCTTCGGGTTGGGCGCCATCTCGGCCGCGAAGTACCCCGACGGCGCGCTGGCCGAGCAGAGCCGCCGATTCCGGAACCAGCTCCTGCGTCTGGCCGATCGCCAGAAGCCGCCGTTGGTCATCGACACCCTCTCCGGTCCCGCGCTCGCCGATGACGCCGTCGGCACCGCGACGGGGACCGCCCAGAGCGCGGTTGCGGTGGGGAAGGCGCCGTGACGGTGCTGGAAGCCGGAGTCGGCACCGAGACGTCTGTCCTTTCGGCCCGCGGCATCACCGTCCGCTTCGGTGGCCTCAATGCCCTGTCCGACGTCGACCTCGACGTTGCACCCCGCAGCATCGCCGGCCTCGTGGGCCCCAACGGGGCGGGAAAGACCACGATGCTCGCCGTGCTGTCCGGGCTGCTCCGGCCGACGCAGGGTCGCGTCTGGCTGCGCGGCGAGGACGTCACCGACGCCAGCGCGCAGGCGAGGGCCAGAGGCGGAATCGCCCGCACCTTCCAACAGCCCGAGCTCTTCCTCGGACTGACCGTGCGCGAGCACCTCGTGCTGGCGGACAGGGTGCACTTCGCACCGCGCCGGCTCTGGAGCGACATGCTCGACCCGCGCTCCCTCCTGCCGGCCTCGAGTGCCGAGAACGAGCGGGTGGACGGGCTGCTCGAGCTGCTCAACCTCACCAGGGTGGCCAAGGCGCCGGTGGCGGCGCTGCCGCTGGGTGTGTGCCGCCTCGTCGAAGTCGGTCGGGCCCTCGCCGGTCAGCCCCACGTGATCCTGCTCGACGAGCCCCTGTCCGGACTCGACATGAAGTCCTCGGAGAACCTGCTGTCCGTGTTCCAGCGGGTGGTGGCCCAGACCGACCGCGATGTGTCCCTCCTGATGGTCGAGCACGACGTCGCGGCGGTGCTGGCCCTCTCGAACTGGATCTTCGTCCTCGACTTCGGCGAGCGCATCGCGGCCGACTGCCCCGACGTGATCCGCCGGGACCCGGCGGTCCGTTCCGCCTACCTCGGCGACGAGGAATCGGTCGAGGGCGAGCCGGAGGTCCCCGTCGCCGGCGAAGGCGGCGAGGTGGAGCCATGAGCGAGCCCATCCTCAAGATCGAGGACCTCGACGTCCGCTACGCCACGTCCCAGGCGCTCTTCGGGGTCTCCGTCGACGTGGCGCCCGGGTCGGTCCTGGCCGTGCTCGGCGCCAACGGCGCCGGTAAGAGCACGCTGGCGCGCGCGATCTCGGGCCTCGTGCGGCCGTTCGGTGGGCGCGTCGTCTTCGACGGTCGCGACATCACGGGGAAGTCGGCCCACCACGTGCGCAGGCTCGGCCTGACCTACATCCCCGAGGGACGCGGGGTGTTCCCGGGTCTGACGGTCATCGACAACCTGAAGATGGCCGTCGCCCAGGAGAAACGAAACGACCGGGCCCCCGCCATCGACCGGGCCATCGACATGTTCCCGGTCCTCGGCTCGCGGCGGTCGCAACTCGCGGGCAGCCTCTCGGGGGGCGAGCAGCAGATGCTCGCACTGGCCAGGGCGGTCGCGGTCCTCCCCAAGCTGATCATCGCCGACGAGATGTCACTCGGCCTGGCGCCCCAGATCGTCGAGGCGGTCTTCCAGAGCCTCGAGGAGACACGCCGGGCCGGCGTCACCATCGTGCTGAGCGAGCAGTTCGTACACCGCGCTTTGTCGCTGGCTGACACCTGCGTCATCCTCTCCCGCGGCCGGGTCGGCTGGTCGGGTCCTGCGTCCGAAGCCGGCACGGAGGTCATCGACCGCTATCTGGGCGACGCGGAACACCCGGCGCCCGCTGCATCGTGATGATGTCGAGGGGGTGCGCCTGATCGACAGGGGTGACTGAAAACGATGTTGTCAGGTCGCTACGCTGCGCCGACCGGCGAGGGGCGTCGACCTATCCGGGAGCACGAAACGCTGCTCTTCATACAGGGGAACTTCACGTTCCTGGGAGGAATGGTTCACAGATGTTGAGTTCTCGATTCTTGAAGGTCTCACTTGCGTTCACCACGCTGGTCGGCCTTGTCACGGCCTTCTCCAGCGTCGTGACCACCGGCGCGTCGGCGTCGGGGTCGCCGATCACGCTGGCCTACATCACCTCGCTCACCGGCCCGGCAGCATCCGAGGACGCCGGTACGCAGACAGGATTCCTGGCACGGATCGCCGCGCAGAACGCGGAGGGCGGAGTCAACGGGCACAAGCTCGTGCCGTTGGTGATCGACGACCAGACCAGCCCGAGCGTCATCACGACGGCCGTGCAGGATGCCATCTCGAAGGGGGCCTTCGGCATCGTCTCGCAGAGTGCCCTCTTCTTCCTGGCCGACAAGTACCCCGAGCAGCAGGGCGTGCCCGTCACCGGTTCCTACGACGACGGCCCGGAGTGGGGCACGCAGCCCTTCACCAACATGTTCGCCTCCGACCACGGGAGCGTCGACCCCAAGTACCCGGTCAACACGCTGGTCGGCGGCTTCCTGAAGTCGCACGGGGGCACGGTCATCGGGACCTACGGCTACGGAATCTCCCCGCAGTCCGCCGCCGCGGCCAGGGGCGCCGCAGAGTCGTTCCAGGATGCCGGCGGCAAGGTCGGCGTCGAGAACACGACGATCCCCATCGGTGGCACGAACTTCACGTCCGAGGCGCTCATCGCCAAGCAGAACGGGGTGAACGCCATGACGCCGAGCATGGACGACAACTCGAACTTCGCACTCGCCACCGCGCTGAAGCAGTCGGGCGTCGACCTCAAGGCCGCGCTCTATGCCACGGGTTACGAGCCGTCGGTGATCAACTCTCCCGTCTGGAGCACGCTGCAGGGCGCCTACTTCCTCAGCGCCTTCCGCCCGTGGTCGCTGCCCAACGCCGGCACGGAGCAGGAGCAGGCCGCCCTGGAGAAGTACGAGAAGCTGCCCAAGACGTCGTTCGCCACCTACGGCCAGACCGAGTCGTGGCTCGGCGCTGACCTCATGATCAAGGGACTGCAGATGGCCGGGGCCAACCCGACCCGGGCGGCGGTGATCAAGGACCTGCGCAGCATCAAGAACTACAACGGCAACGGGCTGCTGCCGATCACGGTGAACTACAGCACGATCTTCGGCCACGACCCGGCCAACTGCGCCTGGGTCGTCAAGGCCACGAAGACCGGGTTCACGCCCATTTCGTCGCAGCCGTTCTGCGGTCACGACGTCGCAGGGACGACGACCCTCTCCGGGTAGGAGCCACACCCCGGGCAGGAGTCACCACGTTGGCCGGCGTCACGACGTCGGGTTCGAGGCATCCCCGCAGGGAACGCCCGGGCCCGGCGTCTGACGCTCGCCACGGTGGCGGTGCCCGTAGGCACAGTGGCGGGAGGGCTCAGGTCGGGAGGTCGGGCGGGATCCAGTTCGGCTCCCGTTTCTCCATGAAGGCCAGCATCCCCTCGCGTGGCTCCGGCGACACCTCGAGTGCGCCGAACATCGTCTGATAGTCGATCAGGCCGTACCGCTCGTTGAGCATGCGCTTCACGTGGGCGCGCGCCTCGGGCGCCGTCCGCAGGATCTGCCGCGCCGCCTCCAGCGCTTCCGCTCGCAGCTGCGCGTGGTCCACGACACGCGAGATGAGCCCGATGCGCTGCGCCTCCGCCGCGTCGACGGTCCGGGCGGACAGGAGCAGGTCGCGGGCGACGGCCACACCCACGTGCGCCGGCAGCGCCGCGGCGTACGTCGCATCCGGGATGCCCCGGAGGAGCTCGGGCACCCGGAACGTCGCACGGTCGCTGGCGACGGCGATGTCCGCCATCATGGCGATGAGCAGCCCACCCGCCTGGCAGATCCCGTTGACGGCGGCGATCACGGGCGCCCGGCTCTCCCGGATGGCGGTGAACGGGAGGATGTCGTACCCGATGTCGTCCGGCACGGAGTCGCCCGGCTCCGCGCGTCCACCGAGATCACCTCCCGGAGCGAAGACGTCACCTGTCCCGGTGATGATCAGCGCGGCCAGCTCGGAGTCCGTGTTCACGAGCCGCACGGCCCGCTTGATCCCGAAGTACATGGCCGGCGTGAGCGCATTCCTCGCCGCGGGCCGGTCGATCACGCACCACGCGATGGGTCCCTCCCGCTCGAGACGAAGGCCCACAGCACCGAGTCCCTCAACCATTGCCACCACTCCCCTCCATCGGTCCCCGCATGTCGTCAGGTGTCACCGGCATTCCAGTGCGCATCGACGAAGCGCCGGATCTCGCGGGTGATCTCTTCGTCTTCGGGCGCCATGCCGAAGAATCCGCCGTGCCCGCCCGCCTCGGTCACGTGGAGCTCTGCCGGGACACCCGCCGCCCGAAGTGCCCGGTGCAGCCGAACCGTGTCCGAGAGCAGCAGGTCGCGCGTGCCGGTGGTGAGGATGGCCGGCGGGAATCCCTTGGTGAAGTCACCGAAGACGGGGGACAGGTAGGGATCGGTGAGGTCGCGGCCGCCCGCGTAGAGCAGGAAGGCCGGCATCCCGTCACCGCGGAGCAGCGGATCGAGACCCAGGTTGGTCTGCAGTGAATCACTGGAACCCGTCAGGTCGGACCCCGGTGTGAGCAGGACGACGGCCGCGGGCAGCGCGAGCCCCTCGTCTCGAGCTCGCAGCATGAGGGCAGCGGCGAGATTGCCGCCGGCCGAGGCCCCGCCGACGATGATCTCATCGGGGCGCCGCTCCCCCAGCAGCATCCGGTAGACCGCCATGCAGTCGTCGAGGGCCGCCGGGAACGGGTGGTCCGGTGGCATGCGGTAGTCGGGCGTCCAGACCCGCGCGCCGACACGCAGTGCCGTGCCGATCCCCATGGCGCGACAGGATTCCCCGGCACCGTTGATGAACCCCCCACCGTGGATGTCGAGGTAGACGCGCCGATCGTCGTCCGCGAGCCCGATCGGTGTGATCATGTAGGCAACGAAGTCGCCGAAGTCTCGCTCGTCCGTCTCCACCGGAGCGTTCGACACCCGGTCTCCGAGAATGGCGCCGACCGTCTCCTCGTAGGCTGCGATCATCGCTCGCCACCCGTCGACGTCCTCGAGCGCGGGGTACTCGATCTTCTCCATGGGCGGGATCGCCAGCACGGCCTGCGCCTCCGCACTGACCGAGGTCGGAACGGGAATGTCGCGTGCCGGAAGGTGCAGCGTCGGACGCGACTCGCTCACGGCGTCACACGCTAGCCAGTCGGATGTCGGTCACGACGGCTCAATCACCACGCGGATCGCCCCGGCGGCCTTGTCGGACGCCACCCGGAATGCCTCGACGGCGTCCTCAATGGGGAAGCGATGGGTGATGAGAGTCCGTGCGATCTCGGGGTCGTCGGCCAGCATGAGCGCCGCGTCGCTCATCTCACGTCCACCCTGGTGGGCGCAGTACCCGAGCGACGGGATGAGCCGAGCCTCTCGGTGGAACAGGGGCATCCAGTCGAGCTGCACCGGTCCGAAATGCACGCCGAGCACGACGATCGTCCCTCCGGGGGCCACCAACTCGCCGCACCGGGCCAGGCTGGCGGGAGTCCCGGCCGCCTCGACGACGACGTCGTAGAGCCCCTCGGGACCGATCCGGGCACCGAGACGCTCGCCGGCCTCCTTCTGGTGAGGGTGACGCGCCTCCAGCGTGACCTCTGCAGCCCCGAGCCGGCGGGCTCCGGCAATCGCGAGCAGCCCCAGGGCCCCGGCTCCGACCACCGCGACCCGCACGCCGGGACCGGTGCCGGCCAGACGCAGGGCGTGCCACGACACCGAGGCCGGTTCGACGAGCGCGGCGTCACGGACGTCGAGGCCCGGCGGCAAATCGACCAGTCGAACGGCCGGCGCTCGGAATTGCTCGGCCATGCCCCCGTCCGCGGTCATGCCGAGCGCCCTCTGCCCATGCGTGGCACACAGGTTGTACGCGCCCCGGGCACACTCGTCACACTCCAGGCAGCCGTAGATCGCCTCGACGACGACCGCGGTCCCGTCCTCCCTGACCCCGGCGAGCTCGTGACCCAGGATGAACCGGCTCCCGAACCTGATGTAGCTCAGGTCGGAACCGCAGATGCTGGTTGCCCTCATGTCGAGGACCTCGCCGGCACCCGGCGGTTCCTCGAGGTCGACGACGGCGACACCCCCTTCGACGCTGCGCACTGCCTTCATCTGCGCCCTCCTTGTCCGGCTGCGGTCGGGTGGCGACAGCGGCGGGACTGGGCCTCGGACTCTAGCGAGGGCCCGACCGGGCCGTCGGCCCTTCGCCTCCACCGAACCGGGCCGAGTAGCTTCATCGATCGATGACCACACCCTTCGAGTTCTGGCTCTACCTGCCGCAGATGCGCATGACGATGGACCAGATGGCGCAGCGCGCCCGCGCCGCCGAAGCGGCGGGGTTCGCGGGCATCGCGGGCATGGACCACATGGCCCCACCAGGCGCCGAGGGCACGCCCATGTTCGAGGCGATGATCACGAACGCGTGGCTCGCGGCTCGCACCGACCGGCTGCACGTGGGTTCCCTCGTCCTCTGCGACTCCTTCCGGCATCCCGCCATGCTGGCGCGGGAGGCGGTCACGCTGGATCACGCGTCCGGCGGAAGGTTCGAGCTCGGGCTCGGGTGGGGCTCGATCGTCAACGAGCTGAGCGACTTCGACATCGGGTCGTCCGATTCGGCGGCGCGACTGGGCCGGTTGAAGGAGACCATCGAGATCATGAAGGCGCTGTGGCGCGGCGAGACTCTCGACTACGAGGGAGAGTACTTCCGGCTGCACGGGGCTCAGCAACAGCCGGCGCCGCTGGGCGGAATCCCGATCGTGATCGGTGGCGCCGGCCGCAGGACCATGGAGCTGGTCGCGGCCCATGCCGACTGGTGGAACGTGCACATCGGGATCATCGACAAGCTCGACGAGATGCGCCCGCTGTCAGGAGACGCCAGATGCTCGGTGCAGGTCCAGGTCGCGTTCGTGCCGTCCGAGCGCCTTCGTGACGAGGTCGAGCAGACCGCGCGCCGGCGCTTCGGAGCGTCGCCGGTCGTCGGAACGGCACCCGAGTTGGTGGACTACTTCGGAGCGCTCACCGAGCGCGGGGTGGCGCGGGTGTACGCGTGGTTCTGCGACTTTGCGGCTCCCGAGACCCTCACCGAATTCGGCGAGGACGTGATCGCCCGATTCGCCACCTGATGGGTCGCGCCGCTACTGACCCGACGCCGCCGCGGGGGCAGGCCTCCAGCAGGTCACCAGCAGCAGTGCCGCCCCCAGCGCGCCACCGCCGAGCGAGATGGCGAATCCGGGCCAACCCCACAACCGGGTCAGCGTGTGCACGTGCCCGTCGATGCTCCACTGGCCGGGCCCGAGAGTGCCCACCGTGACACCCAGCATCGTGAGGACCATCACGTACTCCCACCCCTCGCCGGGACGGAAGATGAAGAATCCGTTCTTGAGGTGATTGGTGATCCAGGCGACCAGCATCACACCGACCACTCCCGCTCCGGCGAGCGGCGTCGCCAGCCCGAGCACGAGCAGCGCGCCGGCGCCGATCTCGGTGACGCTGGCGAACCAGGCGTGCACGATGCCCGGCTTCATTCCCAGGCCCTCGAACCAGCGGGCGGTACCGGCGATCTTCCCCCCTCCGAAGATGTGGTTGATCCCGTGCGCGAGGAAGACCGCCCCGAGGACGATGCGGGTCAGGAGCAGGGCCGTGTTCGCTGACGAGGGCGAAAGGCTGGCGAGAAGCTGGTGCACGTGGCCTCCGGGTGCGTAGTTCGGAATCAGGACGTTACCTGCGTGCGCACGGGCGAGCCCGCCTCTCGGCAGCGCTCCCCTCGCGTCGGGCGGCCCGAACGGCGCCCATCGTACCAATCGCGTTCCCCGGTTTACAAGTAAGTACTCACCTACTTGAGGATGCCGTCCGCAGGGAAGGGTGCGTTACCCTCTCCGCAGCAGAGAGGCACCATGAGAAGGAGATCGGTTGCCGACATCAGCCCCGGACGACAGTGAGAAGCCGAACGGTCCTCGCTCGCTGAAGGGGACACGGACCAGGGTCCGACTGCTCGAGGCGGCGAAGGAGATCTTCGAGGAGAAGGGGTTCCTCGAGGCCCGCATCTCGGACATCGCCGAGAGGGCCGGCCTCTCGCACGGCTCCTTCTACCACTACTTCGAATCCAAGGAAGAGATCTTCCGGGAGGTGGCCGCCTCCGTCGAGGAGACGCTCGGCGAACCCATGAGCGGGGTGATCCTCGACCCCGAGTCCCGGGCCACGCCGCCGGAGCGCATCCGTGAAGCCCTGCGGCGGCACCTCGAGAATTACCAGCGCGAGGCGCGGATCATCGGGGTCATTGAGCAGATGTCCCGGTACGACAAGCAGGTCAGCGCGTCGCGCCTGGAGCGCCAGGGGCGCTACTCACGGCAGGTCGCCGACTCCATCCGTCGCCTCCAGGAGCACGGGCTCGCCGACCCCGGCCTCGACCCCACGATCGCGGCCGCCGCACTCGGCGCGATGACAGGCAGGTTCCCCGAGATGTGGCTCGTGCAGGGCGCGGTCGACTGCAGCATGGATACGGCCGTGGACCAGGTGGCGCGGCTCTTCATCAATGCGCTGGGTCTCTCCGATCAGCGGGCCGGGACCCCGCAAGAACAGAGGGCGAGCTCCGAACGGCTCTAGACGGTGACCCCGACACGCATGATGCGAGCGAGGTTGCCACCCATGATCTTCTCCACGTCTTCCTGGGAGAAGCTCTTGGGCAGGTGGTCGATGTAGCTGCAGGGCTCCGCCAGTCCCTCCGGGTGCGGGTAGTCCGATCCGAAGAGGATGTGGTCCGTGCCGAGCGCGCCGGCGATCGCCTCGAGGTTGTCCTCGTGGAACGGGCTGATGAAGATGTTGCGCTTGAAGGCGTCCACCGGGTCCTCGCCGAACGCCTGCGGCATCTTGCGGTACGTGTCCTCGAGGTGCTCGAAGAGAGGTAGGACCCAGTCGGCGCCGTTCTCGACGAAGGCGATCCGCAGCTGGGGGAAGCGGGTCAGCAACCCGTGGCACGTCAGGGCGGCCGCAGCGTCCTCGGCCGGGCGCTTGCCCTGCGCCATCATGCGGAACGAGTCGAGACGGAACGGCAGGAACTCCGAGGGACCCTGCCATTCGGCCAGCCACCGTGAGTAGCCGCTGTCCGATGCGTGCATCGTCACCAGGATGTCGGCGTCGACGACCCGCTGCCAGAAGGGGTCGAACTCCGGGTAGGCGAACGAACGCGAGCCGCCGTAGCCCGGCACCGGTGCGGGCCTGATGAGCACCGTCTTGGCCCCGCGCTCGAGCACCCACTCCAGCTCCTCGATCGCCTTCTCGACGATCGGGAGGGTGATGACCGGCGTGGTGAAGATCCTGTCGTGGTAGTTGAAGGTCCACACCTCGTGCAGCCACTGATTCAGGGAGTGGATCGCGGCGTGGATGAGCTCGGGGTCGTCCCGCATCCGCTCCTCGAGGAGGCTCGCCAGCGTCGGGAACATGAGGGTCCGGTCGACGCCGAGCTCGTCCATCAGCTCGAGCCGGGGCCCCGGCTCCTTGAAGGCCGGGATGGAGCGCATGGGCTCGCCGACGATCTCGCGATAGGACTTCCCTTCGGGGTTTCCCTTGCGAAAGTACTCCTCTTGCGCCCCCGGCCGGGCCACCACGTCGAACGTGGGGTTCGGGATGTAGTCGCTGACGGTCCCGCGGACCATGATCTTGGTCCGCCCGTCGATCTCGACGTACTGAATGGCGCCCTTGTACTTCTCCGGCAGGTACCGGGTGAAGCTGTCGCGAGTCTCGTACAGATGGTTGTCGGCGTCGAAGACGGGGAAGTCGCAGGTTCGGGCCATGGGGTACTCCACCTCACTAAATTGACTGTGACGTCAATGTTGGAACTCGTCAGGGCTAAAGTTACCGTACTGGTGACTTCGACGTCAACGAGTCCCTGCCGAGGGCGTGACCTGGGGTCGAAGTGAGAGAAAGGTGCCGAAGTTGACGCTGGTCAGCGACAACGAGGTCTACTACGACCCCTACGACTTCGAGATCGACGCCGATCCCTACCCCGTGTGGAAGCGCCTGCGCGACGAGGCGCCGCTCTACTACAACGAGAAGTACGACTTCTTCGCTCTGAGCAGGTACGAGGACGTGGACCGGTGCCTGCTCGACTGGGACACCTTCCGCTCGGGACGTGGCTCCATCCTCGAGCTGATCCGGGCCGACATGGAGATCCCTTCGGGCGTCATCCTGTTCGAGGACCCTCCCATCCACCACATCCACCGCTCGCTCATGTCCCGGGTGTTCACCCCGAGGAAGGTGGCCGAGCTCGAGCCGAAGGTCCGGGAGTTCTGCCGCAGCTCGCTCGATCCGCTGGTGGGCTCCGGGCACTTCGACTTCATCGCGGACCTCGGGGCGCAGATGCCCATGCGGACGATCGGCTATCTGCTCGGGATCCCCGAGGAAGATCAGGAGTCGATCCGGGACCAGCTCGACGAGGGCCTCCGGCTCGAGGAGGACGCGCAGAGCCGCGTGGCCCAGGAGATGGCGGCGCAGGGGCAGCTGTTCGCCGAGTACATCGACTGGCGGGCCACGCACCCTTCGGACGACCTCATGACGCAGCTCCTGAACGCCGAGTTCGAGGACGAGACGGGCACGCGGCGAAAGCTCGCCCGTGATGAGCTGCTCAATTTCGTAATTCTGCTCGCCGGGGCGGGGAACGAGACGACCACGCGGCTCATCGGATGGACCGGCAAGGTCCTCGGCGAGCACCCGGACCAGCGCCGCCAGATCGTGGCGGATCGATCGCTCATCCCCAATGCCATTGAGGAGACGCTGCGCTACGAGGCACCGTCGCCCGTGCAGGCTCGCTACGTCGCCCATGACACGGAGCACTACGGCCAGACGATCGCAGAGGGCAGCGTCATGGTCCTCCTGAACGGCTCGGGCAACCGCGACGAGCGGCGGTTCACCGATGCCGACCGGTTCGACATCCATCGCGACATCGGCCGGCATCTGAGCTTCGGCTTCGGCATCCACCTGTGCCTCGGGGCCGCGCTGGCCCGGCTCGAGGGTCGTGTGGCTCTCGACGAGGTCCTGAACCGGTTCCCCGATTGGCAGGTCGACTACGAGAACGCCGTGCAGGCGCGGACGTCGACCGTCAGGGGCTGGGAGAAACTCCCGGTCGTCACGTCCTGAGGGGGTCCGGCTAGCGGGTCGACGGAAAGCCGAGGTCGATCGCGCTCTCGGTCGGCTCCGGCCAGCGCGAGGTGACCACCTTCGGCCGGGTGTAGAACCGGACGCCCTCGGGCCCGTAGATCGGCGAGTCGCCGAACAGGGACGCCTTCCAGCCCCCGAAGGAATAGAAGGCCACCGGCACCGGGATCGGNNGGCCGAAGATCTCGTCGTCGTAGAGCCGCATGCCCGGCTTGACCTCGTCGATCAGAGAGCAGCCGGTGAAGAAGCCCTGGCTCCATGTCTGCGAGGACCCGTCGACGACGACGCGTGCACCCTCCCCGGCGGCGCCGTGCACGTAGGACGTGACCCGATCACGGTGCTCGGCCGTCACGAGCGGCCCCATCATGGACGCCGGATCGGTCCCCGGGCCGACGACGACATCCTCGATCCGCGACGAGATGGCGTCGACCAGAGGGTCGGCGGCGGACCCGACCGCGACGACC
>PMPX01000130.1 GCA_003169235.1 Acidimicrobiaceae bacterium | reverse complement strand
ACGACGGACCCCGAGTTCGGGACGGTGTACTTCGGTGAGCAGTCGAAGGTCCCGAGCTTCTTCGGGTAGGCCTGCACCCATTTGGTGTCGTCGAGCCTCATGAGGAGCCCGCAGCTCGGCGGAAGGTTCTTGGCCGGGTCGGATGGCGCATTGAGGCCCCCGCCGGTCCAGCTGGTGACCTTGGCGAGGTGGTTGATCATGCACTGGCGCGTCAGGGTCGAGCCGCAGGCCTTGGCCTCGGTGGCCCAAAGGAGGAACGAGGACGTCGACTGCTCGCCGAGGGCCGAGGTGAGGCCGCCGTACTTCTTGACGATCGACAGGTACTGGGCGACCGCGGGAACCACCTTGGCCGCCTCGAGTGGCTCGTAGGCAATTCGGACGTAGACGTTGTTGCCCAGTCCCGCCGTGTTCCATTGTGCGAAGCCCTCCGTGTACTCGGCTGCGTCCAGGAGCCAGATGGGGTCGTACCCGATCTGGTTCTCGGCCTCCAGGGCACCGTAGAGAGTCGGTCCGGGGGTGGCGTCGTCGAAGACGATCTGTGCACCGCAGCTCTGCAGCTTCTGGACGAACGGCGTGTAGCTGGCCTCGCCGTTGTAGTTGACCAGGAACGGGCAGTTGACGAACTTCCAACCGGCCTCCGAGTAGGCCTGCACCGCCTTGGCCATCGACTGCTGCTGGGTCGAGAGAGTGGAGCCGTACTGGCCCACATGCTGAGTCTTGGATCCGAAGAGCTTCTCCCCCTGGTAGGCGATCGACGCCGGGCTGTCGTTGGCCGGATTCGGTGTCGCCTGGTACATCTCGTAGGCGTTGGCGACGACGGGGGAGACCGTGAACCCGGGCACGGCCGCGAGGTTGCAACCGAGCCGGGTCTGCTCCGCCAGTCCGTCCAGAGCGAAGCCCTCCCCGACCAGCATGAAGTCCGTCTTGCACGCCTGGGACATGACGCTGCCGACGTTGGTGACCGCGGCGTCGTAGTAGTCACCGACGATCTGGCGCCCGTTGATGCCCCCCTGGGCGTTGCACCAGGCGATCATCGCCTTGACTGCATCGCCCATCTCCTGGTCGAGTCCCGGGCTCCCGGAGAAGCCGCGATCGTCGCCGTAGGCGATGTTGATGGTGGAGTCGGTGACCCCCAGATCGGTCGCTCCCGTGGCGTGTCCCTTGCCGCAGGGCGAAGGAAGCGTGCCGAACGCGGCAGAAGAGCTCGACGAAGCGCCGGCGACCGATGGGGTGACCACCACCCCCGTCGTCGTCAGCATCGCGAGCACGAGGGCCGAACCCATCGCTCGCACGCCGGTGAGTCTCGACATGAGCACACCCCCAGTCTGCGGAACCGACCACGGTGTGGCGTGTGTTCCTGACCCCCCAGGGACCTACGGCCGGTTCTCGACTTCGCGGACACTACCAATACTCCGCTCGGAATTCTCTGGAGGTCCCGAGGGATACCCGACGGGGCCGATTTCGAGCCTGAGCTGGCCGAATGGCGCGGTCGCCGACGAGGAGGGAGTGGGGACCACGAGTCCCCACCGAGCTGTCGTCGCCTAGAGCACCAGGTGCTCGTAGGTCTCCGGGTTCTCCATGTTCTCGGCCATGTGGGCGGCCTTCTCCTCCGCGGACTCGTTCGTGCGCAGGAGGAAGGGGGACAGGGCCAGGCCCACCAGGACGCACCCCGCGGCAATGAGCAACGCAAGCTGGTAGCCGTCCGTCAGCGCCGCCACGACCTGGTGACCTTCGGCCACCAACGCCTTGGTGCGGTTGGTCGCGACCGTGCTCAGCACGGCGAGGCCGACAGCTGCCGCCATCTGCTGGGACACGTTCACGATCCCGGAGCCCAGGCCGGCATCGGCGTTCGGGATCTCGGACATCCCGATCTGCAACAGGGGCATGAACGAGGCGCCGGCCCCGACGCCCAGAAGGAGGAAGGCAAAGAAGATCGTCGGGAAGTAGCTGGCTCCCTGGCCCGCAGAGGCCAGGAGGACCAAGCCGCCCGCGGCGAGGAGCATGGCGGGGTACATCACCTTGATCCCGAAGCGGTTGACGAGGCGCGCCGTGAGGCCGGCCGACATTGTCGCCATGCCCACCGTCGCCGGCATGAAGGCGAGCCCGGTCTCAATGGGGCTGTACCCGAGCACGTGCTCGAGGTAGAGCGCACCGATGAAGAAGGTCGAGAACATCCCCGTCGCCAGCAGGCCTCTGATCGCGCTCGACCCGGTCAAGGTCCGCAGCTTCAGGATCCGCAGCGGCATGATCGGGTTGGCCAGCCTCGACTCGAGGACGACGAAGGACACGAACAGAAGGACGGCCACGCCGAGGATCCCGAGCGTGTGTGCCGAGACCCAGCCGTCGCTCGACGCCGTCACGATGCCGTAGATCCCGACCATCAAGGACAGTGTCACCAACACGGACCCGACCACGTCGACCCCCTGCTTGATGCCCAGGCCGACGTTCTCCACCACCAGGAGGCGGCCCAGGATCAGCGTGGTGATGCCGATGGGCACGTTCACGAAGAAGATCCAGTGCCAGCTCAGTGCCTGCGTCAGCACCCCGCCGGCCAGGAGCCCGATGGAGCCACCGCCGACGGCGACGAAGACGTAGGCGCTCATTGCCTTCGCCCGTTCGACGGGGCTCGGGAACTCCGTCACGATGATGGCGACGATCACCGAGGAGGACAGCGCTCCGCCGATGCCCTGCACGAAGCGTGACGCCACCAGCATCGCCTGGCTGTCGGCCGAGCCGCAGGCGATTGACGCCAGGGTGAACAGCGTGACTCCGGCCAGGAATACCTTCTTTCGGCCGACGAGGTCGCCCAGGCGGCCCGCCATGAGGAGGAAGCTCCCGAAGCTGATGAGGTAGGCGTCGACGACCCAGGTCAGGCCGGATTGGGTGAAATGCAGGCTGCGCTGGATGTCGGGGAGCGCCACGTTCACGATGGAGCCATCGAGCGCGTTCATGAACATGGCCAGGCAGACGACGACCAGGGCTATCCAGCGCCGGCGGTCGCCGGCGTCGTCGGCCCCGATCTGGGGCATGGTCATGGATCCGGAGTCGGGGATAGTCATGATTTCGGGACTATCCTAGAGGGGTGATGGAAATATCCGTGCAGGCGGCCGCCAGGCCGGCAGTGACAGGCTCGGGATCGTGAAGGCCCGGCCAACGACGTCGCCCACGACCGGGACGATCGTGCTCCTGACGCGCCTGGCCCGTGCCGTCTTCCTCCGCAGCTCGGTCGACCTCGTGGGGATGAACCTGAAGAACATGGTGGTCCTGGCCTATCTGCGTGACCATCCGAGCGCAGCGCAGCAGGTCATGACCGAGGACCTGTCGATGGACTCCAACACCGGGGTCCTCGTCCTCAACGACCTGGAGGATCTCGAGTACGTGGAGCGGAGGCGAGACCCGTCCGACCGCCGGCGTCACATCGTGGACATCACCGAACCGGGCCTGGAGGCTCTGGAGCGGGCCGAAGCGGCGCAGGGGAGCATCGAGGACGAGATCCTGGGCGGGCTGAGCGCCTCGGAGCGCGCAACGTTCCGCCGTTTGTTGGTCAAGGCCCTGGAGGACCATCTCCCCACTGGGGGATGACGGCGAGCTCCCTTCCCGCTCGTCGTGCGCGCCGAGGGTTCCCGGGCCGGAGACCGTCCTGGGTGATGACGAGCAATCGCACGCCGTGGCCGGCGTCGCTCACCGCCGTCGACCGGGCGGCCCTTCTCTCAGGACGGTGCTGGATGCGTGAGATGCCCAGGTGGCGCGGTCGTCAGGGTTCGGAGCGGAGAGCGACCGCAGCGTCCGGCTCGAGCACCCGGAAGCTGAAGCTCTCCTCGATGTAGAGCCTGACGACGTCGGCGTCGTGGTCGAGGTAGCCG
>PMPX01000129.1 GCA_003169235.1 Acidimicrobiaceae bacterium | reverse complement strand
AGCTCCCCTCACGCTGCCCGGCGCCGGTGGTGTGCCCCCCGCCACGGGTCGCGAGCACCAGGATCAGGGCCAGGGCGAGCACGATGAGCCCCGCCGCCCAGCGGCGCCTGTTCCGCTTGACGCGGCGCGACGTCAGCCCCGGCGGCCCCGGCGGCCGTGCCGGTGCGTCCGTCTCGGGCGCGGGGCGCGTGAGCAGGTCGGNNTCGTACTCGGCGATGACGATCTCACCGGCGTCGGGCCCGCAGGCCGGGCAGGCCGGGTCCCGGCGCACCTTGAACGTCCGGAAGGACTCTTCGAGCGCGTCGTAGGCCAGCAGCCGCCCGATGAGCGGGTCACCCAGACCGAGCAGGACCTTGATGGTCTCGATCGCCTGAATGGAGCCGATGATGCCCGGCAGCACGCCCAGCACGCCCGCCTCGGCGCACGACGGGGCGAGCTCCGCGGGAGGCGGCTCAGGGATGAGACAGCGGTAGCACGGACCGTTGTAGGGGTCGAACACGGTGGCCTGGCCCTCGAAGCGGAAGATGGACCCGTGGATCACCGGGATCCGCTTCAGCAGCGAGGCGTCGTTCACCAGATAACGAGTCGGGAAGTTGTCCGTCCCGTCGACGATGGCGTCGTAGCCGTCGATGACGTCCAGGATGTTGTCGGCGCCCAGTCGCACGTCGTAGGTCACGACGTTGACGTCCGGGTTGAGCGCGGTCAGCGTCTTCTTGGCCGAGTCGACCTTGCGGTCCCCGACCCGGTCCATGTTGTGGAGGATCTGGCGCTGCAGGTTCGACTCGTCCACCACGTCCATGTCGATGATCCCCAGCGTCCCGACGCCGGCGGCCGCCAGATACAGGGCGGCCGGCGAGCCGAGCCCGCCCGCACCCAGCAGGAGCACCTTCGAGCCCAGCAACTTCAGCTGGCCCACCTCCCCGACCTCGGGCAGGAGAAGGTGTCGCTGGTACCGGTTGCGCTGGGCCGGGGTCAGGGTCTGGGGCGCGGCCCACGGGCGACCGTCGTCCTTCCAACGGTTGAACCCGCCCACCAGCGACTGCACGTCGGTGTACCCGAGGTCACCCATGGTCTTGGCCGCGAAGGCCGACCGCACTCCCCCGGCGCAGTAGACGACGATCGGGCCCGCCTTGTCGGGCAGTTTGCCCTCCACCTGGAACTCGAGGTGGCCGCGTGGCAGGTGCAGGGCGTTGGGAAGAGCCCCCTGCTCGTACTCGTCGGGCTCGCGGACGTCGAGGAACGTGACACCCCCGCCTTCCAGCAGGGCTTGCGCGTCAGCCTGGTCCACCTCGCGGATGGACGCCTTGGCCTCGTTCAACAGGTCTCGGGGAGTGGGCACGTTCGAACCTCCGGGTCCCGCCGGGCCGTTCCTACGGCCGGCATCGAACCGTTAAACACTACCAGCGGGGTCATCATTCCCGGCTCCGGTACCAAGACGTCGCTCCCCGAAATGACAGACTGCGCGGCGTGGAGCTGGACGAGGCCATCCGCCGCCGCGCCATGGTGCGGAGCTTCTCCGACGAGCCCGTGGACCGGGCCGTCGTGCGGCGGCTCCTGGAGGGTGCGCTGAGGTCGCCGACTGCGGGGAACACCGGCGGCACCGCCTGGGTCGCCCTGGTCGGACCCGGAGAGACGGCCGCGTACTGGTCGGCCACCACCGACGCCCACTGGCGGGACCGCAACCACGAGCGGTTCGAGGGTCTCCGGCGCGCCCACGTGGTCCTGCTCGCGTACTCCTCGCCGGACGCCTACGTCGCCCGGTATGCCGAACCAGACAAGGCATCGTCCGGACTCGGGTCGACGCCGGAAGCGTGGCCCGTCCCCTACTGGCACGGCGACGCCGCGTTCGGGGTCATGGCGGTGCTCCTGGGTGCGGTGGGGGCGGGTCTGGGCGCCTGCATCCTGGGTGCGTTCAGAGGTGCGGTAGAGCTCGCCCGGGCACTCGACGTCCCTGAAGGATGGCTGCCGTTCTGCGCGGTGGTGCTCGGGCACCCCGACGGGCAGGACCGGCGCTCGGGGTCACTCGAGCACGTCACCCCGGCATCAACGGCCCGGATCCACTGGGGCACGTGGTGATTGCAGCCTCCCTTCAGCCAGTTGTGACAGAGTGGACGGACGGAAGCCGGAAGCGGAGCGGACCGGCCCCACGGGACTTCCTGACGTTGTCCATGGGAGTGCTCTCCACCATGCCCATTCTCCACCCTGCCCACGCCAACAGATCAGACCTCGTGACCACACGCCCCGCTGATGACGACACGTCCCGCGGCCGCCGGCGGCGCGGAGTCCACTGCCGGAAGTTCGTCGACCAAGGATCGTCGCGACCCTCGGACGCCGTCTGACATGCACGCACGCACCGACGGACCGCAGATAGCGGTACTGGTTCCCTGCTTCAACGAGGCTGCCACCATCGGGGGCGTCGTCACCGATCTGCGAAAGTCGCTCCCGGAATCAACCGTGTACGTGTACGACAACAACTCGACCGATGAGACATCTCGCATCGCACGAGCGTCCGGCGCGGTGGTGCGTGCGGCGCCGATGCAGGGCAAGGGCAACGTGGTCCGGCGGATGTTCGCCGACATTGAGGCAGACGTCTACCTGCTCATCGACGGCGACGGCACGTACGACGCGAGCAGGGCACGCCATTTGGTGGACCTCGTCGACCAGCAGGGGTTCGACCTCGTCAACGGCAGGCGCGTCGCGGATGCGGACCAGTACACCCACACCAGTCACCAGTTCGGGAACCGCATCCTGAGTTGGCTCGTGCACTCGGTGTTCGGCCGCTCGGACCTCGACATGCTGTCGGGCTACAAGGCATTCTCACGTCGTTTCGTGAAGTCCCTGCCGATGTTCGCGTCCGGGTTCGAGCTCGAGACGGAGCTGACGGTCCACGCACTCGATCTCGCCATGCCCATAGAGAGCGTCCCGTTGGCGTACCGCGCACGCCCGGAGGGCTCGGAGAGCAAGCTCAACACGTACCGCGACGGGACGAGGATCATGCGCGCCATCGCCACCCTTGTCCGACGGGAGCGCCCACTCGCGTTCTTCGGCGTGATTGCCCTCTTGCTCTTCGTTCTGGCCGTTGCCCTCGGCATACCCCTCGTGACGACCTACGTGCACACGCACAAGGTGCCGCGGTTCCCGACGGCGTTCGTCGTGGTCGGCCTGATGGTCCTCTCGGTGCTCGTCTCGATTTCCGGGCTCATCCTCGACACGGTCACCAGGGGGCGTAAGGAGACCAAGATGCTTCGCTACCTCGCCCTCGAAGGCCCCCTGGAGCGGCGATCGAGAAGGGAACGGTCGTCGGCGCCGGAAGGCGGTCAGCCTGGGCTCTTCGGCGTCCCGGCCGATGGCACGTCGTAACCCATCACGGTTTCACCGTCGATCGGCGAATCACGCAGTCCGGCCGTCGTCGGCTCGTGGGATCCGCCGAGGTCCCGATCGGTTGGTCAGTCCTTCGAGAGCACGTGCTCCGGGCCCTCCTGCCAGCGCGCCATCGCCCACAGCAGGTCCGACAGCCGGTTGAGGTAGGCCAGCACGAACGAGCCCTCGAGCGGCTCGGCTACGGCGATGCGCTCGGCGCGGCGCACGATGGTGCGGGCCAGGTCGAGCGCGGCGGCGACGCGGTTCTCGCCGGGGATGGTGAAGTCGCTCGGCATGTCGAAGCGCTGCAACAGGTCGTCGATCTCCGCCTCCAGCCCGGTCACCATGTCAAGGGTCACCAGGGTCGACCCCGCCAGAAGCTTCTGGCGGTTATCCGGGGCGGTGGCCACCTCCGCCATCAGCACGTAGAGGTCCCGGGCGAGCCCGGTGAGGCGCCCGTTGGCCTCGGAACCCGGCGCCGTCTCGGCCCGGGCGACGCCGATGGCCGCCTGGGCCTCGTCGACGGCGCCGTTGAGCTCAATGCGCCACGAGTCCTTGCGCACCCGGCCGCCGAAGAGCAGGCCAGTCGTCCCGTCGTCGCCCTTCTTGGTGTAGATCCTCGGCGTCACCAGGCCAGATGCTACCGAGCTGGGTCCCGGGGCCGTAGGGGGTGCCGGTATCGAATGCATCCAGTGTCCCCCTCTCCCGAACTCCTCGGCCGGCTCGACCCGTCCGCATCCACGTACCTGCAGGCGTTGCACGACCGCGTCGTCATCTTCGACGGCGCCATGGGCACGAACCTGCAGCTCCTCGGCCTGGGCCCCGACGACTTCGGCGGGCCCGAGCTCGAGGGCTGCAACGAGTGGCTCGTCGAGACGCGGCCGGACCTGGTGGCCCAGGTGCACCGCTCGTTCTTCGAGGTCGGCTGCGACGTCGTCGAGACCGACACGTTCGGCTCGACCTCCGTCGTCCTGGCCGAGTACGGGCTGGCCGACCGGGCCCGCGAGCTGACGAGGCGGGCCGCCGAGCTGGCGTGCGCCGTGCGGGACGAGTTCTCCACACCCGAGCGCCCGCGCTGGGTGGCGGGCTCCATGGGCCCGGGCACCAAGTTCCCGACCCTCGGGCACATCTCCTACGCCGAGTTCCGCGACGCCTACGAGGAGCAGGCGCTCGGCCTCCTGGAGGGCGGTGTCGACCTCCTGTTGATCGAGACGCAGTTCGACATGCTCTCGGTCAAGGCCGCCATCAACGGTGCCCGGCGCGCCATGGTCGCGCTCGACCGGCGGGTGCCGCTGCAGGCGCAGGTGACGATCGAGCTCACCGGCCGCATGCTGCCCGGGACCGAGATCGGCGCGGCCCTCACCGTGCTGGACTCCATGCAGGTCGACGTGGCCGGCCTCAACTGCGCCACCGGCCCGGTCGAGATGAGCGAGGCGCTGCGCCACCTGTCGTCGGCCAGCCGCGTCCCCATCGCCTGCGTCCCCAATGCGGGCCTCCCCTCCGTCGTCGACGGCAACATGCACTACGACCTCACGCCGGACGGCCTGGCCGAGCACCTGCACCGCTTCGTGACCGAGTTCGGCGTCTCCGCCATCGGTGGGTGCTGCGGAACGACGCCGGCCCACCTGGCTGCCGTCGTCGAGCGCTGCCGCGACGCCACCCCTGCCGCCCGCACGCCGGTGCACGAGCCCGCCGCGGCCTCCATCTACACCTCGGTCCCGTTCCGGCAGGACACGTCCTTCCTCGTCGTCGGCGAGCGCACGAACGCCAACGGCTCCAAGGCGTTCCGCGAGGCGATGCTGGCCGGCGACTGGGACACCTGCGTCGGCATGGCGCGCGACCAGGTCAAGGAGGGCTCGCACCTGATCGACGTCTGCGTGGACTACACGGGCGCCGACGGCGTGGCGGACATGACCGAGGTGGCCAGCCGGTTCTGCACGCAGTCCAGCGTGCCGCTCATGGTCGACTCCACCGAGGGTCCCGTGGTGCGGGCGGCACTGGAGTGGATCGGCGGCCGCCCGATCCTGAACTCCGTCAACCTCGAGGAGGGCGACGAGCCCGGCACCCGGCTCGACACGTTCCTGCGCCTCGCCCGCGAGTTCGGGGCCGGCGTCGTCTGCACCTGCATCGACGAGGAGGGCCAGGCCCGCACGGCCGAGTGGAAGCTGCGGGCGGCCCGGAACATCCGCGACATCGCCGTCGAGCGCTACGGCCTCGCGCCCGAGGACCTCCTCTTCGACCCGCTCGCGCTGCCGCTCTCGACCGGCATGGAGGAGAGCCGGAACGACGGGATCGAGACGATCGAGGGCATCCGTGCCATCAAGGCGGAGCTCCCCGGGGTCTCCACCATCCTGGGTCTCTCCAACGTCTCCTTCGGCCTGAACCCCGCCGCCCGTCAGGTGCTCAACTCCGTGTTCCTCCACGAGTGCGTGGAGGCCGGCCTCGACTCTGCCATCGTGCACGCGTCCAAGATCCTCCCCCTCTCGCGCATTGACGAGCGGGCGAAGGAGATCTGCCTCGACCTCGTCTACAACCGGCGCACCGACGACTACGACCCGCTGCAGGAGCTCCTGGCGCTGTTCGAGGGGGTCAAGGTCAACGCCGGCGCCGCCGACGAGCACCTCGACTGGCCGGTCGACCGGCGGCTGTCCCAGCGGATCATCGACGGCAACCGCAACGGCCTCGAGGGCGACCTCACCGAGGCGCTCGATTCGGGGCTGGCGGCACTGGCCATCGTGAACGACATCCTGCTGGAGGGCATGAAGGTGGTCGGCGAGCGCTTCGCCTCGGGGGAGATGCAGCTGCCCTTCGTGCTGCAGTCGGCCGAGACGATGAAGTCCGCCGTGGCCTTCCTGGAGCCCCACATGGAGAAGTCGGACCAGGGGGGCAAGGGCACCGTCGTGCTGGCCACGGTCAAGGGCGACGTGCACGACATAGGGAAGAACCTGGTCGACATCATCCTGACCAACAACGGCTACGAAGTGGTCAACCTCGGGATCAAGATCGGCATCAACGAGATGATCGCCGCGGCCGAGGAGCACAAGGCCGACGCCATCGGCATGAGCGGCCTCCTCGTGAAGTCGACGCTGATCATGCGCGAGAACCTGGTCGAGCTCAACGACCGCTCGCTGGCGGACATCCCGGTCCTGCTCGGTGGGGCGGCCCTCACGCGCACCTACGTCGAGCGGGACCTGCGCGAGGTGTACGACGGGCGGCTCTTCTACGGGCGCGACGCCTTCGAGGGCCTGCGCACCGTGGACCGCCTGGTGGAGCTCAAGCGCAGCGGTGAGGAGGACCCCGAGTTCGGGCGGGTGATCTCAGAGAAGAACGTCCCCCGGCGCAGCCGGTTGGACGCGCAGGACACCACCCCGGTGGAGGGGCAGCCGGCCCGGTCCGCCGTGGCGTCGGACAACCCGCTGTTCACCCCGCCCTTCGTCGGGAGCCGGGTGGCGGTCGGCCTCCCGCTCGACGACGTCGCCCAGTACCTGAACCTGACCGCGCTCTTCCGCAACCAGTGGGGCTTCCGGCCCGAGGACGGGGAGAACGACGCCGAGTTCAAGGACCGCGTGAAGGCGACCCTGCGCGACGAGCTCAGCAAGGCCAAGCAGGCCGACCTCCTGGTGCCGTCCGTGGCCTACGGCCACTTCGCCGCCAACGCCGAGGGCAACGACCTCGTCATCTGGAAGGACGAGTCGCGGTCGTCCGAGTGGATGCGCTTCACCTTCCCGCGCCAGCGCAAGGAGCCGTGGCTCTGCATCTCCGACTTCTTCCGCCCCGTCGGCTCGGGCGACGAGGACTTCGCCAGCTTCATGCTGTGCACCATCGGTTCGAGGGCCTCGGAGGAAGCGGCCCGCCTCTTCGCCGAGAACGAGTACGAGGACTACCTCTTCCTGCACGGCCTCAGCGTCGAGATGGCCGAGGCGACGGCGGAGTACTGGCACCGGCGCATCCGCGAGGAGCTCGGGTTCGTGGACGAGGACGGTCCCACGCTGACCGGCCTGTTCAAGCAGGCGTACCGCGGTGGCCGCTACTCGTGGGGCTACCCGGCGTGCCCGGACCTCACGGACAACGCAAAGGTCGTGGAGCTGCTGGGAGGGGACCGCATCGGCGTCACCGTCAGCGAGGGGTTCCAGCTCAACCCCGAGCAGACCACCGACGCCATCATCTGCCACCACCCAGAGGCCAAGTACTTCATCGCGTGAGGGTGGCCCGGCCGACGGCCGTCTTGGTCGCCGCCGGCGTCGTGCTGTGCGGCCTCCTTGGGCGGCCCGGCACCGCCGGGGCCGGGGGGGCCGCCCCGCCGCTCGGCTCGGTGGTCATACCGGCGCTCGGGGCGGGGTACACCGTCACGTCGGAGGGGCCGCTCGACGCCTCGGAGTTCGCCTCGAGCTCGCCGGACCCGTCGGCGGCCGCCAGCGCGCTGGCGACCCTGGCCGGGACCATCGGCACCTACGAGCGCGTGTGGCAGGACTCCGGCGGTCACAACGAGGTGCAGGACCTCCTGGTGCGCTTCCCCTCACCGGTCGGGGCGCAGGTCTTCCTCCAGGCGGCGCAGCGCTCGCTCCAGTCCGGCGAGATCGTGAGCTCGGGCCCGTTGGCCGGCGTGCCGGGGGCGCACCGGACGACCTACTTCGCCTCGACCACCCAGTCGGGCGTCGGGCAGGCCATCACCATGCGCGCCGGCGACTTCGTGGACCTGCTCTCCTTCTTCTCGGCCGCGTCCGGCACCGCCCATCCGATCTCCCCCGCCGACGCCGAGCAGGTCGCCGTCGCCCAGCACAAGGCGATGGTGGCGGCGCCGGGGGGCACGACGCCCCTGGCAGCGGCGTCATCGGGCAAGCGGGTCACCCTCGGCTCCGTCGGCCTCGCTGCCGTCGCGGTCGTCGTGCTGGCGGTGGCGCTCCTCACGCCCGTGATGCTGCGGCGACGGCGCGGCCGGGCCGATGCCGGCGGGCCGCCGGACGTCATGCGATCAGACGCTGCGTGAACAACGAGGTCAGGCCGACGGCGAGCACGGCCGAGACCACCACGAGCGCCACCAGAACCGGGCGCGGCAGGCGCGTGCACAGGGCGGCGCAGGGGGCGAGGAGCGCCTCCATCCGGTAGCGACTCAGGCTCGGGCCGGCCACCAGCGGCACCAGCCAGACCACGACGGTGTAGACGAGGATCACCGCCCCGGCCCGGCCGACGGGCCGCCGCCGCACCGCCCACAGGACCAGTCCGATGACGAGGGCGGCCACGAACGCGGTCTGCAGCCTGGGGATCAGGTAGTGGTAGCCCGAGTTGGGATCCTGCAGCGAGTACGTCGCCGGCGAGCCGCCGGTGAAGGCCGTCACGAACGTGGCGACGGGGTCGTGCACCCCGTTGCCGTACTTGGCGGCGGTCTTGAAGTAGGCGCTCCAGTCCCCGACCCACCACTGGTAGGCGAGCAGCAGGGCGCCGAACCCCGCCAGGGCGACGCCCGCACTGCGCGCCACGACGCGCCAGAGGTCGCGGCCCCGGTCGACAACGAACGCCGCGACGAGCAGCACCACGGCGATGAGGGGGCCGGTGGCGAAGGCCCACGAGCAGAGCGCGCCAACCAGTCCCGAGAAGAGATACCGGCGCCGGATGAACAGGGTGATGCTGACGACCGAGAGGAACGTCTGCAGCGACACCGGGAAGATCGCGTAGTCGTAGACCATGCCGGGGAAGCACGCCGCGAAGGCCAGGCAGCAGAGGGGTGAGAACGACCACGATGGTCCGATGAGCACCCAGATCGCCTGCAGGGTCAGGTAGGTGCACACGATGGCGAGCACCATCCCCGCCGCCGGCAGGGTGAAACCCAGATGCCCGAGCACGGACATGAGCCACGGGTACAGCGGCGCCCACCCCGCTGTGCCGCACCAGCTGTGGGGAGGGTAGACCGGACCACTGCACTGGAACAGCGAATAGCCGTGTGCCGCGATCTTCAGGTAGATCCGCGAATCGGACCTGGACCAGTGGGCAGGCGAGAGGAAGTATCGAGCACGCCCGTCGAGGAGCGCCGCCACGAACAGCAACGACTCGGCGAAGAGGAGGCCCGCCAGGGGCGGCAGGATCAACACCGCCCACCTGGCCCGCGCCCGGGCACCGGTGGGCCTGCGCTCCCCCACGACCGCGTGCTCCGGAGCGCCCGGCGGCGAAGATCCTCCTCGGGCCACGGGCGGTTCCTCTCGGATCATTCGGGCGCGGCCGCGGACCGGGCGGGCCGCCGGACGCGGTCAGGCGGTCGGGACCGATGCCGCCTCCGCCGCCTCGCGGGCGTGGTAGCTCGATCGGGTGAGCGGTGACGCCTCCACGTGGGACAGGCCGAGCTCGCCCCCGGCCTGTCGCAGCCGTTCGAACTCCTCCGGCGCCCAGTAGCGGGACACCGGCAGGTGGTCGCGGCTGGGGCGCAGGTACTGCCCGATGGTGACGATGGCGACACCGACGCCGTGCAGGTCGGCCATGGTGGCCGTCACCTCCTCCTCCCGTTCGCCCAGGCCCACCATCAGGCCGGACTTGGTGACCAGGCCGGCGCGAGCGGCGCGGGCGAGCACGGCCAGGCTGCGCGCGTAACCCGCCGAGGGGCGCACCGCCCGCTGGAGCCGGGCGACGGTCTCGATGTTGTGGTTCAGCACGTCGGGCCGCGCCTCGAAGATGGTGTCGAGGGAGTCGGCGTCGCCGCGGCAGTCCGAGATCAGCACCTCGATCGTGGTCGACGGGTTGCGGTCCCTGATGGCGGTGATCGTGGCGGCCATGGCGCCCGCTCCCCCGTCCGCCAGGTCGTCACGGGCCACGCACGTCACCACGGCATGACCGAGGCCCATGCGCTCGACGGCGGCCGCCACCCGCTCGGGCTCGTCGGGTGAGAGCGGCAGCGGGTGACTGGTGTCCACCTGGCAGAAGCCGCAGGCCCGGGTGCAGCGCTCGCCGTTGATCATGAAGGTCGCCGTGCCGTCCGCCCAGCACTCGTAGATGTTCGGGCACCCGGCCTCCTCGCAGACCGTGACGAGGCCGAGGTCGTGGATGGTCGACCCGAGCTGGCGGTAGCCCTTGCCGATGTGGACCGGGACCCGCACCCACGGTGGCTTGCGCACCGCGATGTCGAGGCCCTCCTCCGGTGCGACACCCGCCTGGCGCAGCCGACGCAGCAGGGGCCGCTCGCCCGCGACGGTGTCGCCGGCGGGCCCGGTCACGACGTCATGGCGCTCCACGTCGCCGTCGGCGAACACGGCGGCCGCCCGGGCGACGAAAGCCTCGAGGACCTGGTCCATCGCGACGTCGATCCCCTCGGCCCGCAGCGAGGTGACCCCGCGGTCCGCGATGCCGCAGGGCACGATGTGCCCGAACATGTCGAGGTCGGAGGTCACGTTCAGGGCGACGCCGTGGAGCGTCCGGCGGCGTCCTGGGCCGGCCCGCAGGGTCCGCACCCCGATGGCCGCGATCTTCCTCGGGCTCGGCCCGTCGGCGTCGACCCAGACGCCGGGGAACTCGGGCGTGCTGGTCGCGCCGGGAAGCCCCAGGTCGGCCAGCGTGTCGACCACGATCTGCTCCAGCCGGTGCACGTGGCGGGGGCCCGACGAAGGATCGTCGGGCACGTCGACGATCGGGTAGGCGACGAGCTGGCCGGGCCCGTGGTAGGTGACGTCACCGCCGCGGTCCGTGCGCTCGAGCGTCGCGCCGACCAGCGCCGGGTCGACCAGCACGTGGGCCTCGTCGGCGTGGACTCCCAACGTGTAGGTGTGCGGGTGCTCCAGCAGGAGGAGATAGTCGTCCCCGCCCCCCGTGGCCAGCGCGTGCTGCAGCACGTACGCCTCGTGGTACGGGACCGTCCCGAGGGAGCGGATGCGCAGCACCGACGGAGTCCTCAGAGCTCTGCGGCCCAGTCGCGGCTGCTCAGGAGGTCCGAGATCCGGGCCAGGAAGAGGGATACGTAGGCCCCGTCGACGGCCCGGTGGTCCCAGCTCACGCCGAGGATGCCGGTGGAGTGGATGGCGATCGACTCCGATCCGTCGCTCTGGGTCACCACCACCGGCCGACGGGCGATGCCGTCGGTGGCCAGGATCGCCACCTGCGGCTGGTTNNCCGCGATGTCGTCGGCGTTGAGCTGACGGCCGCGCGCCCGCTCCGCCAGGTCACGGATGCGACGAGCCACCCCGCGCAGCGTGACCTCCTCGGCGCGGTGAATCACCGGCACGATCAGGCCCTCGTGGGAGAGGTCGACCGCGATGCCGAGGTTGACCTCGGCATGCACGAGCAGCGAGTCGTCGACCACCGACGCGTTGAGGAGCGGGAAGTCCCGCAGCGCCTCCACCGCCGCCCGGGCCACGAAGGGCAGGTACGTCAGCGAGAACCCCTCCTCGGCC
>PMPX01000189.1 GCA_003169235.1 Acidimicrobiaceae bacterium | reverse complement strand
ATATGTAGAATCTTTCGCATGAGCTTGCGCCATGGACTACTCGACCTGCTGGCTGGTGAACCCATGAGCGGCTACGACCTGGCCCGGTTCTTTGGTGCCTCGATGGGCAACGTCTGGCCGGCCCAGCACAGCCAGATCTATCCCGAGCTGGGCAAACTTGCGGCCGAGGGTCTGATCTCCCAGACCGGTGAGGGTGCACGGGGTCGCAAGGTCTACGAGACGACTCCGGCGGGGATCGAGGAGCTCCGACGCTGGCTACGCGACAGCGAGCCCGACTACTCGTTTCGCAACGAGGCCCTTCTGCGGGTGTTCTGCCTCTGGGTGCTCCCGACCGAGGAGGCGCTCGAGTACTTGGCGCGCGACCGGGCCGAGTACGTCCGCCACCTCGGCTACATAGAGAACGTCATCGCCACCCGGGACTGGGCCGCGAGCTCCGTCGCCCGGGCGAGCCGGCTGTCCATCGAGTTCGGCCGGCGCTTCTATGCCATGCAGATCGAGTGGATCGATTGGGCCACAGAACAGGTGGCAGCAGGGACGCTGAAGCCTGGTGGGGCGCTGCCGGGTCTCGTCCCAGCCTTGAGCGCCTGAGCAGGTTCCGTAGTTAGGGCAGCAAGCGCCAGGGTGAAGTGGCGTCCAGAAAGGGCCGCTCCGAGGCAGGCTCAACTTGAGCAAGCAGGTCGGCGGCTCAAGCGGTCGTAGGCTGGCCTCTGGAGTCACGGTCATGAGCCGCTCTGCAAGACTTTCCACTCCGGGCACTGTCCGCTCAGACCGATCACGTCCCCGAACGCCTATAAGGTTCTCGATGCCTTCACTAGGACAGTTAACTGCCTCAATCTCACAGTTCGCCAACGAGCGGGGTGTTTACCTCGGTCGGCGCTCGACCAAGATCCACGTGGCTCTTTACCGGCGAACCGGCGGCAAGATTGGAGGGCATCTCCCCGGCTGGCCTGACGCGCGAATACTCCTGGTCGATCACAAGGGCGCCAAGAGCGGCACAAAGCGGACGTCTCCGCTCATGTACCTCGAGGATGGTGACGTTTTCGCCGTGGTGGCTTCGAAGGCGGGCCAGCCAACGAATCCAGGATGGTTCTACAACCTGAGGGCGAATCCGGACACCGCGATCCAAGTCGGCTCGGTGGTTCGACAGGTCCGTGCCCGGGTCGCAACTGAACAGGATCGCGATCGACTCTGGCCGAAATTCGTGGCGTCCTATCCCGGATACAACTTCTTCCAGAGCCACGCCAAAGGCCGAAAGATTCCGATCGTTATCCTCGACCCTCGTTAAGACGCGTCGGTGCTTTCGCTCGGATGGCGGACTGAACAACGAGAACAGGCTTCAATCCCGCCAATGTGATAGGAGCGCAGATTCGGCGATCTGTGCTTGGCGCGCGCGATTGCAGGCCGAAAGGTGCCGGGTGCCGGACCTCCAGGGTGCCCCAGTCGGGCCGATCCTGGATGGGTGAGCTCGAGCAAGCAGGTTGAAGATTCAGCCAGTCTTCAAGCCGTCCGATCCGGATGGTTTTCCGCGCGGCTCCTATCGGCCCTCCCGTAGGCATTCATGAAGGCCCGTGCCGCTGATCGAGCAACTGTGGCGAGGTCATGGGTGGCCGCGTAGTCGTCGTCGCCGGTGAACATGGCCTTGTTGACAGGGATCCAGAACAACATGCCCACGAAGTGCTCAGCTGCGATTGCCGGGTCGTCAACAACGAGGAGCTGGCGGTCTGCGAGGACCCGAAAGCTCATCGCCAGTGCGACGAGGGCCCGCTCGAAGCCCTGCTCGTACCATGCGCTCGCAATTTCTGGAAAGCGGTCTGCCGATGAAATCACGAGTCGACGGAGTCGAAGTACCCGCGGTTGCATCAGTGCGCCCAGAAACGTCTCGGCCAGGTGCTCCAGGTCCTTGGCGGGATCGGAGGTGTCGGTCAGCCTGTCGGCGATGAGCCCGACCAGCGCGTCCATGTCGTCGGTGGTCGACAACACAATGTCGGCGAAGAGGTTCCGCTTATCCGTGTAGTGTTTGTAGACGGTCTGCTTGGAGACTCCGGCCCGAACCGCGATGTCTTCCATGGTGGCGCCGTCGTACCCACTGGAGAGGAAAATGCCAATGGCAGCTTCACGGATCTCACGGTGACGTCGATCAGAGCTTCTTTCCGGCGGTTCGGATGGGGGCATGAACGTCACTTTCAGAAGAGTACTAGACAGACTAGTTCTCAGTAAGTACTATACGGTCTAGTTCCATTCAAACCAACGACCGCAGGAGGTCACCATGAAGCTCGAGGCATACCTGTTCTTCCCGGGGAACACTGAGGAAGCGATGACCTTCTACCAGGGCATTTTCGGCGGCGACCTTGCGGTCACCCGGCGCGGCGATGTTGATCCGACGGCAACCGAGAGCGAGAAGGACCTCGTCATCAATGCAGCACTCGACTGCGACGGGTTCATCCTGCGTGCCAGTGATCGAGCCGATGCGACGAACGAGGTCCAGACCAGGATCGAGCTGACCATTAACGGCAACGAGGAGCCCGAGCTGCGAAAGGTCTTCGATGCATTAAGCGACGGCGGGACCGTCAAGGCTCAGCTCGAGAAGATGTTCTGGGGCGACATCTTCGGCGCCCTCATTGACCGGTTCGGCATCGGGTGGCAGGTCAATGTCTCGGCGAGCTGAAGGAGCCGGCCCTCATGGGCCCGTGGAATCGACGCACTCAATCAAGCATCGAGGAGGACGGCATCATGGCTGACCAGTCCGCGCCTTGGCCGAAGCAGGGGCCTGCATCGTACTACTTTCCTTCCATCGAAAATAAGTACGGACGCTCCATCGCCGAATGGCAGAAGATCGTCGCCGACCGTGGTCTCGACAAACACATGGCGATCGTTGGCTATCTCAAGTCGGAGTACCAGATGGGACACGGTCACGCGAACG
>PMPX01000024.1 GCA_003169235.1 Acidimicrobiaceae bacterium | reverse complement strand
CGTCGAACCGGATCAAGCCCAGTCAATCTGCGCCGGGCCGAAGAGCGCCCCTCTGACTCAGTCGTTTCGACGGTGTGGGCCGGGTGCAGTCCGGTGCGGGTGGTGGCCACCGAGTCGTCGGTCTACGTAACGGCTCGAGAGAGCGACGAGCTCTTGGAGTTCTCTGCTGCAGAACTCGTGTCACTCCCGGCGTCTGCGCTAATAAACCGGGTCCAAGTAGGCGAAGCCCCCGTGGGATTGGCCCTTGTCAATCACAACGAGTCCCTCCTCATTGCAGATTCCGACCGCTTCAATGCCAACGGCGTTACCTCGAACCTGGCCGTTGTCGCAGCGGCTGGAAGATCACTGCAGCTCGTGGGGTATGTCGTGGCCGGCGACTTCCCACGGGACATGGCAGTGAGCCCTCACGGGACCGCCGTCATCATCAGTGACTACGGATCGGGTGACCTCGAGGAGGTCGATGCGGGGACATTGCCGTAGCCCGCCGACTTGCGAACCCAAGGTGTCCCCGTACACTCGCCGGATCGGCGGCGACGCCGACTGCCTCGCGTCGCTCACTCGCTGTGTTCGGCGGCCCGAGGTCGACCCAGCTGATCTGTTGGAGCTAAAAGAGATCAAAGAACGCACTCTCAACCTGGAGCCGGCGAGGCGATCAATAAGGGGCGGCGGACAGCGGCTCGGTCACGAAGTCAATGAGCCGCTCAACCGCGCCGACCAGTGCGGGCTCCAAGTCGACGTAGCTGTGCACCGCTCCGAAAATCCGCCGCCAGCAGGTGGCCGGATCGGGCTCGCCCAGCGCTCGACAAATGCCGGTCTTCCAGTCCTGGCCCTTGGGGACTGGCGGCCAGTGGGTCAGCCCCACCACGGCCGGCCTGACCGCCTGCCACACGTCAACAAAGGGGGTGCCGGTCACCAGCACTTGGGGATGTGCCACTTCCTCGGCCAGCCGGCTCTCCTTGGTGCCGGGAACCAGGTGGTCGACCAAGACGCCCAGGCGACGGCCTGGTGCCGGCCCGAAGGCCGCTATCTCGGCGGCCAGATGGTCGATCCCGTCCAGACGCTCGACCACAACCCCCTCCACCCGGAGGTCGTCGCCCCAGACCCGCTCGACCAGCAAGGCGTCGTGGATCCCCTCGACAAGGATTCGGCTGGTCCTAGCAACCCGGGCCTGACGGCCGGCGACAGCCACCGAACCGGATGCGGTGCGTGAAGCGGTGGTGGATACGACTCGGGGCGGGATCAGGGTTGCAACCCTCCCGCCAGCGGCGAAGGCCCCCGGCAACAAGCTGAACATCCGCACCTGGCCGGACTTGGATCGCAGCGTCACTGCGTTGCCGCGGAGCCCTACCACCCGGCCGGTGAATCCTGAGGCCCGGTGGACCACCCGTAGGCCCGCCACTGCCTCCACCTCGGGGTGCCGATTGGCCTCAGCACGAGCTCTCTCTCGAGGGTCGGCCACGACGTCGGCCCAAGGATCGGGCGTGCGGCTCACGGCGACGACCGTACCCGACGACCAGTCGCGTCCATCGGATAGGCCAGCCTTGCTAAACAAGCATTCAGATCAGGTTCGCCGTCGATGGCTAGTGGGCGCTGGATCGTCTTCGTTCCACTGCCATTGCACCCAATTGGCTGCACGAATTCACGACGTCACGGTCCGCTGCGGGTCGCCCTCAATGCCCGCGCCTAGCTCAATCCCGGCTGAAGCTTTCGACGTGTCCCCGTACGACGGGTGGGCGGCACCTCGGGAGCGACTGGGTGGTGTGCGCCACAAGCCAGAATGATGAGGTGCCACCGACGCCCAGGGCCGCTGCCTACCGTCAGATCGACATTGTTCCCATTGACGAGGGTGACGCTGTCGCCGCTCAGTGTCAGATCACGACACCCGATGGACCGAAACAGATCGTCGGGCCGGAGCATGCCTTGAATGATGAATCGAGCCTCTGTGACGTTCCCAGGGTCCAGCTCTTGGTAGTCCGACACCTCTTCCGCTCGGCTGGTGACAACGTCTGTCAACTCTGCGCAGACAAAGTCAGGATTGACCGCTCCTAGAGAATCCAACCTGCCCCAGTACGCATCGGGACGGTGGGATAGTGAATCCGTGACGGTCAGTGACGTCCGAGAGATTGTCCAGTCCGCTCAGGTGGACCCACAGCTCTATAGCTTCGACGGCGAACGGCACGAGGCACTGTGCCTGTTGGCGTTCGGGCAGGACTGGAAGGTCTTCGTCTCCGAGCGGGGGCAGCGCCATGAGGAGCGCACCTTCTCCAATGAGGACGATGCGTGCGTCTACTTCCTGAAGCGCATCTTCCAGCTTCAGCCGTAGCCGGGGCTGCCACCGTTCGCCCGCATGGTGGGCAGTTCGGCACGAGTGGGGCACCCCGTCAGTCAGGCATCATGGGTCCAATGAAGGGTGCGCTGACGGTCGATGAGCCACAGGGGGAACGCTGGGACCTCGCCCTTGATCTTCTGAGCAACGGTCCTGACCTGATCGCCATAGGTCCAGAAGTGCTTCTTCACCGAGAAACTGCGGGACCTGATCCTGATGGCCTCATTCATATTGGCGTGGTTGCCAACGCCCCGAGAGAACGGGCTCAATCCGAGGTTGACGCAGCCCGTGGGTTCGTTGACCACCTTGCCTATAAGGACGAGAGGTTCGGTTCGTTGCTTCGCCAGTTCGGCGTGACGTGGGAATACGTCGAGGACGGCGGGACACTCACCGTCACGCTCGCCAAGGTAAGCGATGCCGGAGAGCTGGTCTGGCCAGACTCGTAGCGGACGACTGCCCCCGTCCGCCGG
>PMPX01000344.1 GCA_003169235.1 Acidimicrobiaceae bacterium | reverse complement strand
CGTACGCCAGCGAGGTCGATGCCCGCGCCGCCTACGACGTCGTGAAGGACCTCCACGCCCTGGGGGCGGTCGGCACCTACGACGCCGCGGTGGTGACGAAGGACGACAAGGGCACGGTTCACGTCAACAAGGACGAGACCACGACCCGGCACGGAGCCTGGGGCGGCGCCGGGGTGGGCGCCCTGGTCGGCATCCTGTTCCCACCGTCCATCATCGGCTCCGCCGTGGTCGGTGCCGCCATCGGAGGAGTCAGCGGNNCTGGTCATCGTCGGCGAGACGACGATTGAGTCCTACGTCGAGAAGGCCGAGCTCAAGGCCGAGAAGAAGGTGTCCAAGGAGCTGCAGGTCGACAAGAAGGACGTCGACAAGGCGGTCCAGGAGGCTGCGCAGGAGCTCTCCTGAACGACCGGATCGGGTCCGGCCCTCAGGATGCGGCCCGGTAGCGTGCGGACGACCAGCCGCACCAGCGCGGCGCGCCGAAGACCATGATCGTCCTCCACATACTGTCCCTGCTCTTCGGCACCCTGCTGGTTCTCGCCATCCTGGGTTCGGCGCTCAAGACGGTGGTCCTGCCGCAAGGGGGCTTCCCACGCCTGTCCCAGGCCGTCTTCGCTCTGGTGTACCGCCTCCTGGTGCGCCGGTGGCGCAACGGGTCGCTGGCCAAGGCGCTGCGGGCGCTCTATGCGCCGGTCGCGCTGGTGAGCCTCCCGCTGGTCTGGATGCTCCTCATGGTCGTCTCCTTCACCTTCGTGTTCTGGGGCACGGGCAGCCTCACCTGGCAGAAGGCGTTCGAGATCAGCGGGTCCTCGCTCACGACGCTGGGCTTCTCCAAGCCCGACGGGACGAGCCGCATCTGGATCGCCTTCATTGAGGCGACGATCGGCCTCGGCCTGGTGGCCCTCCTGATCAGCTACCTGCCNNGCCTACAACGGGCGCGAGAAGGGCATCATCAGGCTGCGCCCGGTCGCCGGCACGCCACCCCGCGCCACCGAGCTCCTGCTGTCCCTGCACCGCACGGGGGTGCTCAACAACGCCGACTTCTGGAAGACACAGGCCGACTGGATGCTCGACCTCGAGCAGACCCACACCGCCTTCCCGATCCTCTCGTACTTCCCCGAGACCGACGCGGACCACTCCTGGGTCGCCACGGTCGGGACCCTGCTCGATGCCGCCGCCCTGGTCGTCTCCGCCTCGGAGACCGCGGCAGGGGAGGTCTACGCGGACGTCGAGAAGGGTCCCCTGCTCATCCTCGTGTACGGGCTGCCGCTGATCGTGCGCATCGCGCGGGCGGCCAACGTCCCGCTCGCCCCCCCGGCTCGGCTCGCCGAGCTCGTACCCCAGTTCACGGAGCCCGCGCCGCCCATCAGCATCCGACGGGACGAGTACCTGGCGGCCATGGCCGCCATGGCGCCGGTCCTCGTGCTCGACCCCGGCCGCGAGGAGGAGGGGTGGCGCCGGTTCGCCCGGATCCGCTCCGCCTACGACCCCTCGATCCGGGCGCTGGCCGGCCTCACCACCGCCTACCCCGCGCCCTGGACGACGGATCGCCCGGCCGAAGTCGGCAAGCCGCGGTTCCTGCGCCGGCGTCCCCTGCACGTCGACTGGTCGGAGAGCGTCCCGGTGCCGACGGTCTCCCCGTCGCCCGAATCGTCCTAGAGGTGGCTGAAGCCGCCTGATTCCTCCTTGGTCATCGACACCGTCACGGGGTGGCGGTCGAAGTGCGCGATCGACTGGGTGAGGTCGTCGAGCAGCAGACCGCACAGGTCGCGGCTGACCCCCTGACGCACCAGGATGCGCTGCACCGAGATGTCCGACACCGACCCGGTCAGCGGGTAGGCCGGCACCTGCCAGCCGCGCGCCCGCAGACGGTCGGCGAGGTCGTAGAGCGTGTAGCCCGGGTCTTCGCCCTCATGGATGCGCCAGGCCACCGAGGGGATCCCCGTTTGCGGGTCCGAGTCGCACAGGAGGTCGAACGGGCCCAGCTTCACGATCTCTTCGGCCAGGAACCTCCCGGTCTGGTAGCAGGCGTCGTGCACGTTGCGGTAACCGTCCCGCCCGAGGCGCACGAAGTTGTAGTACTGCGCCACCACCTGGCCGGCGGGGCGTGAGAAGTTGATCTGGAAGACGGGCATGTCCCCGCCGAGGTAGGTGACGTGGAAGATGAGGTCGTCCGGCAGCTCGGCGGCGTCACGCCACAGGATCCACCCGACCCCGAGGGGGGCGAGGCCGAACTTGTGCCCCGAGCTGCTGATGGACTTGACCCGCGGCACGCGGAAGTCCCACAGGATGTCCGGCGCGCAGAAGGGGGCCAGGAACGCGCCGCTGGCGCCGTCCACGTGGATGTCGATGTCGAGGCCGGTGTCCTCCTGCAGCTTGTCGAGCGCCCGGGAAAGCTCGAGCACCGGCTCGTAGGCGCCCGTGTAGGTCACGCCGAAGGTGGGCACGACCACGATGGTGTTCTCGTCGACCTGCTCGAGCATCTGCTCGGGGTCCATGCAGTAGCGACCCGGGGACATGGGGATCTCGCGCATCTCGATGTCCCAGTACTTGGCGAACTTGTGCCAGACCACCTGCACCGGGCCGCACACCATGTTGGGCTTGTCGGTCGGCTTCCCGGCGGCCCGGCGCTTGTCCCGCCAGCGCCACTTGGCTGCCATCCCACCGAGCATGCAGGCCTCCGACGACCCGATGGCCGAGCACCCGACGGGCTGCCCGGCCTCGGGCGCGTTCCACAGATCGGCCAGGAGCTGGACGCAACGGCGCTCGAGCTCGGCCGTCTGGGGATACTCGTCCTTGTCGATCAGGTTCTTGTCGATGCTGAGGTCCATCAACTGATGGACCTGCGGCTCCTCCCAGGTCTGGCAGAACGTGGCCAGGTTCTGGCGGGCGTTGCCGTCGAGGAGCAGCTCGTCCGAGATCGCCTGGAAGGCTTCCGGGGGCAACATCTCGACATCGGGAAACTTCTTCGACGGGAGGACGGCCAGCAGGTCCCGGTTGGCGTAGATCGAGTCGGCGAATCGCTCCTGCGCGGACTCCCTCTTGTGCAGCGGCATCGCGCCCCTCCTGTCGGCTCGGTACTGCGGTGCGACCCACCGTACCGGCCCACCCGACCCGCGGGCGAGCGAGGCACACTCGGTCGTGCGGCCGTCAGGTGCCCCGGACGCGGCCGGAGCTCGACTCCAGGTGAGGTCTGCTCAGGAGGCGACGAGCTGCAGGCGGACCTGCTCGTCACGCTGGCCGGCGTGGACCCGGCGCTCCTGCACGCGGGCAGCGGCACGCTGGTCGAAGCTGTCCGGACGGTCCGCCAGCTTCGAACGGAGCTGGCGCAGTGCCTTGGTGTGGATCTGGCACACNNGCCGTCGTAGTAGTACATCATCAACACGGTGCGCTCCCTCTCGGGCATGCCGTCGACCGCCCTGACGAGCGCCTCCTTGGACTCCTTCGCCTCGAACATGTCCACCGGGCCGTGCGACCGATCGGGCAATGTCTCGCCGAGGGTGGAGCGCTCCGAGCGCTCACCTCCCCGCAACGTCTCGTCGAGGGCCATCATGCCGACCGTCGAGATCTTGCGGAGTGCCTTGTGGAACTCATCGACGGTCATCTCGAGCTCTTCTGCGACCTCGGACTCGTTCGGCGTACGACGAAGCGTCGCCTCGAGGTGGGTGACGGCCTGCTCGACGGCACGCGCCTTGGTGCGCACCGACCTGGGTACCCAGTCGATGGAACGGAGCTCGTCGATGATCGCCCCCTTGATACGCGGGATGGCGTAGGTCTCGAACCGGAGGTTCCGGTCGGGCTCGAAGCGCTCGATCGCGTCGATGAGCCCGATGATCCCGTAGCTCACCAGATCCTCTTCCTCGAAGTGCCGGGGCAGGCCGGCGAGCACGCGCCCGGCGACGTACTTCACGAACGGCGAGTAGAAGATGATGAGCTGATTGCGCAGCGTCTGGTCATCGGTCCGCTTGAACTCGGACCACAGATCGCTGACGCCCCTCTCGGCCGACTCCTGCGCCGTGGAAAGCTGACGTGCCGTCGATCCCACGATTCCCCCTCCTTCATGTGGCATCTCCGACAGATGCCGTTCTCCTCCTGAGGTCTGGGTGACCACTCGGATTCCGTATTCGGATTCCGCACGTTTCAGGAGAACTCCAGTTAATCAACCTTGCGTGAGCAGGGCGGTTGCTTGAACGTTGTCGAATGGTTGCAGGGGTCTCCGCAACCAGGGAGCAACAATTCTTCGGCGGCCGGGCTCCCGCCCCGTCGTGGCGCGGTCGC
>PMPX01000166.1 GCA_003169235.1 Acidimicrobiaceae bacterium | reverse complement strand
CGGCCGGCCCGTCTCGACCTGCAGCGGGCTCGAGGCGGGTGCCCCGCTCGTCGCATGATGGCGCCCGTGCGCTTCGATGCGTTCGCCGACCAGCAACTCCAAGAAGTCGGTCACGGTGCCGCCCGACCTCTCGAGTGCTGCCCGCAGGCCGGATGCATCGGTCACTCGCACCATTGAATCGCACCCGCTCGTGACCGGTGGACCCTTGGCGGCCGGCGGCCCCGCGCTGCGGATGAGCGCCCGCCCGGACCGTCCCGGCGGCCAAGGCGCGGCGCGGCGCCCCGAGTGGCGTCGTGCGATTGCCGTAGTATCTGCACCTCCGCGGCTTGGATGCGAGGGAGGGCAACAATGGACGTGCGCTCGGCCAGGGATGTAGCCCCTGTCATCGAACACGCCGGGACCGTGCCGGTCTGGTGGCTCTTTCAGCCGGGCGAGCTCAGGGACGCGACCAGTGGTGGATTCCTCGAGCTCGTCAGTGAGTGGGAGGTCGCCGGCGGAGGGCTCGTCGACCCGCACTCGCACCCGACGCACGAGTTCTACTACATCATCTCCGGGCGCGGCATCATGAAGATCGGGGACGAAGAGCGCGCGGTGGGCCAGGGCGACCTGATCCGGATCCCCCCGGACGTCGTGCACAGCATCTGGCCGCTGACGGCGCACACGGGCCTGCGCGGGCTGGCCTTCGCCGTCGGGATCGAGGGCGCGGGGCCGGTCGACTACACGAGCTGATGCCGGGCGGCGCGCCTTCTGGGAGACTCGCGCCAAGAGCGCCTCGTCGATCTTCAGGCTTCACGACCACCCCCGTGCCCCTGGGCCTCGGAGCCAGCGTCGAGGTGCAAGAGGGCACGTCGGACCTCAGTCCTCGGTCGACCGCGCCACTTCCTCGAGGATCCGGGCCAGCTCCTCGACCTCGGGCTCGGCGAGCGCGGCCAGCCCGCTCGGGAGCCGGCCCAGGATCTCGTTGGCCCTCCGGGCGGCGGCGGTGCCGCGGGCGGTGGTGGCCACGAGCTTGACCCGGCGGTCGGTCGGATGGGGGCGCCGCTCCACGAGCCCCTGGCGCTCCAGCTCGTCGACCACGATCGTCGCGTACGGCTTCTCCGTCCCGAGCGTCGCCGCCAACTCCCCCATCGTCATGGGGGACGCGGCGATCCGGCGCAGGGCCCGGACCCGCCCGAAGGGAAGGCCCAGGGCGTCGCTGACCTCGCGGCGCCGCTCGTTGTCCAGCACCAGGTCGCCCATGATCGACCAGGCCCGCGACGCGGCGTCCTTCGGTGGCACCACCCGCCGGCGGCCGGTCGCCGTCACGCCGGCCTCTCGAGGAACTCCGGATTGAGCTCGCGCGCGGTGAGCTCGGCCGTCCGGTGCGCCCAACCGGTCGTCACCACCTGCCCGAGCACCAGGACGATGACACCACACCCGGCCAGGACCAGCCAGCCGGCATGGGTGGACACCGCTGCGTGCACCCCGGCGGAACGACCGAGGGCCGACGCCAGCAGCGAGCCGACGACGGCCACGCCCAGGGTCGAGCCCACCTGGCGGGAGGTCGAGGCGATGGCCGAGGCGACGCCGGCCTGCGCCCGTGGCATCCCGGACACCGCGGCGTTGGTGATGGGCGCGTTCACGAACCCGAAGCCGATGCCGAAGACGACGTAGGCGGCGAACAGCCAGGCGAAGGACGTGGTGGCGCCGATCTGGCTCAGCATGAGGCAGCTCACCGTCAGCGCGGCGCCGGCGACCAGCAGCGGGATGCGGGACCCGCGCGTGCCGACGATCCGCCCCGAGATCGGCGGGAGCACCATGGTCATGAGCGCCATGGGCAGGGTGGCCAAGCCGGCCTTGAGCGGCGAGAACCCCCGCACGTCCTGGAGGTAGAGCGTGTTGAGGAAGAGGAAGCCGCCGAGAGTGGCGAAGGCGGCCACGGCGATGACCGCCGCGCCGGAGAACGGCACCGATCGGAAGAACCGCAGGTCGATGAGGGGCTCGTCGCACCGCCCCTCCCACGTGACGAGCCCGATGAGGGAGGCCAGCGCGATGGCGAACGCGGCCACGATGACCGGCGAGGCCCATCCCCGGTTCGGTGCCTCGATGATGCCGTAGGTCAACGACGACAGCAGCACGATGACGAGCGCCTGCCCGACGCCGTCGACCCGGCGTGCCTTGGGTGCGCGGGACTCGGGAATGAACCGGAGGGTCAGCACGATGGCGGCCAATCCGACCGGCAGGTTGATCCAGAAGATGGAGCGCCAGCCCACCGAGGTGACGAGCACGCCGCCGATCACCGGGCCGAGCGCCATGCTCACGCCGACCACCGCGGCCCACACGCCCACCGCCTGCGCCCGTTCCTTCGGGTTCGTGAAGGTGTTGGTGATGATCGACATCGCCACCGGGTTGAGCATCGATCCCCCCACGGCCTGGACCATGCGGAAGACCACCAGCGTCGTCTGATCGGGGGCCAGGCTGCACAGGAGGGAGCCGATGGAGAAGACGATCAGCCCCGCCACGAAGGTCCGCTTGCGCCCGAAGCGGTCCGCGGTCGAACCCGAGAGCATCAGCAGGCTCGCGAGCACCAGCGTGTAGGCGTCCACCGTCCACTGGAGCCCGGAGACCGAGGAGCCGAAGTCCCGCCCGATGGAGGGCAGCGCCACGTTCACGATCGTCACGTCCAGCCCGACGATGAGCAGGCTCATGGAGCAGATCAGCAGCACCCCGACGCGCCGGCGCCGGCTCAGGTCGGCCGGTGGCAATGATTGTTGTAAGACCATAACAGTGAAGTTATTATAACTATTTGACCGCGCCGGTCAACCGGGTCCCGCAAAACCTAGGATCGCGGGATGCGAGGACCAGCCCACAGGCACGGATCCGCGCCCTCCCCGGCGTCTCCGACCATCCGCTGAGGCCGTCGCCCGTGCGCCTGATGCGAGGTGACCACACCCTGAGCCTCCCCGGCGGCCGCACTCTCGGCTACGCCGTGTACGGCGACCCGGCGGGCCCGGCCGTCCTGAGTTGCCACGGCGGGCTGGTGAGCGGTCACGATGTCAGTCCCGCCGACGAGATCGCCCGGGACCTGGGTCTGTGCGTGGTCTCCCCCGACCGGCCCGGGATCAACGCGACCGACCGACTCCCCGGTTACGGATTGCTGTCCTGGGTGCGCGCCGACGTCGTCCCGCTGCTGGACCACCTCGAGGTCGGACCGTTCGGCGTGATGGGTTGGTCCGAGGGTGGGCAGTACGCACTGGCCGCGACGTTCGAGCTGGCGGAGCGGGTCACCGCGTGCGCCGTGATCGCCGGCTGCCCACCCCTCGACGACCCGGCCATGCTGGCGCAGTCCAACCACCTCGACCACGCGCTGGCCGTCCTGTCGCGAAGGGCACCCGTTGCCCTGCGCTGCATGGCCGGGGGCACCCGCCTGCTGTCCTCGCACGCGCCGCGTGCGCTGCTGCGGGCCGCGCTGCGCGGACAGACCGACACCGAGGCCGCGGCGGTCCGCTCCCTCGGAGAGTGGCTCCCCACCATCCTGGGCGAGGGCGCGGCCCAGGGCCAGGGCATGGTCGACGAGTACCTGGCCGCGGTCGCCCCGTGGGGATTCGCTCCGGAAGACCTTTCGGCCACGATCCGCATCTTCCAGGGCACGGCCGACACGCTGGTGCCCGAGGCGTGGGGGCGGATGCTCGCCGACCGCATCCCTGATGCGGCCCTCACGCTCTATCCCGGCGAGGGCCACTTCATCGCCCTGACCCGCCGTGCAGAGGTCCTGCGCTGGCTGGCCGAGCGCCACCCGGCCCCGGGGAGCTGAGCCCCGGGCGCCCCTCGACGCCGTCACTTCCCTGGTTATCCTGGGAGAGGTATTCGAGCGCTTCACCGATCGGGCCCGGTCCGTGCTCCCGCGGGCGCAGGAAGAGGCGCGGCTCATGCACCACGCCTTCATCGGCACCGAGCACATACTGCTCGGCCTCCTCCGGGACCCCGAGGGCGTGGGCGGTGAGGCCCTGACGAACCTCGGGGTGTCCTACGACGCCGTACGGGAGAAGGTCGTGGACGCCATCGGGCCCAACAGCTCCAAGCCCGACGGCTCGCCTCCGTTCACGCCGCGGGCCAAGAAGGTCCTGGAGCTCGCGCTGCGAGAGGCGCTGCGGCTGGGACACAGCGACATCGGGACGGAGCACATTCTCCTCGGGATCGTGCGGGAGGGCGAGGGGGTCGGCGCAACGGTGCTCGTCAGCCTGGGGGCGGACCCGGCACGGGTGCGCCACGAGGTCATCCGGCTCATGACCGAACTCTCGGGCGAGACGCGCACCGAGCGCCCAGCGGTCGTCTCCGCCGCGGCCGAGTCCACCGCCACCATTGAGCCGTGCTGTCCGCACTGCCGCGCCAACGTCGCCGACGACGCTCGATTCCGCACGATCGCGGTGCCGAACGACACTGGCGACGAACCCGTCACCCTCGACGTGGTGTACTGCGGACGGTGCGGCAGCACGCTGCACATCTTCTGGACGGACTGACGGTCAGTCGGTCCTGCCCGCCACGTCGTGGACCGGACCCCCGCCCCCTTCTTCTTCGGCCGCGTCGGCGACCGGGCCCGGCGTCAGGCCGCGGTCAGCGTCAGCGCGTCCGCCATGTGGTCGGCGGCCGTCCGCTCGGCGGCGGTCCGCTGCACCTTCTCGGCCACCGACGGGGCGATCTCGATGATCTGGCGGAACTCCCTCGGGGAACCCACGTAGATCACGGCGTCCGTCACGGTCGTCACGGTGGCGTTGCGCCGGCCACGGCCGTTCTCCTCCAGCAGGGCCATTTCGCCCACCAGGCCGCCACGACCGATTCGAGCGATCGCCTTGCCGCCCTGGCGCACTTCCGCCTCGCCCTCGGAGATGATCATGAACTCGTCGCCACGCTCGCCCTCGCGTACGAGGACCTTGCCCGCCGGGACGGTCAGCATCGTGAGCTGCCGGGCGACGTCGGCCAGCTGGGACCGGCTGGTGTCGGAGAAGAGATCGAGTCCCCGCAGATCGTCCTTGGTCATACGCATTGCAATCCTCTTTCCCATGTCGCCACCAACAGTGGCCGTTTGGTACATATCTGTCAACCAGCTAGAACAGATTCTTTGCATCCTTTATTCCGATTCGTGCGGGCGGCCGGGCCGGGTGGAGCAGCCCTGGACCAGGGCGTACGTCGCGGCGGACCTCAGGAGGCGACTTCAGCCGCCGGCGACGGCGTGGGCGAACTCCGACCACACCGTGACCCATTCGGGCCAGACGGCCGGGGGGTAGTCGTGCCCCATGCCGTCGATCTCGACGTACCGGGCCCCGGGGACGACCTCGGCCGTCCGCCGACCGCCGCTCGGCTGAATGAGGGTGTCCCGACTGCCGTGGATGACCAGCGTCGGCAGGTCGACCCCGGCCAGTGCCTCGGCGCGGGAGCCGTCGTGGAGGACCGCCCTCATCTGCCGGCCGACCCCCGCCGGGCAGAAGCAGCGGTCGTAGGCGGCCCCCGCCCGGGCCCGGATGGCGTCCTCGTCGAGCCACTCCGGCTTCGACCCGTACACCCCCAGGGCGGCGACCTGGTGGTCGATGTAGGCCGACCGCGATTGCGCCGGGGGTGCCATCAGGACGGCGAGCGCCGCCTCGGAGCTGTCGCCGTAGCCCGGCTCTCCGGTCCGCGACATCACGGACGTCACGGACAGCAGGCGGTCGGCGTGATCGATGGCGAGCCGCTGGACGATCATGCCGCCCATTGAGCAGCCCATCACGTGTGCCCGGTCCTCACCCACCGCGTCGAGCACCGCGACGGCGTCGTCGGCCATGTCGGCCAACGAGTAGTCCACTCCTTCGAGCTTGGTCGACAGCCCGACGTCCCGGTTGTCGAACCTCACCACCCGGAAGCCCTGATCGCAGAAGAGCCGGCACCACTCCTCCGCGTAGTTGATGCACTGCGACCCGAGGCCGTTCACCAGGAGCAGGGTCGGAGAGGCCGGATCGCCGAACGCCTCGTAGTAGATCTCGACCTCGCCGTTCCGCGTCGTGCTCATGTGCCTCCCTCGTTCCGTGCTGCGACGCCCTACGAGGGCAGCTGCACCTGCTCCGCCTGGGCGAGCAGGCCGGACCGGTCGGCGCCCAGGATGAATCCGTCGGCGATCGCCTTGTTCAGGCTGGCCCTGTACAGCGCGAGGTAGTGGCTCTTGGTCCCGTACAGGTCGACGAGGGTCCCGGCCGAGAACGGGGTCGTCTCCCCGAACAGCGAGCAGATCTCGCTCGCCCCGGCGGGGGCGGCCCCGCTGAGCGTCGAGACCGGCACGTCGACCGCCGGAGTCCGCACCCCGCCGATCACGTTGCCGTGACCGTCGAGCGCCAGCGCGGCAGGGTCGGCGCCGGACAGGCGAAAGGGGGGCGGGCTGGGGGGCGGCGTGCCGTGGACGACCCACCGAGCGAACGCGGTGAAGGCGGCCTGGACCACGTTGTGCTGAGGCCCGTCGTTGACCGGTGTGGTGCAGCCGAGCACGCCGGCGGCGGCCCCGACCTCGTAGGCGTCGGCGTGGGACGTGCCGGCGACCTCCCAGGTCCTGATCCTGTCGGTGTTCGGTTGTCGGGCGGCGGCGTACCCGAGCGCGATCAGGTCGGTCTGGGTCTCGAACATGAAGACCGGGACGTCGAGGTCGGTGCGGATCCGCAGATCTTTCGGCCCCCCTTCGAGCGAGCCGTCCAGCCCGCCCCCGAACCCGGCCCGGCTGTGGATGAAGAGGCCGTCGAAGGTGTCCGTCCGCGGCTGCACGGCATCGGCGAACGTGGTGAGGAAGAAGGCCGACTGCGACTCCCCGAGCGCCACCATGTGCGTCGGGTGGAGGTTCCCGAGTGCCCGGTTCGGTCCCCGCAGTGCCCTCCCGATCTGGGCGTAGATGTCCAGCGAGTACTGGTCGCCCGGCACGTNNCGCGCATCAGCATCGGGTTGAGGTAGTCCCAATCGGGCGCCGACTCCCCCGCCGTCTCGTTCATCCACTCCACCACCACGGTCCCGTTGAACCGTGCGGGGTCGGACGGCCGGCGGACCAGGATCCTCGTGGCGTAGGGGGCCGACGACGTCGGCGTGATCGACCATCTCCCGTCACTCGGGGTGGCGGCGGCCTCGAAGGCGGTCGCCGTGCCGGACGCGAAGAACTCCTGCTGCACGTACCCGTACGAACCGAGGTCGAGCGGCCGCGCCGTCAGGGGCTCAATGACGTGGCCCACCGTGATGGGTCCGGTCAGCGTCGCCTCCGCCCGGTACACCGCGGCCTGCGACGCCGACGACGCTGCGGTCGATGCCCCGGCCGCCGGCTGCCCCAGGGCGACCGACACCATGGCGAGGAGCGCGCCGGCAACGGCGACGGTCCTCGGGACTCGCGTCCCGGTCGTGTGGTGTGGTGCCCTCATACCCCCGTGCCTGCCCCCCGATGCAAAGTGCCGATGACTCTACGGCCCGACGAGGGCCTTCACACGGCGGCCGGTGGGGTCAGCGGGTGCGCCGGCGGAGGCCCTTGTCCGCGATGGCGGCGGGCACCCACCCGACGTCGGTCTCGTTGAGGTCGATGCCGGGCGGCACGATCTCGTCGATGCGGTCGAGCACGTCCGGGCCCAGGCGGAGCTCGAGCGCGGGCAACTGCGACTCGAGGTGCTCCATGGTGCGGGGCCCGATGATGGGCGACGTCACGGCAGGGTGCTCCAGCACGAACCCCAGCGCCAGCTGGATCAGACTCAGCCCGGCCTCGTCGGCCACCTTCGTGAGCGCACCGACCGCCTCGATCTTCTGCCGGTTCCCGGGCACCTCCATGTCGTAGTGGTGCGGGAGCATCGCCGACCGGCGGCTCGTGTTCACCTTGCCGGGACCGAAGGCGCCGGAGAGCCAGCCGCCCGCGAGCGGGCTCCACGAGAGCACGCCCATGCCGTACTTCTGGCACATCGGCAGGACGTCCTTCTCGATCCCGCGCACCAGGACGGAGTACGGCGGTTGCTCGGTGACGAAGCGCTCCCGGGCGCGACGCTCGGCCACCCACTGGGCCTCGACGATCTCGTGGGCGGGGAACGTGGAGCTGCCGAAGTAGCGGATCTTGCCCGCCCGGACCAGATCGGTCAACGCGCCCAGCGTGTCGTCGATGTCCGTCTCGGGCGACGGGCGGTGGATCTGGTACAGGTCGATGTAGTCGGTGCCGAGACGGCGCAGGCTGTTGTCGCACGCCGCCATGATCCAGCGCCGCGAGTTGCCTTGCGCGTTGGGGTCCTGACCCATCTGCCCGTGCACCTTGGTCGCCAGGACGACCCTGTGGCGCTTGGTCTTGGCCAGCGCCTTGCCCACGATCTCCTCGGACTCACCGAACGAGTAGACGTCGGCCGTGTCGACGAAGTTGATCCCCGCGTCGAGGGCGGCGTGGATGATGCGGATGGACTCGTCGTGGTCCTGGGTGCCCCAGGCACCGAACATCATCGCCCCCAGGCAGAGTGGGCTGACCTTTATGCCGGTGCGGCCGAGCGTGCGGTACTCCATTTCGCCGACACTAGCCAGGGACCCGCACCCGGGCGCCGCGGCCCTCCCTCAGCCCGCGAGGCGCTCGCTCGAGTCCGCCGCCGCCCAGAGGAGCATCGGCTCGCCGGTCCGGTCGTAGCTCCGCAGCGCGGCTTCGGTGAGCTTGATCGCGTGCTCGTCACCGCAGGCCAGCGCCCCGTCCACCAGGGCCTCCGCCGTGGGGATCCCCCGCCCGGCCACCGGGCTGTGGCGGTCGATGTCGTAGGCGACGTGCAGCGCCGCCGCCGCCTGCCAGACGTACCCGAGCGCAGCGTCGCGGTCCTCGTCGGCCAGCCACGGCAGCAGCAGCTCGCCGGCCAGCGGTGACGTGACGGCGTGCAGGAGGCCGATCGCACCGCCCGCGTCCGCGTTGCGCAGGTAGGCCAGGGCGCCGCCCGCGGCCAACCGGTCCAGCAGCTCCACCGCCTCGCCGGTCCACCCGAGGGAGGCCACCGCCTGCTCGAACTCGTCCGCGATGTCGGCGATGCCGGCCACCATGTCGCTGATGAGCACCTGGCGTGGCGCGTCCTCGGGCAGGTAGGGCAGATCGGCCAGCGCCTCGGGGACGCCTTCGTGCCCGATCAGCAGTGGCGGGCCGGGGAGCTCGACGTAGCTCGATGCCCAGAAGGCCAGCCCGCTGGCCACCTCCAGGCGGCGCGGCGGCGTGTCCGCCGCGGCCAGCGCGCGGACCGCATGGCCGGTCCGGATCAGACCGTGCGTGGCCGCCCCGACCGCGCCCGGCAACAACCGCGGGGCCCACTCGCCGACGACGGCGGCGGGAGGGCGGTCGGCGACCTCGCGCTCGAAGAGGGCCAGCCATTCGGGGAAGCGATCCGACCGGCCGAGCGCGGCGGGCCAGTCCGCCTCGGTCAGCGGCCGGACGGCCGGCGGTGGCGCCCCGTCGAGGCGTCGCCGGTAGCGCTCCACCCAGGCGGCGATCGCGTCGTCCCGCCCCAGGTGTGCCAGCGCCTCGGCCGCCATCGGACCGTGATTGGCCAGGCCGAGCGATCCGTAGACGGGCGCGGTGGCGGCGAAGACCGTGAGGGCATCGTCGAGGGCGTCGCTCGTCACCGCCCCAGTATGTCGGGGTCCGGGCCCCGGCGCCCATGCCGGCGGCCGCTACGATCCGGCCTCGACGACAGGAGGTCCGATGGCGACGACGCCACCGCTGCACGGCATCAGGATCATCGAGTGCTCGGCACTGGGGCCGGCACAGATCACCACGCCCCTGGTGGACCTCGGGGCGGAGGTCATCAAGGTCGAACCTCCGGCCGGCGACTACATCCGCGAGATGACCTGGCCGATCGTCGAGGGCACGTCCCTCATGCACCTGCACCTGAACCGCGGCAAGCGGTCCCTGGTGCTCGACCTGCGCACGGAGGCAGGCGTCGCCATCCTGAAGGAGCTCGCAACGACGGCCGACGCGGTCGTCGAGGCGATGCGCCCCGGATCGCTGGCCCGGCGCGGCGTCGGGTTCGACGACTTGCGCGCGCTCAACCCCAAGATCGTCTTCTGCACCATCTCGGGCTACGGCATGACCGGCCCCTACCGGGACTACCCCAGCCACGGCGTGGCCTACGACACCTGGGCCGGCATCGTCAACGTCGCCACCGACGAGGAGGGGTTCACCTACATCCCCGAGCACGCGTCCATCGGGATCCACGCCGGCCCGCTCTTCGGCGCGCTCGGCATCCTGGCCGCGGTGATCCGCGCCCGCGCCACGGGCGAGGGCTCGTACATCGACATCGCCCAGTCGGACGCTGCGGCCGCCATGGACTGGCTGCGCAGCGAGACGTGGCGGGCCTACGAGCGGCCCGAGTCGGAGGTGACGGGCAACAAGGCCGACGGCTACGAGCGCCGGGCGCCGGGCACCGCCGGCATGGTGGAGGGGGTCCGCTACCAGGTCTACGAGACGGCCGATCAGCGCCACGTGCTCTTCATGGCGTCGGAGCAGGCCTTCTGGAGGAACTTCTGCGAAGGCGTCGACCGGGCGGACCTCTTCGAGCGCTGGCCGGGCTCCAAGTACGCCGACCACGCCCGCGGCAACCGCGAGCTCCAGCGCGAGCTGCGGGACATCTTCCGCACGAAGACGGCGGAGGAGTGGCTGGAGTTCGGCGGTCGCGTCAACACGCCGATCGCGCCGGTCAACACGCCCAGGACGCTGCTCGACGATCCCCAGTTCGCCGACCGCTTCCCCCTCCTCCCCGCGGCCGACATGGGCGCGGACCAGCTCTTCACCCCGCTGCACTTCGTCGGCGAAGAGCTCCCGCACCCGGCCAAGGCACCAACCGTCGGGCAGCACACGGAGGACGTCTTGCGCTCCGTGCTCGGTTATGACGACAATCAGATCTCCACCGCCCGCGACGGGGGGGCATTCGGAGCCGACGCGTAGGCGGTGTCGTCGGCAAAAGGGAGGGTCTGATGGACAGGGTCCGGCTGGGCGTGCTGGGCGCCGGCAACATCGCGGCCATGAACGTGCGGGGGTACCTCGAGGATCCCCGCTGCGACGTCGTCGCCGTGTGCGACACCGACGAGGAGATCGGCCGTCAGGCCGTCAAGGAATGGCACGCGCAGACCTACTACGCCGACCTGTCGGACATGCTGGCCGACGACTCCATCGACGCCGTCGAGGTGCTGACCCCGACGCACCTGCACCACGATCACGTGATCGCGGCACTCGAGGCCGGCAAGCACGTCTCGGTCCAGAAGCCCGTGGCCAACTCCGTCGAGGACGCGCTGGAGATGCAGGCGGTGGCCGAGCGCACGGGCATGACCCTGCGCATCAGCGAGTGCTTCGTGCACTACCCCCCGCTCGAGCTGGCGAAGCGCCTGGTCGCCGACGGCGCCATCGGCAAGCCGACGTCGCTGCGTATCCGCACGCTGGTCGGCCAGACGGACTCGCCGTTCCAGGCCGCGCTGCGCCCCGAGGGCTACGGCTGGCGGCTCGACAAGCGGAGCCCGGGTGGTCACCTCTTCGACGACATGGTGCACAAGTACGCCATGGCGCTGTGGCTGCTCGACCTCGACATCACCTCGGTGCAGGCCGTCGTCCGCCGCCGCGATCTCTTCTTCGAACCCTGCGCGGTGATCTTCGAGTACGAGGACCCCGAGGTGCTGGGCATGATGGAGGTCCAGTACTCGCCGAGCTTCTACATGCGCTCCAAGTACTACGGCGCTGACGAGTTCTTCGAGATCACCGGCGACGAGGGTCAGATCTGGGTGACGCGTGCCACGGGCGAGCTGCTGGACCTCGCCCCCGTCATGTTGTTCACGGGCACCCCGCACGAGCGCAAGACGACCGAGTTCACCGACATCGACGCCGACTGGGGCACCGGCTTCGTGCGCTCGTCGCAGCACTTCGTCGATGCCCTGCTCCACGGGACGGCCGCCGCAATGACGGCCGCCGAGGCCACCGACGTCCTCCGCCTCTGCTTCGGCGTCTACCAGGCCGCGCAGCTCGGCACCGCCGTCGACCCCCGGACCGTGACCGGGACGGTCAGCCCGCCCGGCTGGGGTGAGTGGTAGTCCGCTCACCATGGCCACTCCTCCCGACGGCGCCGAGGTCGTCGACGCGGCCGACGAGAGCCGCTTCGTCATCCGGGGGGCCGACGGCCATGAGGCCGAGCTCGTCTACCGGATCGAAGGCGACCGCCTCGAGCTGATCCACACGGGCGTCCCCGAGGCCTGGGGCGGGCAGGGCATCGGGGGCCACCTGGTCCGGGCGGCGCTGCAGCGGGCCCGTGCCGACCGCCTGACCGTGGTGCCGTGGTGCCCCTTCGCCGATCGCTGGCTGCGCGACCACCCCGACGAGGCGGCCGGCGTCGTCATCGACTGGGAGGCTCCCCCTCCGTCGGCCTGACCGGTTGCTCGCCGGGCCCCGCGCCGCGCCGGTGGGCCGCCTCGTCCGACAGCACCCGGACCAGCCCCTCGCAGTCGGCCACGGTGACCGTGAGGTTCGGGTGGCGCAGGTGCCCGGTCGGCAGCAGGCCGGGCACGGGCTCGCGGAAGATGATGCAGACCCCCCGACGGCCGTTGGAGGCGAACGTGAGGCCCCGGTCGGCCAGGGACAGCCGGGCCGGGCCGGCCGTCGTGTGGAACCGGTAGGGACCACTGACCTCGGCGTGTGCGACGTTGCGGCACGGGGTGGCGACGTGCCACGGCCCGTACCGGGCGCGGAGCTCGCCGTCGTCCACCGTCACGCCCGCCGAGTCCGGGTTCACGCCGAACAGCCTCGCCAGGCGCAGGTAGGAAGGGTCGAACGCGAACGGGAACTCCCTGGTGGCCACGGGTGATCCCTACCCTGCGGCGCAGGCCGTGTGCACCCCGCGCTCGCTAGGCCCGGTCGAAGAACTCGACGAGGATGCGGGCGACCTCGTCGGCATGGGTCAGGATCCCGATGTGGCCGGCCCCGGCGACCTCGCGGTACTCGCATCCCGGGATCGCCTCGGCCGCCTGGCGCGCGTACCGGGGCGGCGAGTCGACGTCGTGCTCGAACGCCAGCACCAGGGTCGGGACGTGCACCTCGGGCCAGCGCGTCGTGCGGGCGGGGTCGGTCGACCAGGCCAGCGCCGCCTCGTACTGGCCGAGGCGTCCCGGGTTGGGCCAGACCGGGACGTCGCCCAGCAGCGACAGCCAGGTGCTCACCAACTCGGAGTCCTGAATGTCGGAGATGGGCAGGTACCGCAACGTCTCGGTGGCGTAGAACAGCGGCGGCAGGTCGTAGTCCAGGCGCGCCAGGTCCCGCTCGACCGTGGTGATGGCGATCTCCCAGGCCGTGGGCTTGTTGGCGCTACCCATGAGCGCGGCGGCCCGGACGCGCTCCGGATGGTCCAGCACGAGCGTCTCCGCGATCCACCCGCCCAGGGAGTGGCCCGCCACCCGCACCGGCTGGTGCCACCCGAGATGGTCCAGCAGGGCGAGGGCGTCGTCGGCCATGACGTCCACGCTGTAGGGCGCGGGCGGCGAGGAGGATGGCTCCACCCCCCGGTTGTCGAAGGTGGCGACCGCGTACCCCGCGGCGGCCAGCGCCGGCACGAGCGACAGGTGCCAGGCCGCGGCGGGCTGGCCGCAGCCGGCGACGAGCAGCAACGGCTCCCCGTCGCCCGTCACCTGGTAGTCGAGGGTGACCCCGTTGGCGCGCACCTCAGGAATGGAGCACCTCCGAGAGCAGCTTGGGCGCCACGTTGCGCCCGGTGAGGATCACCACGGTCTCCTTGCCGTCCGCGTCGGGGCGCACCACGCCGGCCCGCAACGCGGCGACGCCGACGGCGCCCGCGCCCTCGAGCACGAGGCCCATCTTGGTGGCCGAGTAGGCCATGGCGGATCGGATGTCGGCCTCGCTCACCGTGAGGACCGCGACGTCGTGCTGGAGGGCGACGTCGACGGTGACGGCGCCCGGCTCGAGGTTGCCGGCCAGGCCGTCGGCCACCGTCGGCTCGACGTTGATCGGGACGATGCCACCGGCGGCCAGGGCGGTGCTCATGGAGGGCGACGCCTCGGACTCGATGCCGACGACGCGCACGCCCGATCCCTCCAGGCCGAGGATGATTCCCGACAGCAGGCCGCCGCCGCCGCAGGGGACGATCACGGTCCCGAGGTTCGGGACCTGTTCGAGGAGCTCGCGGGCGAGCGTCGACTGGCCGGCGATGACGTCGGGGTCGTTGTAGGGCGAGACGTAGCGGCTCCCCTCCGACGCGGCCAGCTCGAGCGCGTGCGTCTCCGCCTCGCGGTAGCCGTCGCCGTGGAGGACGAGCCGCACGTCGAACTGCTGGAGCGCCGAGACCTTGGCCGCAGAGGCCCCCGTGGGCACGACGACGGTCACGCGGGCGCCGAGGTTGGACGACGCGTACGCCAGGCCGAGCCCGTGGTTGCCGGCGGAGGACGCGACCACGTCGCGGCCGGGGTCCTCCTCCAGCGTGGCCGACACGGCGGCCAGACCGCCCCGCACCTTGAACGAGCCCGTGGGCTGGAGCGTCTCGATCTTCACGGAGACCGAAGGCCCGAGCTGGGGAGTCCCGAAGGTGGGGGTGACGGGCAGGAAGCGGCGGACCGCCTTCCACGCGGCCTCCATGTGGGCCGGACCCGGGACAACGACGTCGCGCACGGCTCCAGTCTGGCCCGAGGCGCACCTGGCATGCTGAACGCCGTGCAGACCGGGACCAGGACCGTCGACGGCGCGACCGTCGAGGTCCATGCCGACACCGAGGCCATGGCGCGGGCGGCGGCCGACGAGGCCCTGGGTGTCATGCGGGCGGCGGTGGAGGCCCGCGGCGTCGCCCACGTGATGTTCGCCACCGGCAACTCCCAGCTCGCCTTCGTGCGCATGCTGGTCGAGGAGACGGCCGGGGTTCCCTGGGCCGACACCGTGGTCTTCCACATGGACGAATACGTGGGGGTCGGCCCCGACCACCCGGCGGGGTTCCAACACTGGATCCGCCGGCGCATCGTGGAGCCGGCCCGGCCGCGGGCCGCCTACTACGTGGAGGGGCTGGGCGACGCCACGGCGGAGTGCTCCCGCTACGCCGGGCTCCTGCGGGCCCACCCGCTCGACCTGTGCTGCCTCGGCATCGGGGAGAACGGGCATCTCGCCTTCAACGACCCGCCGGTGGCCGACTTCGCCGACCCGCTCGACGTCAAATTGGTCGAGCTCGATTCGGCCTGCCGGATGCAGCAGGTCCACGAGGGCCACTTCGCCGGCCTGGACGCCGTGCCGACGCACGCCATCACGGTGACCATCCCGGCACTCCTGCGGGCCGGCCGGGTCCTGGCCATCGTGCCCGAGGCCCGCAAGGCGGAGCCGGTCCGCGACGCGCTGACCGGTCCGGTCGCCACGTCGTGCCCGGCCTCGGCGCTGCGCACCATCCGCCACGCCACCATCCACCTCGAGCCCGAATCGGCCCGGCTCCTACCCGATTGAGGGGCCCCTCCGAGGGGGTCGGGCCCTCAGGCCCCCCGACGCCCGGTGACGTCGTAAAGGTGGTGAACTGGGTCGTGGATGAAGTAGCGGCCGAAGCCGGCGACGCTGAATCCGGCGCCGTCGCTGCGCCGGCCCCGGCGCTCCCACTGCGCGCCGGTGACGCCCTCGAAGGCCGAGGCCAGCTCGTCGGCGGCGACCCGCAGCTGGGCCGAGACGGCCGCCGGGTCCTGCTCCCCGTAGCGCTCCTCGACCGCGGTGGCGTCCTGATCCCAGTTCGGGTACAGCGGGTCGTCCTCGCGCAGCATGAGCTCGAGCCGGGTGCGGAAGAGCAGGCACACGTCGCGGACGTGGCAGGCGTACTCCAGCGGCGCCCAGTGGTCGTCCGCCGGCCGGCGGCGGAGCTCCTCGTCCGGCCGTTGCAGGATGCGCACCCAGTCCGACGCGTTGGCCCGCAGCAACGGTGCGACGCCTTCGGGCGCCAAGGCCGACGCGTCGAAACCGCACTCGGGGCACGGGCGCCTCAGCACCCACGTCCAGTCCTTGTCGTCGGGCACGATCGGCATGCTCATCCCTTCCCGTTCCGGTGCAGCCAGGCCAGCATGTCCGCCGGCGCCATGCCCGCGACGCGATCGTCGTAGTGGGCCAATTCGTCGGCGCGCAAGAGCGCCGGGCCATCACCGGAGACGCCGCGGCGGAAGAACGCCGCCGGGTCCTTCAGCACGCCGAGGCCGGCCGGGACGGACGCGCCGGCGCGGTCCCGCATGGCGTCGAAGGTGGCGGCATGGACCAGCGCGGGCCAGCGCTCCTCGTCGACGGTGACACCGAGCACCTCGGCCAGCCTCCGCATGGCGCCGTCGAGGTCGGTGACCAGGTCGTCGTAGTGCACGAGCACGATGTTGGCGTGGTGCCGGCGGGCCCAGGCGTCGGACAGGTGGAGCATCGCCCCGGGCAACGTGTCGAGCGAGGCCCGCGGGTCGCCGTCCCAGTCGACGAAGCCGAGCAGCCACTCGTGCAGCGGCGGGCGAGGTCGCCGCGGGGACTCGGGCTGCCCGACGAGCTCCGCCATGCGGCGCCGGTCGATGTTGTCGCTGTGGTGGTAGAGCGAGACGGCCACGTCGAGCGGGTGACGGCCCACGACGACGTAGGTCGCCCGGTCGTCGAGCGGCACGCCGTCGAGGGGGGTGTGGGTCTTGATGACGCGCCGGTGGGTCTGCGCCTCCAGCTGTGCCACGACGTCCTCCCGGGGCCGCACCAGCCAGTCCAGCCAGGGCGAGAGCGCGCTCAGGCGGTCGGGCAGTTCGGGGGTCCCGAACACGAGGAGCAGGCAGATCATCTGGACCCAGGTGGTGCCGGACTTGGAGCGGGTGCTCACGACGATGTCCCCCGGGCGGAAGGCGAAGTCCCGCCAGCGGGCGCTGTCCTCGTCGGGCGAGGTGTAGCGGCGCATGCCACCAGCTTCGCGGACGGCACGAGGACCGCGGCAAAGCCACGGCAACCACATCGAACCCGGCGGGCAACGTCGGGGCAATGGCGGCTCCGTAGCTTGCGGGCACGGAGATCCGGGTGCCAGCGCGAGGGCCTGAGCACCCCACGGAGGAAGACTTGACGATCGCCATCGCCACGGAGCACGTGGAGCCGGCCGCCCCGGGAGACGGGCCGCGTCTTGGCCACCGCCGCCTCAAGCGGATCCTGATCGCCACCGGGGCCGCGCTCGTCGCGCTGATCCTCCTGGCCGCCGGCTGGGTCGGNNTGGGGCTGCCCCTGGCGAGCGGGCACACCGTCCCGATCGACTCCCTCAGCCTGCACGCACCCAGCACGATCATCTCCGGGCTGGACCGCCTCGGCATCCCGGTCACGCACTACGTGGGCGTCGACCTGCACATGGTCGACCCCGCATCGAGCCTGGGGCAGCTGGCCACGGGGAAGCTCTCGGTCTCGTCGATGATCTCGGACCCGACGGGTGCCACCTCACTGATTGAGCAGGTGGCCTCGCACATCTACCTCGGCCCGGGCACGCCCGTGTCCGCCGTCCTCTCCCTCATGAACGTCCCGACGTCACACCCCGTCTCGGTCCCGACCGACACGGACGTCCACGGCACCGTGGTCCTCGCCTCGGCCTTCTCGGCCGTCCTGCGCGGCTTCCTGTAGATGGGGGCCCGGCGGGGGCGGGGCGGGATCGGGGGTTGGCGCCTCCGTCTCCGTCGGACGGTGCACCACAGCACGTCGCAGCAGCCCGGAGAGCACGACGGGGACGCGGGCGCCGGCGGAGGCAGCCCGCAGGCCGAGAGTGCGATCGGCTGCACCCTGGGCGCCGTGACCGCGGCTGGCAGCAGCGGGCAGGCCTCGCTCGACCACGTGCTGCGCCAGGCCGCCGCGGCGCGGGCCGAGCAGCCCGACGCGACCGGCTGAGCGCCGGCGGTCAGGCCGACCTCAGGAGTCCGGTCCGGACCCGGATCCGCCGGCGTGGCCGAGCCAGCGGTCCAGAAAGGGCAGGGCCTCGGTGCCGTGCCACTGGTGGCCGCCCTCGAAGACGTCGTGCGCCAGGCGCTCGGCCGCACCGTGCGACCCGTAGACGAGCCGGGTGCGGCGCACGGACTCGGTGGCGGCGGCCACCGGGAACAGCATGTCCTCGGTCCCCGTCTCGACCAGCATCGGACGGGGGGCGACCAGTGCGCCGAGGTCCTCGTGCTCGAGCCGGCCCAGCATGCCGAACATGATCTGCGAGCCGCACATGTTCCACGGCATCTTGTGGCTCTCGGCCCACGAGGAGAAGTAGCCGCTCACCACCGAGGCCGCCACGCGTGAGTCGACTGCGGCCGTGAACAACGTGACGGTGCCCCCGTAGGAGATGCCGACCATGCCCATGCGGGTCGGGTCGACGAGCGGGTGCTGCTCAAGCACGTCGAGGCAGCGCCGGAGGTCCCACACGTTCTGGGCCAGCGGGTTCCACCCCGCCATGGCGGCGTGGACGAGATTCGTGTCGCAGGCGTAGTGGTCCTCGGGGTTCCAGTCGAGCCGCTCGCCGAAGCAGCGAAGGTCCGGCGCCAGCACGATGTAGCCGCGGCGGGCCAGCTGGAGGGCGTAGTCGGCGTTCGGCATGTCGGTGTGCTCCAGCCCGACCGCCTGCGACTTGCCCGGACCGTGGCCGTGGCAGGCGAGCACGGCGGCACCGGGAGGGGCCCCTTCCCGCCCCTCGGGCACGAGCAGGTACGCNNTCGAGGGTCTCGAGGTCGAGCGGGACGGGCTCGGGCTCGGGCCCGAGGAGCTCCGCGAGCCGGGCCCGGCGGCGCTCGACCCACGCCGGAAGGTCGGCCGGGTCGCCCTCCGGGAGGGGATCCTCGTGGACCGTGGTGGCCAGCCGGGCCATCCACTGGTACCAGGACGAGTAGTTGCGGGCCGGCGGGGTCAGGATCAGGCCCCCGGTGTCGCTGCTCATTGACGGCCCCTTTCAGCGGCTCGGTGTTCAGTGGTGGCTCAATGTAGGTGAGCGAGGCGTGGATTGAGGGGCTGCACGCCGTCGGGCAGACTGGCGCGGTGACCCTTGCCACCTCTGTCAGCGTCCAGCCGATCTCCCCGACGGTCGGCGCCGAGATCTCGGGCGTGGACATTTCGGTCCCGCTCGCCCCCGAGGTCGTGGCGGCCGTGCGGCACGCGCTGAACGCGCATCACGTGATCTTCTTCCGGGACCAGTCCCTGACGGCGGACCAGCAGGCCGACTTCGCCCGGCAGTTCGGCACCGTCACCGAGGCGCACCCGGTGCTGCCCTCCATCGACGAGAGCCCCGAGGTGCTCGCCATCGACGGCAAGGTCGACCGGGCCAGCTGGTGGCACACCGACGTCACCTTCCTGGAGACGCCGGCCATGGCCTCCATCCTCTACATGCTCGAGGCACCCGAGGTGGGCGGCGACACCATGTGGGCCAGCCTGCAGGACGCCTACGACGGGCTCGCCGAGCCGGTGCGCGCCATGTGCGACCGGCTGATCGCCATCCACCACGACCCGTGGTTCGCGGCGGACGTCGCCGAACGGGGCGGCTACGAGTGGGACGGCACCTGGCGCGACAAGCTGCTGCCGGCACTGCACCCCGTGGTGCGCACCCATCCCGAGACCGGTCGCAACGGCCTCTTCGTCAACCGCCAGTTCACCCGGACGATCCTGGGCCTCTCGGACAACGAGAGCAGCGCGATCCTCGAGATGCTCTACAACCACTGCATCAANNGTCACGCTGCGGGGTGACAAGCCCTACGGGCCGGCCATGCCCCTGCCCGCGGGCTGACGATCGCATTGGCGGCCGGCCTGCCGGCCGACCTCGGCATTGCCGCGGCGGCGTTCGTCGGGACCAACATCGACAACTGCGTCGTGACCATGGCCATGGTCGCCGGCGCGCCGCTCGAGCGGTCCCACCGCATCGCCATCGGCCAGATCGTCGGCTTCATCATCCTGGTCGCGGCCGCCGCGGCCGCCGCGGCCGTGCTCTACGAGTTCTCGCCGGCGGTGGTGGGCCTCCTGGGACTGGTGCCCCTGGCCATCGGCGTGCGCGGCCTGGTCGGCTTGCGTGCCGCCGGCCCACCGGGTGACGCCGCGACGGTGCCGCGGCGGCGCAGGGCGTCCGACCGCGCGGTGGGCCGGTCGCTCACCGCAGCCGCGCTGGTGACCATCGGCGCCGGCGGCGACAACCTGGCCGCCTACATCCCCCTCTTCCGGGTCGGTGGGACGGCCAACCTGCTGGCCATCGTCGCCGTGTTCGCGGCCGGCGAGGTGGCGGTGACCGCCATCGTGCTGGCCGGCGGCCGCCACCCGAGGACCCGGACGTCCATGACGCGCCTTGGCGTGGTCGCCGTGCCCGTGCTGCTGTGCGGCATCGGCGTGCTGGTGATGGTGGAGGCGGGCACGTTCTCGTTGCTGTGACCGCTCCGGGTGCCGGGACCGGCTCCGGGCACCCCTCCCGGACCGAAAATGGTCCTTTTGGCCCATGTGGCAACCGGGCCCTCACTCCGTAGTTTTGGATTGGGAGGCAATTGCGCGTGCCGGGACGACCGTGCCGGCACCGTGCTCAGAGGGGGACGCCCGATGGATCGGTCGAGTCGTGGTTCGCGTGGAGCACCACTGCTGCGCCGCGACCGGGCCCTCGACCCGGAGGTGCGCCCATGAGCACGACCCGGGAGCTGCCTCCGGCCCTGCACACCCCGGAGCAGGTCGAGGAGGGAGAGCCCCGGGCCACGGCCGGCGACAGGCCGGGCCGAGGCCGCCTGCACACCCTGGCGCGGCCCTGCGGCTACTACCTGGCATCGAGGCTCGCGGTCCTCCTCGCGGCGATGGGTGCCCGGTGGTTCGCGCCTCACCTGCACCTCTTCAGCGCCATGACGACGGGCTGGGACGCGAAGTGGTACACGCTCATCGCACAGCACGGCTACCCGCATCACATCGTCAACGAGGCCCACGGCAGCCGATGGGCCTACTTCCCCGCCTGGCCCCTCGTCATCCGCGGCACGGTCGACGTGACCCATCTTTCCTATGTCCCTGCGACCCTGCTCCTCACGTTCGCCCTGGGCCTCACCTCTGCCATCGCGGTCTGGTTGGCGGTCCGGGAGGTCTTCGGGAGAGTCGTCGCCGACAGGGCGGTCCTCCTCTACGTCTTCTTCCCCACCGCGTACGTCCTGAGCCTGGGCTACTCCGAAGCCCTGTTCATCACGACCTGTGGTGCCTGCCTCTACGCCCTGTCGCGGCGTTACTGGGTGACGGCCGCCGCCTTTGCCGTGCTCGGGGGGCTGACCCGGAACTTCGGGGTCGTGCTCGTCGCCTGCGTCGTGGTCGCCGCCGGTCATGCCTTCCTCACCACCCGCAGGCTCCGACCCCTCCTCGCCGTGGCGATCGCGCCGCTCGGGTTCGTGGCCTGGTTGCTGTATTCGTGGTGGATGGTCGGCACGCCGTTCGCGTTCGTGCAGGCGGAACGGTTCTGGGGCGACGCTCACTTCGTCTGGTTCACCACCCCGATCCTGGCGGTCGTCGACCTGTTCACGGGCGCCGCCGCGTTGAAGAACGGCCAGGTGGTCCTCTGCGTCCTCGGCGTGGCGTTCGCCTATGTCGGGATCGTGCTGCTGTCCAAGGCCCGCGACAAGGGGGTGACCATCCCGACGTTCTGGTGGGTGTTCACCATCGGCGGCACGTTGGCGATGCTGAGCTCCTACCAACCCGACAGCGTGCTGCGGTACTCAATGGCGGTCATCACGGTCTACGCGGCCTACGCGTGGCGAATGAAGCCGGCCTGGGAAGGGCCGCTCGTGGGCATGCTCGGGGTCTCGCAGGGGATGCTCATGGTCATCACGCTGGTGGGGAGCCAGTTTCCCCACACGGCGACACTCTGGCCCTGAGGCGTCCTCGTCAGCCCGCCCAGGGGGGAACGGGCGTTCACGAGGTGCCCCGGCCGGCCGCCACTGGACCTGCTCGCTGCGCCGAGCATCGCGGCCTTAGCGTGAGGCCATGGACGGCAACGACAGCGGAGGGAAGCGGGGTCCCGCCCACGCCCGAAAGCCGGCGCTGCCCCGGGAGAACGAGGAGCGCCTCGTCGCGCTCGGCCGACAGCTCCCTCCGCCGAGCGAAGACGAGCTCGAGATCGTGGCGGGGCTGCGCTCCTCGCGACGCCGCCGACGTCTCCTCACCTGGGGCACCACGCTCATCGTCATGGCGCTCGGCGCGGGGGCGATCGCCCAGTGGGTCCGACCACTCCCCCACGCCGAGCTCACGTCTCAGGTCGTGCGTCTCCCGGGGACGGCGCCGACCTTCGCGTGGCCGAGCAGCGGAGAGTCGGCGGCGGCGGTGGTGGGCGTGGGAGCGGTGGGCCAGGTCCGTGGGTCCCAGTCCGTCCCGGTGGCCGGTCTCGCCGAGCTCCTGACGGCCTATGTGGTCCTGTCGGACCACCGGTTGGCGCCGGGAGCCAACGGCCCGTCGATCCCCGTCACCGCCGACGCGCTCGCCGCGTATCAGGCCGGGCAGGCGGGACAGGAGGCCGAAGTCCCGATCGCCGCCGGAGAGTCGCTCACCGAGCTCGAA
>PMPX01000279.1 GCA_003169235.1 Acidimicrobiaceae bacterium | reverse complement strand
GGTGGAGCCGACCGAGAGCGAGGACCTCGCCGAGCTCGACCGGTTCTGCGAGGCCATGATCGCCATCCGGGGCGAGATCGACGACGTGGCTGGCGGGCGCTGGGCCGTCGAGGACAGCCCGCTGCGCGGCGCTCCTCACACCGCGCTCGCACTGGTGTCGAGTTGGGAGCGCCCCTACGACCGAGAGGTGGCCGTGTTCCCCATGGGGCCGACCTCCTCGAAGTACTGGCCGCCGGTCGCGAGGATCAACCAGGCGTACGGCGACCGACACCTGGTCTGCACCTGCCCGCCGGTGGAGGCCTACGCCACCTGAGGCGGCTGCTCAGACCAGCGCCATGAGGCCGATGCCGGCCGCCGCCGCAGCAAGGCACACGGCGAGCCCACCCAGCGTGTAGACGACGGCCTCGGTGCGGTGGCCCGTGTGCAGCAGGTGGACCGTCTCCCAGCTCGCGGTGGACCACGTCGTGTAGCCGCCGCACAGTCCCACCCCGGCCACGGCCAGCACGTGGGGCCCGAGCCCGTGGTACAGGGAGAGCCCGGTGAGGATGCCGAGCAGCAGTGACCCGGAGGCATTGACGATGATGGTGCCGAGGGGCAACGGGTCCGAACGCCGGACACCGATGTGGTGGATGAGCAGCGCCCTCAGAACGGCACCGGCGCCGCCGGCGAGCGCCACGACGAGCGCGAGGCCGAGAGTGGGGGAGGAGCTCACGACTCGGTCATCCTCCGTCCGACCGAGTGCCCGGCCACGACCAGCGCCAGCCCACCGGCGACGGTGGCCGCCAGGTAGGCGAGGCACGTGACGACGTCACCGTGCTTGGCCAACAGCGTGGCGTCGACCGCCAGGGTCGAATAGGTCGTCCATCCCCCCAGGAAGCCGATGATGGCGAGCGGGCGGACCAGGGGGGCCCGAGGTGCGACGTGCTCGGTGAGCGGAATCAGCAACCCGATGGCGAAGGAGCCGGTGAGGTTGACGAGCAGTGTGACCCAGGGAAAGCCACCGGCGGCGACGGGGTGGTGCGACTCCAGCAGGTACCGGGCCACCGTGCCGAGCGCACCGCCCACGAAGATGGCGGCCAGCGTGCCCGCCGAGAGCCCGAGGAGGGGGAGGACAGGCTCGTCGAGGAGGTCCTGCTCCCGGTCGATCCGGGCCGCGTCGTGCGCCGGCGCGGCGGTGTCGCGATGCTCCGGTGGCTGATGCGGCTGCTCGTCCATGGCCCGGCCCTCCCGTGCCGCCTGTCAGGAGCCATCAGCCATGTCGTGCGGCGGTTCGGGGCGTTGCCCCCCGGCGGGACCCATCGCCGGTCGGTGTCGCTGCGGTCTCCATCGTACCAACCCCGGCCGCCCGCGCCCCGGGGCCGGGTGACTCAGTCGATGCGCGGCCCCGGTGCGTTGCGGAAGCGGAAGGGCTCGCTTTCCCGACCGGCGACCACGTACCAGCACTCGCCGGTGCCGTCCGAGTCGAGGATGCGCTGAAAGGCGTCGACGACGTCGGCCACGTCGATGATGGGGAACCCCATGTCGAGGAGTGTCTGTTCCGAGCCCTTGATGATGTTGGTGTGGGCGAAGGAGGGGCACAACGCGTGCACCCGGATCCCCTCGGGCTCGTAGACCGGGCCAAGGGAGCGGGCCAGCCCGACGACGGCGTGCTTGTTGGCGGCGTAAATCGGGTCGAATGGGGTGGCGACCAGTCCGGCCATGGAGGCGGTGGCGACGATCGTCCCGCCGCCGCTCGCCTTGATGGCCGGCCGCGCCGCGGCAATGCCGTAGACGACGCCGTCGAGATTGATGGACATGGAGCGCCGGTAGGCCTCGGGATCGAAGTCGTCGCCCATGCCGCACCACGAGGTGACCCCGGCGTTGAGGTGCGCGATGTGAAGCCCGCCGAAGGTCTCGACTGCGGCAGCCACGGCCGACGTGCTGGCTGCAGGATCGGCCACGTCGGTCTGGACGTAGTGCCCGTCCAGCTCGTCCGCCAGGGCACGACCGCGAGCGCCGTCGATGTCCGCGATGACGACATGCGCACCGTTGCCCGCCAGGTGCCGGGCCACCCCTTCGCCGATGCCGTTGCTGCCGCCGGTGATCAGAGCGACCTTGCCGTCCACGTCCAGTGCCATGCAGGGGAGCGTAGGGGACCGGGTGTCGTTCAGCCCACGAGCGGCGCGGGGAGGGGGCGGGCGTGCACCACGCTCAGGTGCTGAATCGGGCGGGTCATGGCCACATAGAGCAGGCGCAGGCCCCGGCGGTCCTCGCCGGCGATGGCCGCCGGTTCGACCACCACGACGGCATCGAACTCGAGACCCTTGGCGGCCGGCGCCGGGACGATGGTGATGGGCCGGGCCATCGCGTCGCGCTCGAGCATGCCGATGTCGTCGTCGCTCCGGGCCATCCGGGCCAGTGCGGGCAGCAGCTCCTCGGGCGCGATGACGGCCACGAGAGCGTGGCCGGCAGCGAGGGTTCGCGCCTCGGCCAGCGCCGCGGCGACCACCTCGTCGTCGGCCACCGCGAGCACCGACGGCTCCGTGCGCCCCGGACGGATGGAGGAGGTGGGGCCCACACCGGGGGCAGCCACCGGCAGCAGACGGGAGGCGTAGTCGAGCACGCGTCCCGGTGCCCGGTAGCCGAGTGTCAGCTCGTCGTGATGGGGACGACCCGCCTCGGGCAGGTGGACCCTGACCTCGGCCCAGTCCGAGTAGGTCCATGGGCCCGTGGCCTGCGCCAGATCACCGAGCACGGTGATGGACCCCGATGGTGCGCGTCGGGCGATCATGCGGAACTGCATCGGCGTGAGGTCCTGTGCCTCGTCGACGACGACATGTCCATAGGTCCGCGTCCGTCCGCCGGTCAGGAAGGCGGCCTCGTCGAGCAGGGCGAGATCGTCGGTGCTCCACGCCGTCGAGGAGACGCGGGTGTCGCGGGCCCGCAGCAGCAGCTGTCGTTCGCGCTCGGAGAAGAGGCCGCCCGCGAAGCGCTCCAGCTGTGCCCGCGAGGACAGCAGCTCGCGCACCAGGGAGGCGGGGGAGACGGTGGGCCAGAGGGTGTCGAGGAGACTGCCGAACTCCTCCGTCGACGTCAGCTCGTTCTCGAACCAGGTTTCGTCGGCCCCCAGCCGGGCCGACGAGCGGAACGCCCGCCGGGCCTCGCTGACCAGGCGGGATTTCAACGCCAGACGACCCGACTTGTACGGGGCCGGGCGGGCGGCGATGGACGCCACGAGCTCGTTGACCCGTTCGGCGCTCAAGGTTGCCCGGGCGAAGCGGACGCGCAGGCTCACATCGTCGTCGAGCGGGCGGCGGCGCCCGTCGAGTGCCCGCCGCAGGAGCTCGCCCATGCGGGCGTCGCCCTTGATGCGGCGGACCTCCATGGGCTCCTCGACCCGGACCTTGGCCTTGGGGGCGATGTCGGCGATGGTGGTCTGCACCACGGCCTCTTCACCGAGCGAGGGGAGTACCTGCGCGATGTAGCGCAGGAAGGCACGGCTGGGGCCGAGCACGAGCACGCCGTCCCGGCTGAGGGCGGGATGGTTGTAGAGGAGGAAGGCGGCCCGGTGGAGGCCGACCGCCGTCTTGCCGGTGCCCGGGCCACCCTGCACGGTCAGCAGCTGGTCGAGCGGGGCGCGGATGATCTCGTCCTGCTCCGCCTGGATGGTGGCGACGATGTCGAGCATCTCGCCGGTGCGGGCACGCTCGAGCTCGGCCAGCAGGGCATCGCCCCCTCGCAGTCGGGTGGCCCCGGCATCTCCGTCGGTGCCGTCGAACAGGTCGTCGGCCACCGACACCACGGAATGGCGGTCGACCATGATCTGTCGCCGCCGGGCCAGACCCAGCGCATCCTTGGTGCTGGCCCGGTAGAAGGGGACGGCCACCGGGGCCCTCCAGTCGATGACGACCGGGTCGGAACGGGCATCCTCGACGTGGCGGCGTCCGATGTGCCACCTCGGCCCCTCCTTCTCGTCGATCCGCCCGAACAGGAGCGGGCGTGGGCTCTCGGCCAGGAGCGAGACGCGTCGGGAGAGGGCGGCGACGTAGTCGAGGTCAGGGCTGCCGGCTCCGATGAGGTCCTGGAGCAGGCGTTCAGCCCGTTGCCGCATGGCGGCGAGGGAATCGTGCGCGAGCTGGAGGTGCGCCTGCTCGGCTTGGAGCTCCGGGTCGGGGAGGGGCGCCGGATCGCTCATCGGGACCCACTCCCCGGCAATTCCCGCGCAAATGGACTCGCGCAAAAATCCCCGGACATACCGGGGACAGTACTCAACTTTACGAGGCCAAACAAGGCCTCCACCTGCTCTTTCCCCTTTCTCATCCGTCCGGACTTTGAACCTTTAACCAAGGGGACTTAGCGCTTGTCACTTTAGTGAAAACCGTTACTGAAATCAAGGCTCCTTTGCCACCATCGCAGGGGATCGCCGCATGCGGTGGCCCAGACGTGGAGATCGGGATCCGCTTGGCGACCCGCCGTCCGGACGATACGCATCGCCCGCGGCGGCCGACCTCTGGGTGCCGTGCACCTCTGAACCGACCCGTGCGCCGCAGAACCAAGGATTCCACGGATGGGCCGCCGTGGACGCTCAACGTCGGGAGACGATCCTCGCTGGTGCATCTCGGAACTCCCGGGACCCGGTCGACGGACCACGGCGGTTGGCGTGTCCCGGGGGGAGCGCCCTCGCGACGGTCCGCCGTACGCCATCCCTGGAATTTCGTTCTAACTTAACATAATGAACATTATCGGCGGTAGGGTAGAAGTGAAGGACCTGGTGGGTAGGGGCATCAGTCGGTCCAGCTGAGCCCCTCTCGGTTCCCGGAGGCCCTGTCGTCGTCGCTGAGGCCGGCATCGGCGGCCGCCTGGTACGGGTCTCGGATGATCGGACCGAGATGCAGCCCGCCGCCTGGACCAGCTCGGTGGCGAGCCTGGCATCTTTGGCCCCGAGCTCGGTCGTCCACCAGGTGGGCCCGGACGCGTCGAGGACGGCTTGGAATCGGTTCCGGATCCCGGGAGCCACCACGGGTGACTCGGCCAGAGGTCCCGGATCTCCTCGTTGCCCAGGCCACCGGCTCGTGCGACGGTGATGGCCTCGGCCGGTGTGGCAACCCCCGAGAACAGCATGAGGTTGACGGTGAGCTTGGCGCTCGAGGCGATCCCCGGCCGGCTGTAACGCGCCCATTCAATGCGGGAAACCCACCGACGTGTCACCCAAGTGGTCCAGGGAGATCGGAATGGGGGAACAGGGGGTGGCCCCTCCCCCACGATTCACGGCTGGCCCGTGGGGCTGACCAACCGAAGCTGCACCGGCGCCGGGAGAACCGGGGGTTCGTGAAGGGGTGACACGAGAGTCTCCCGGCGCCCGGTGAGCTGTGGGGACAGCATGCGCCTTCAGCATTGGCCTGCGTCCGGTGCCCGCTGTGCCGTTCCTGGGAATGCAGGCAAAATGACACGAAACGCGCCGACCAGGTTGTTTAGGTGGGTCTTACATAGAACCCCAAGCTGGCTCACAGCTGGATTTCGGCTCATT